>JBKBOJ010000038.1:0-30788 GCA_046294815.1 Roseateles sp. | reverse complement strand
TACTTTCGCAGCTGTCGTCAAGCGCTTTTCAAAAATTTTTCTAAGCACTTGGCGACTCTCTCGCCTTGGCAACCTCTCAATCGCCACCCCACCGATCTTGCATTGCGCTTTAGCGCAGCGCCGTGATCAGCGAAGCCCGCTACTGTAGCACAAGAATTTCGGGCGCTGCAAGCTCGTCGCACCCTGCTCGCATGCACAGCGCTCCCCGGGGTCCCTGGGGCGCCGTCTGCACCCTGGCGAACCTGCATGATGCGGGACCGTGGCCGCCTTCCGCATTGGCCAATACGTGATCAGAGGCGGCAGTCACTCCCGTCATCCTTCTTCCTGGAAGGCCTCCTGCCGCTTGCTCTTGATCGACGGGAGCATGACGACAACGATCATCAAGGCCGCGGCAATCAGCAAGCCAGCAGACAAGGGGCGCGTCAGGAAGGTGCTCCAGTCACCACGAGCCAGCAGCAGCGCACGGCGCAGGTTCTCTTCCATCATGGGGCCTAGGATGAAACCCAACAGCAGCGGCGCGGGTTCGCAGCTCAGTTTGTAGAAGGCATAGCCCAGCAACGCAAAACCGGCTGTCAGGAAGACGTCGAAGTTGTTGTTGTTCAGCGAGTAGGTGCCGATGCAGCAGAACACCACAATGGCCGGGAACAGGAACCTGTAGGGCACCGTCAGCAGCTTGATCCAGATACCGATCAGCGGCAGGTTCAGCACGATCAGCATCAGGTTGCCCAACCACATCGAGGCGATCAGGCCCCAGAACAGTTCCGGATTGCTCGTCATCACCTGCGGGCCGGGCTGAATGCCTTTGATCGTCATCGCACCGACCATCAGCGCCATTACCGCGTTGGGCGGGATGCCCAAGGTCAGCATGGGAATGAAGCTGGTCTGGGCGCCAGCATTGTTGGCGCTCTCCGGACCTGCCACGCCCTGTATGGCGCCCTTGCCGAATGGGACGCGGGGGTTCCGCGTGACCTTCTTCTCCAAGGTGTAGGACGCAAACGAGGCCAGCAGCGCGCCCCCGCCGGGCAGCACGCCAAGCACGGAACCCAGCGCGGTGCCGCGCAGGACTGCGGGCCAGGCGTCCTGGAAATCCTCGCGGGTGGGCCAAAGCCCCTTGACCTCTTTCGTGAAGACCTCGCGCTGTTCGGCGGGTTGGCCGAGGTTGGCAATGATCTCGCCAAAGCCGAACACGCCCATCGCGATGACGACGAAGCCGATACCGTCGGTCAGCTCTGGCACGTCGAAGGAGAAGCGCGCCGTGCCGGTGATGACGTCGGTGTTGATCTGCCCCAACAGCAGGCCCAGCACGATCATCGCAATGGCTTTCAGCAGCGAGCCGGACGCCAGCACCACCGCCCCCACCAAGCCCAGCACCATCAGCGAAAAGTATTCGGCCGAGCCGAACTTGAAGGCCAGCTCGGTCAGCGGCGGCGCGAAGGCCGCGATGATGATGGTGCCCACGCAGCCGGCAAAGAAGCTGCCCAGCCCTGCCGCTGCCAGCGCGGCGCCGGCGCGACCTTGGCGCGCCATCTGGTAGCCGTCGATGGCGGTCACCACCGAACTCGACTCGCCCGGCACGTTGATCAGAATGGCAGTGGTTGAGCCGCCGTACTGCGCACCGTAGTAAATGCCAGCCAGCATGATGAGTGCGGGCGTCGCGTCTAGCGTGTAGACCGACGGCAGCAGCATGGCGATGGTCGCCACCGGGCCAAGCCCAGGCAGCACGCCGATCAGCGTGCCCAGCACCGCACCGAAGAAGGCGTAGAAGAGGTTTTGCAGGCTCAGCGCGGTCTGCAGGCCCAGCCCGAGGTTGTTCAGCAGGTCCATGTGCGTCCTCAGCCGTTGAGATAGCTGGGCCAGAGCGGAATGGTCAGCTTCAGCCCCAGGATGAAGAGCGCCCAACTGCCGACAGTCAGCACCACACAGTTGATCAGCACATCACGCAGGCGGAATTCCTGTCCGGCCAGCGAGGCCAGGATGATGGTCAGCGGCAGCGTGATCGCCAGCCCCAAGCGCGGCAGCGCTAGGCCGAACAACGTGATCGCCGCCACGATGATCAGCAACGGCCGCCAGGCGATCTTGCCGATGGGGTCGCCCCCCTCGGACTCCAGCGTCAACGCCTTGAACAACACCAGCGCGCCCAGAAGGGCGAGCAGCACACCCAACCCGAACGGAAAGTAGCCTGGACCGGGCTGGGCAGAGGTGCCGAAGGAGTATTCGGTCGCTCCCCACGCAAATCCCAGTCCCGTGGCGAGGAATAGCAGGCCGGACCAGAAGTCCCGCTGACTCTTGATTTTCATCGTGTGTTGTCTCCTGCGCCCCGCGACAAGGCTCGCGGGCTGCGAGTCGCGATTCTGTCAGCGGGGGGGTGGTGCCAGGCTGAGGATTACACGTAGCGGGCACAGGCGAGCGCCCTATGCTTCCCAGGCCGGCGTGCTGCGCAGCACTTCCTCGACGGTGGTCACGCCTTCGGCCACCTTCATCGCACCGGCCAGCCGCAGCGGGCGCAGACCTTCTTGCATGGCCTGGCGGCGCAGCGCGGCGAGATTGTCCATTGACGACTTGACGCCCTCGGTCAGCGTCAGCAACTCATAGAGGCCCGCACGGCCGCGGAAGCCGGTGTTGCGGCATTCCAGGCAGCCCACCGGCTTGTAGGGCTTCACACCGCCGCCCAAGCGCCAATGCCTGACCAGCTCGTTGAGGCTTTCGCGCGTGACCAGCGGGTCGGGCTGCTTGCAGTGCGGGCACAGCGTGCGCACCAGTCGCTGAGCCAGCACACCGATAACGGTGGCGCTGATCAGGTAGTTGGGCACGCCCAGATCCTGCAGCCGCGTGATCGCGGAGACCGAGTCGTTGGTGTGCAGCGTGCTGAAAACCAGGTGGCCGGTCAGCGCCGCCTGGATGGCCATCTCGGCCGTTTCCAGGTCGCGGATCTCACCGACCATGATGATGTCTGGGTCCTGGCGCATCAGCGCCCGCAGGCCCTCGGCGAAGCCGAAGTCCAGTTGGTTCTGCACCTGGGTCTGATTGAAGGCCGGCTCGATCATCTCGATCGGGTCTTCGATGGTGGTCACGTTGACCTCGTCCGTCGCCAGGCGCTTGAGCGTGGAATACAGCGTCGTCGTCTTGCCGCTACCGGTGGGGCCGGTCACGAGGATGATGCCGTGCGGCTGCTTGACCAGGCTCTCCCAGCGCTCGGAGTCGTGCTGGCTAAAGCCCAGCGAAGCCAGATCCTTGACCGCCGTCTCGGGGTCGAAGATGCGCATGACCATCTTCTCGCCAAAGGCCGTGGGCAGGGTGGACAGCCGCATCTCGACCTCCTCGCCGGCCGGGTTGCGCGTCTTGATGCGGCCGTCCAGCGGGCGGCGCTTCTCGACCACGTCCATGCGGCCCAGCAGCTTGATGCGCGAGGTCATCGCGCTCATGACCGTCGACGGCAACTGGTAGACCGTGTGCAGCACACCGTCGATGCGGAAGCGAATCACGCCCATTTCGCGGCGCGGCTCCAGGTGGATGTCGCTGGCGCGCTGATCGAACGCGTACTGCCACAGCCAGTCGACCACCTGGACCACGCCCTGATCGTTGGCGTCCAGCTGCTTGTTGCTGCGCCCAAGCTCCACGAGCTGCTCGAAGCTGGCCACCTGGCTCTGCTCGCCGGCCTTGGTGGCGGCGCGCACCGAGCGGGCCAGCGTGAAGAACTCGGTCGTGTAGCGCGCGATGTCCAGCGGATTGGCCACCACCAGCTTGACCGGCTTGCGCACATGCGATTCGATCTGCGCCACCCAGCCGATGTCGAAGGGCTCGGACGTCGCGATGGTCACGTCGTTCACACCGAACTGCACCGGCAGGCAGCGCTTGGCCTCGGCATAGCCTATGGACATCACGTCGCCTACGCGGCCCACGTCGACCTTGAGCGGATCGATACGCAGATACGGCAACCGCGCGCGCACGGCCAGCCATTCGGTCAGCGCGTCCACATCCAGCGGCTTGCCGGTGGCCAGTTGCACCAGGTTCGCATGCCCTAGCCGCACCAGCGGGTGCAGGGCGCTGTCGCCTGCACCCAAGCGCTGCTCGGTGCGCTGGAACTGGGCGTCGTCGATGAGCCCGTCCTCCAGCAGCCACTTCAGCAGCGTGCGCCATTCCAGGCGGCCATCGGACTTGGCAGCGGGAGCCAGGGGCTTGGGCTTGGTGGACATCGGGGGATGCGGTCAGAGGGCGTTGAGGATGCTCATCGGCAACGGGCGCACCAGGCGCAACCATTTGCGCGCGGGCAGCTTGAAGCGCGATTCGATGTTAGCCGCGCGCTGCTCCAGCACGTCGCGGTGCGGCACCTGCACGCCGCGGGCGGCCACGACCACGGTGTTGCCCTCCTTGGTGGGCGCCAGGCTCCAGACCTGATCCGAGCCGAAGGCGCGCGCGATGCGCAGCGCGCTGCGCGCAAAGCTGGCACTGCGGCCGAACAGGTTGACCGTCATCAGCCCGCCATGCGCGAGCACGCCGCGGCAGGCGGCGTAGAAGGCTTCGTCGTCCAGCACCGGGCCAGCGGCCTCGTGGTCATAGAGGTCCACGTTCAGCACATCCACGGTCTGCAGATGAGCGTCGTCGTGGACCCAGTCTCCGGCATCGGCGTTGACCACGGCCAGCCGCGGGTCGTCTGCCGGCAGCCGGAACCACTGCCGGCAGGCCGCGATGACCTCCGGGTTGAGCTCCACCGCCGTGGTGCGCATCTTCAACTGCCCGTGGCAGAAGCGCGTCAGCGCTGCCGCGCCGAGGCCCAGCTGCACGGCATGGCCCTGGCCGAGCTCGGGCGGGTCGCGCCACAGCATCCACGCGCACATGCGCTGGACGTACTCCAGCTCCAGTTGGTCGGGCTTGCGGATGCGCATGGCCCCCTGCACCCAAATCGAGTCCAGATGCAGGTAGCGCACGCCGTCGAACTCGCTCAGGGTGGCAGGCGCCCATTTTTTGGCTTTGGATGTCATGCAGCCATCATCCCAGGTCAGCGCAGGTGCGGCACCAGGGCCGCGCGCCAAGCGGCGATCTTGTCAGCCAGGCGCAGGCCCGCATGCGCCGCACTGGTGGAGGGCAGGCGCAGCACCGGCACGCCGGGCGCAGGCAGGGCCAGCAGCGTCTGCCGATGCGCCAGCGCGCCGTTGCAGGCGATGGCGCGCAGCGCCGGCAGGCGCGCGACGAGGCCGGCCAGATCGCTGGGCTCGGCCGCCTCGATGGCCGCATCCAGGCTGCCCTGGCGTCGGCATTCGGCCACGGCGTCCCACAGCGCCAAGCCTCCATCGCGCAAGGCCTGCAGCCGCGCCTCGTAAGCCATGCCTGGCAGCGCCTGCAGCTCCAGCAGCGCCGCCATCACCGGCCAGAAGGCATTGCGTGGATGGGCGTAGTACTGCGCCGCCTGCAGCGAGGCTGAGCCGGGAAAGCTACCCAGCACCAGCAGCCGCGCCCGCGCGTCCCACACCGGGGCCAGGCCCACCAGGCGCGGCGGCATGCTCATGCCGGCGCCAGGCGGCCCAGCCGCGGCAAGGCCGCGCGTGCATTGGCGGCCGTGACCTCGGCCGTGCGCGCCAGCGTCCAGCCGCGCAACGCCGCCAGGCTCACGGCAATGCGCGGCAGCTCGGCCGGCTCGTTGCGCGCGGTCTCGCCCGCGGCGCGCTGCTCGGCCGTCTTGTAGAGCCAGTGCGGCGGGATGTCCGGCGCGTCGGTCTCCAACACCAGCGCGTCCTCGGGCAGCGTGGCGGCCAGGCGGCGGATCTGCAGCGCGCGCTCGAAGGTCAGCGTGCCGCCAAAGCCCAGCTTGAAGCCGAGGTCCAGGAAGGCCCGCGCCTGTTGCTCGCTGCCGTTGAACGCATGGGCAATACCGCCGTGCGTGAAGCCCACGCGGCGCAGGCCCGCCAGCAATTGGTCGGCGCTGCGGCGCACATGCAGGATGACCGGCAGCCCGAAGCGCTGGGCGAGCCTGAGCTGCTCGACGTAGAAGCGCTGCTGCGTGGCCGCGTCCAAGCCGGCGACGAAGAAGTCCAGGCCAATTTCGCCGACGGCCACCAGCCGCGGGTCGATGTGATGGGTGGCCAGCGCGTCGGCCAACAGCGCAAGATCGCCTGCGGCGGCGCGCATCACGTAGAGCGGATGGATGCCCAGCGCATAGGCCCAGCCCTGGCGGATCGCCAGCAGGCGCACGCTGTCGAAGTTGGCCGCCTCGACGGCCGGCAGCACGATCCGCGTGACGCCCGCGGCGCGCGCCCGGGCGGCGACCGCATCACGGTCGGCGTGGAACTCGGCCGCGTCGAGATGGCAGTGGGTGTCAATCCACACTGCCGCGCCCTGTCAGCGGAACACCACCGTGCGGTTGCCGTTCAGCAGCACGCGGTGCTCGGCATGCCACTGGATGGCGCGCGCCAGCGCCACGCATTCCATGTCGCGGCCTATGCCCACCAGCTGCTCGGGCGACATGCTGTGGTCGATGCGGGCCACCTCTTGCTCGATGATGGGGCCCTCGTCCAGGTCGCTGGTCACGTAGTGGGCCGTGGCGCCGATGAGCTTGACGCCGCGTTCGTAGGCCTGGTGATAGGGCTTGGCACCCTTGAAGCTGGGCAGGAAGCTGTGGTGGATGTTGATGGCCCGGCCGCTCAAATCCGCGCAAAGCTCGGGCGACAGGATCTGCATGTAGCGCGCCAGCACCACCAGGTCGATCTTGTTGTCGGCGATGACCTCGCGGATCTTGGCCTCCTGCGCGGCCTTCTGCGCGGCGGTGCCGCCCAGCAGCGGGAAGTGGTGAAAGGGAATGTTGTGCGAGGCCGCGAGTTGGTAGAAATCGCGGTGATTGGACACGATGGCCGGGATCTCGACGTTGAGGTGCCCGGTCTGGACGCGGAACAGCAAGTCGTTCAGGCAGTGCCCCAGCTTGGACACCAGCAGCAGCACGCGGGTCTTGCGGCTGCGCGCCACCAGCTCCCAGTCCATCGCGAACTCCTGGGCCAGCGGCGCGAAGGCGGCCTGCAGCGCGGCCTCATCGGCCGCCGCCTCGAACTCGATGCGCATGAAGAAGCGCGCATGGTCCGCGTCGCCATGCTGGTGCGACGTGAGGATGTTGCCGCCCTGCTGCAGCAAGACACCGGTGACGGCGTGGACGATGCCGGGGCGATCGGGGCAGGAGAGCTTGAGAATGAAACGAGGCTTCATGCTTGAAATTGTCCCGCGACCAAACGCAGCTGCCGGTCGCAGCGTGCCGCAAGGTCGCGGTCATGCGTGACGAGGACGAAGGCCGTGCCCAGCTCACGGGCACGCTCCAGCATCAGCGCGAACACCGCGTCGGCCGTGTCGCGATCGAGGTTGCCCGTGGGCTCGTCGGCCAACACGCAGGCCGGCCGCGTGACGAGGGCCCGCGCAATGGCCACGCGCTGGCGCTCGCCGCCGGAAAGCTCGGCCGGCCGGTGCTGCAGGCGCGCGCCGAGGCCGACGCGCTCCAGCATCGCCGCAGCGGCCGCGCGCGCCTGCGCGGGCGCCTGACGGCGGATGCGCAGCGGCATCGCAACGTTGTCCAGCGCCGTGAACTCGGGCAGCAGGTGATGGAACTGGTAGACAAAGCCCAGGTGCAGGTTGCGCCAGACGCCGCGCTCTGCCTCGTCAAGCGTGGCCAGCGACTTGCCCATCAGCATCACGCTGCCCTGCGTGGGCGCATCGAGTCCGCCCAACAGATGCAGCAGCGTGGACTTGCCCGAGCCCGACGCGCCGACGATGGCCAGCGTCTCGCCTGGCTTGACCGCCAGGTCCACACCGCGCAGCACGGTCACGTCCAGCCCGCCCTCGCTGAAGCGGCGCGTCACGCCGCTGGCTTGCAGCACCAGCTCACTCATAGCGCAGGGCCTCCGCCGGCTGCACGCGGCTGGCGCGCCAGCTCGGGTAGAGCGTGGCGAGGAAGGACAGTGCCAGCGACACCAGCGCGATGGGCACGATGTCGGCACGCTGCGGGTCGCTGGGCATCTGGCTGATCACGTAGATGCTGCCGGGCAGGAAGCTGATGTTCAGCAGGCCTTCGATGGCCGGCACGATGACGTCGATGTTGTAGGCCACCAGCAGGCCCAGCGCCACGCCGGACAGCGTGCCGATGACACCGGCGACGGCGCCCTGCACGATGAAGATGCCCATGATGGAGCGGGGGCTCGCGCCCAGCGTGCGCAGGATGGCGATGTCGCTCTGCTTGTCGGTCACCGTCATCACCAGCGTGGAGACCAGGTTGAAGGCCGCAACTGCGACGATCAGCGTCAGGATGATGCTCATGAGCCGCTTCTCGATCTGCACCGCGTCGAACCAGTTGGCGTTGGCGCGCGTCCAGTCGCGCACCAGGATCTCCGGGCCCAGGCTGGCGGAGAGCTCGGCGGCGACGCGGCGGGCGTCGTGCACGTCGCGCAGCTTGAGCTGCACGCCGGTAGGCCCGCCGGTGCGATACAGCCGCGCCGCGTCGTCCAGATGCACCAGCGCGAGCCCCGAGTCGTACTCGTAATGGCCGGCGCTGAAGGTGCCGACCACGGTGAACGCTCGCAGCCGCGGCACCACGCCGGCCGGCGTGACCTGGCCGCCCGGGGCCACCACGGTGATCTTGTCGCCCACGCCCACGCCCAGCTGCCGGGCCAGCTCCGCCCCCAGAACGATGTGCCAGGCACCCGGCTGCAGCTGCGCGAACACGCCGTCCTTGAGCTGCGCGCCCAGCGCCGTCACCTGTGCCTCGTCGGCCGGCGAGATGCCGCGGATGACGGTGCCGCGCATGTCCTCGCCGCGCGCGATGAGGCTTTGCGTGGCGATGAAGGGCGCGGCGCCGATGACGGCCGGGTTCTGCCGCGCCTTGGCCGCCGTGGCCTGCCAGTCGGGCAGCGCCTGGCCGCCGTGGTCCAGCAGCTCCACATGCGCGATGACGTTGAGCATGCGGTCGCGCACCTCGCGCTGGAAGCCGTTCATCACCGACAGCACGATGATCAGCGCCGCCACCCCCAGCGCGATGCCCAGAATGGACACCCCGGAGATGAAGCTGATGAAGCGGTTGCGCCGCCCACCGCGGCCGGCGCGCACGTAGCGCCAGCCGACCTGGAGTTCAAACGGCGCGGGCATGAGACGGAACTTGAGTCTGCAGCATGGGGGCGGGATGGTAACTGTCCGCCCCGCCACGCGCGCCGCGCCCGGGCTTCTGTGGCCCCGGCGTCAGTGCAGCATCTGCTCCACCTCGGCCGATGGATCGCCGACTGCGGCGACCTTGGCGGCCAGCAGCTCCAGGTCCAGGTGCAGGTGCTCGACCAGCTCCGGCACGGCCACCCGCAGCGCCTGCACCGGCTCGTCGTGATGCTCGGCGGCGTCGGCCAGCACCTCGGCCAAATGCAGCACCGCCGCGATCAGCGAAAACGGTCGGATCTCCAGCGGCGTGTTGGCGTCCTTGAAGGCCTCCACCATGCGTGCCGGGAAACGCCAGTGGGCCGCCAGCGCGGCGGTCACGTCGGCATGGGTGCAGCCCAAGCGGCTCTCCTCCAGCGAGAAGCGGCTGCCGGGCTCGGCGGCATGGGCCTCCACGTCGGCCACCAGCTGTGGCTCCTCGACGGCCATCAGCAGCTGGCCGGTGCGCAGCATCAGGCCGGCCAGGTAGGCGGTGTCGGCCGTGGCGCTGTCGGCGCCCAACATGTCGGCCAGGATGCGGGCGTAGTTGGCCGTCGCGATGCTGTGGCGCCAGAACAGCGTGCGGTCCAGCCCCTGCACCTTGGGAAAAGCGCCAACAAGACAGGCCGCCATCGCCAGATTGCGCAGCGTCTCCAGCCCCAACGCATGGGCGGCGTCCATGACGGTGCTGATCTGGCGCGACGGGCTGTAGTGCGCCGAGTTGGCCAAGCGCAGCACCTTGGCGGCCAGGGTGGCGTCCTTCTCGATGAGCGCGGCGATCTGGGCCAGGCCCACGTTGTCGTCGTCGAAGCTCTTCAGCAGCCGCGCTGCCACTTCCGGCATCATGGGCAAGGCGTTGTGCTTGACGAAGAAGCGTTCCGCTGCAGCTGTCATTCGGTTCCTCCGAGACGATGGTGACCGCTGCAGTCTAGGACCAAGAAAAGCCCGGTACGACGCGCTTGAGCGCCGCTAAACGATTAGCAATGCACGGAAATCGTTGACATTGGTGAAGCTGGGGCCGGGCGTCAGCAGGTCGCCCAGCGGCGCGAAGAAACCGGCGCTGTCATGCGCGTCCAGCAGCGCCTGCGGGTTGAGGCCCAGCGCGCGGGCGCGGGCGAGGCTGGTGGGCGTCAGCAGCGCGCCGGCGTGCGGGCCGACGCCGTCGATGCCGTCGGTATCTGCCGCCAGGGCCCACACGCCCGGCTCGCCTTGCAAGGCCAGCGCGCAGCCCAGCAGGAACTCGGTCGCGCGGCCACCCCGGCCTGCGGGCTCGCCGGCGCGCACCGTCACCGTGGTTTCACCGCCGGACAGCAGCACGCAAGGCCTGGCGAAGGGCTGGCCGCGCCGCGCGACCGCACGCGCCAGCGCCGCATGCACGCCGCCCACCACGCGCGCCTCGCCCTCGATCGCGTCGCTGAGGATGTGCGCCGCCAGGCCTTGCTCGCGCGCCAGTGACGCGGCGGCGTCCAGGCTCATCTGCGGCGTCGCCAGCAAGGCCAGCTCGTGGCCGGCCAGGCAGGCGTCGCCGGGCTTGGGCGTCTCGAAGGCGCCCGATTCGAGCCCGGCGCGCGCGGCCGCAGGCAGCTCGATGCCGTAGCGACGGCAGATGGCCAGCGCATCGGCGCAGGTGGTCGGATCGGCCACGGTGGGGCCAGACGCGATGACGGCCGAGTCGTCGCCCGGCACGTCGCTGATGGCCAGCGTCAGCACCCGCGCCGGCGCGCAGGCCGCCGCCAAGCGTCCGCCCTTGATCGCGGACAGGTGCTTGCGCACGCAATTCATCTCGGCGATGGACGCGCCGCTGGCCAGCAGCGCGCGGTTGACGGCCTGCTTGTCCGCCAGCGTGAGGCCCGGCGCCGGCAGGCTCAGCAGCGCCGAACCGCCGCCGGAAATCAGGCAGATGACCAGGTCGTCGGCCGTCAGGCCACGGGTCAGCGCCAGCAGCCGCCCGGTGGCGGCCAGGCCGGCGGCGTCGGGCACGGGATGGGCGGCCTCCACCACCTCCAGCCGGCCCGGCCGCCAGCTGGGCGGCACATGGCCATAGCGGGTGATGACCAGGCCCGTCAGCGGCGCGTCGGCCGGCCAGGCCGCTTCGAGCGCCTGGGCCATCGCGCCGCCGGCCTTGCCGGCGCCGAGCACGACGGTGCGCCCCTGGGGCGGGGGTGGCAGATGCGCCGCAAGCATGCGCCCCGGCAGCGCGCGCGCGACGGCAGCGTCGTGCAGCTGGCGCAGCAGCGCGCGCGGCTCCAGCGTCATGGCTGCAGCGCCCAGCGGCCCATCAGCGCGCGCTCGTCTTCGGTCATGGCGGTGGCATTGTTCAGCGGCATCAGGCGCTGCACGGCCACCTGCTGGTGGATCTGCGCCTTGCGCGCCACCAGCGCCTCGGCCGAGTCCAGCCGCACGCCCTTCTGCGCCGCCTCACCCCTATGGCAAGCCAGGCAGCGTTGCGCGGCGATGGCCTGCACCTGGGCCAGCGCGACCGGCGCGCTCACCCCCGGGGCGACGGGCTGCGGGCGCGGCGCCATCCAGGCAATGAGGCCCCCCAGCAGCGCCAGCGCGAGGGCCACGGTGCCCCAGCTGTTGACGCCCTTGTGCCGCTTCACGAAAAACACGCGGATGGCCACGCCCGCGGCCATCAGCACGCACAGCACCAGCCAGTTGTGCGGATGCTGATAAAGCATGCCGTAGTGGTTGCTGAGCATCGCAATCAGCACCGGCAGACCGAAGTAGGTGTTGTGCACGCTGCGCTGCTTGCCGCGCTGGCCATGCAGGGGGTCGGGCTTGTGCCCGGCGCGCATCTGCGCGATGACCTTCCTCTGGCCAGGGATGATCCAGTGCGCCACGTTGGCCGTCATCAGGGTCGCCAGCGTGGCGCCGACGATGAGAAAGGCCGCGCGGCCGGCAAACAGCTGGCAAGCCAGCCAGCTCGCCGCCACGACAAACACCGCCACCACGGCCAACACGCGGCCGTCGTTGCCGATGCCGCCGTCCCGGGTGCGGCCCAGCGTGTGGCAGGCGATTTCGTACACCACCGTCCCCACCACCAGGAAGGCCAGCGCCGCCAGCACTGCCTGCCAGGGCGCGCCCCAGGCGTACACGCGCGGGTCGATCAGCATCTGGCTGGCGTTGAACAGGTAGAGCACGACGAACAGCGCGAAGCCGCTCATCCAGGTCCAGTAGCTCTCCCAGTAGAACCAATGCAGCTTCTCGGGAAGGTTGGCCGGCGCGACGAGGTACTTCTGCGGGTTGTAGAAGCCGCCGCCGTGCACCGCCCACAGCTCGCCGTCCACGCCCTTGGCCTTCAAGTCGGGGGCACTCGGCGGGACGAGGTGGTTGTCCAGCCAGACGAAATAGAACGACGCGCCTATCCAGGCAATGACGGTGATGACGTGCAGCCAACGCAGCAGCAGATTGGCCCAGTCGAGCAGGTAGATGTCCATGACGCGGTGGTGATCTCGAACCGCCCCACCACGGCGGGTGCTGTGGGGCGGGAAGCGTCGCGTCCGCAGGGGCTGACGACGATCGGGCCCCCGACACCGCTGCGACTGGGCGCGAGTTTATGCAGGCAGCGCAAGGATCTGCGCCAGCACCGCCACCGCGATGACGGCCGGTTGCTTGCCCGCCACGCCAGGCACGCCGATGGGGCACACCACCCGGTCCAGCTCGGCAGCGCCGAAGCCGCGCGCCTGCAGCCTATGCCGAAAGCTGGCCCATTTGGTGCGGCTGCCTATCATGCCGATGAAGGCCAAGTCGCCGCGTTCACGCTGGCGCTTCAGGCAGGCGGCGACGAGGTTGAAGTCCTCGGCGTGGCTGTAGCTCATGATCAGCACGGCCGAGCGCGGTGCGAGGTCGGGCACCGCGTCGGCGATGGGATCCACCGCCTCCTGGCGCCAATGCGCCGGGGGCGGGTCGGCCGGAAACTGGTCCGCGCGGCTGTCCACCCAGTGCAGCGCCAACGGCAGGTCTCGGGCGATGCGGGCAATGGCGCGGCCCACATGCCCGGCGCCGAACAGCGCCAGCGGCCGCAGCGAGTCGGCTGGCAGCCGGGGGGGCGCGCCCGCGGCCACGGGCTCGAAGCGCAGCCACACCACCCCGCCACAGCACTGTCCCAACCCAGGGCCCAGTGGATAGCGCACCTCGGGCTCCAACGCGCCGCCGGCCAGCGCGGCGCGCGCGCGGGCAATGGCGTCGAACTCCAGATGCCCGCCGCCCACCGTGCCGCTCAAACCCTCGGCCGTCACCAGCATCCAGGCGCCCACCTCGCGCGGCACGCTGCCGCTGGTGCGGACGACGGTGACGAGAATCTGCTGCGCACTCATGGCTGTTGCGGCCGAGCGCCGTGCCGCGCCCAAGCCGGCCCACCATCGCAGCCCCCCAGCGCGGGCGACGAGCCTGCTGCGCGTCCAGCGTGACCAGCTTGGGCGCGGGGCGCCATGTCAGCTGCCACGGTAGGTCGAGTAGCTCCACGGCGACGCCAGCAGCGGCACGTGGTAGTGGCTGGTCGCGTCGGCAATGCCGAAGTCCAGCGGCACCTCGTCCAGAAAGGCCGGCTCGGGCAGCGTCTCGCCGCGCGCACGGAAGTAGGCCGCCACCTCGAACACCAGCCGGTAGCGGCCGGGCAGGAAGTCGGCCCCCTCCAGCACCGCAGCGTCGGCGCGGCCATCCTCATTGAGGTGCAGGCTGCGCAGCCATTTGGGGCCTTGCGCATCGAAGCGGTACAGCCTCACGCCCATGCCGGCCGCGGGACAGCCGTTGGCGGTATCGAGCACGTGTGTTGTCAGTTTGCCCATCGGGATTTCGTTCAGCGTTGCCGCATGCGGCTTGATGCAAAGTGTAGGGATGAGCATTGCACGCTACCCCCGCGACCTGATCGGCTACGGCGAGAACCCACCGCATGCGCAATGGCCGGGCCAGGCCCGCGTGGCCGTGCAGTTCGTGCTGAACTACGAAGAGGGCGGCGAGAACTCGGTGCTGCACGGCGATGCCGGCAGCGAGCAGTTCCTGTCCGAGATGGCCAACCCCGCCAGCTACCCGGCCCGGCACCTCAGCATGGAGAGCATCTACGAGTACGGCTCGCGCGTGGGTGTCTGGCGGCTGCTGCGCGAGTTCGAGCAGCGCGCGCTGCCGCTGACCGTGTTCGGCGTCGGCATGGCGCTGGAGCGGCACACCGACGTGACCCAGGCCTTCGTCGAGCTCAACCACGAGATCGCCTCGCACGGCTGGCGCTGGATCCACTACCAGAACGTCGACGAGGACACCGAGCGCGACCACATGGCGCAGGCCATGGCGTCGCTGCAGCGCCTGACGCTGGGCCGCGACCCGCACGGCCTGGGCTGGTACACCGGCCGCGACAGCCCCAACACGCGCCGCCTGGTGGCCGACTTCGGCGGCTTCGAGTACGACAGCGACTACTACGGCGACGACCTGCCCTTTTGGCTGCAGGTGCGCAAGACGGACGGCAGCCTGGCGCCGCACCTGGTCGTGCCCTACACGCTGGACTGCAACGACATGCGCTTTGCGTTGCCGCAGGGTTTCAGCCACGGCGAGCCCTTCTTCGAGTACCTCAAGGACACCTTCGACCTGCTGTACGCGGAAGGCGCCGAGCGCCCGAAGATGATGAGCATCGGCATGCATTGCCGGCTGCTGGGCCGGCCGGGACGCATGCGGGCACTGCAGCGTTTCCTCGACCACATCGAGTCGCACGACCGCGTGTGGGTGTGCCGGCGGCTGGACATCGCGCGGCACTGGAAGTCCACCCACCCCTTCGACGCCAAAACCGCTTTCGTGTGGGAATGATGACCCTGGATCAACTCAACGCGGCCAGCGCGGCCGACTTCGTCCGCGCGCTGGACGGCACCTATGAACACTCGCCGTGGATCGCCGAGCGCGCGGCGTCGGCTCGCCCATTCAAGTCGCTGGCCGCGCTGAAGGTGGCGCTGGCCCGCGTCGTGCGCGAGGCCTCGCTGGACGAGCAGTTGGGCCTGATCCGCGCCCACCCCGAGCTGGCCGGCAAGGCCGCCGTGGCGGGTGAGCTCACGGCGGAGTCCACGAACGAGCAGCACAGGGCGGGGCTGACGGCCTGCACGCCGGAGGAGTTCGCCAAGCTGCAGCGACTCAACGCCGACTACAACGCGCGCTTCGGCTGGCCCTTCATCCTCGCCGTGCGCGGGCCGCGCGGCCTGGGGCTGACGCGGCAAGACATCATCGCCACCTTCGAGCGCCGGTTGCACGCGCATCCGGACCTGGAGCGGGCCGAATGCCTGCGGCAGATCCACCGCATTGCCGAACTCCGCCTCAACGACAAGTTCGGCATGCGGCCGCTGCTGGGCGAGCAGCTGTGGGACTGGGCTGCCGAACTCGCGCGCCACAGCGACACCGCAGACTTCCTGACCTGCACCTACGCCACGCCCGCGCACAGCGCCGTCGCCGAGCAGCTGATGGCCTGGATGCGCGCCTGCGGCTTCGACGCGGTCAGCCGCGACGCGGTGGGCAATGTGGTGGGCATCTACCACGGCACGACGGACACGCGCCTGCTGACCGGCAGCCACTACGACACCGTGCGCCGCGCCGGCCGCTTCGACGGGCGGCTGGGCATCTTCGTGCCCATGCTGGCAGTGCGCGAGCTGCACCGCTTGCAGCGGCGCCTGCCGTTTGGCATCGAGGTGGTGGGCTTCTCGGAAGAGGAATGCCAGCGCTTCCCGGCCGATTTCCTGGCCGCCAGCGCACTCATCGGCGGCTTCGACCCGGCCTGGCTGGACACCACCGACGCCGCGGGCACGACGCTGCGCGAGGCCATGCAGGCAGCGGGACTGCCGGGCACCCTGGATGCCATCGCGGCCTGCCGGCGCGACCCGTCGCGCTATCTCGGCTTCGTTGAGGTCCACATCGAGCAAGGCCCGGTGCTGGACGCCCTGGACCTGCCGCTGGGCATCGTCACCAGCATCAACGGCAGCCGGCGCTACACCGGCGAGGTCATCGGCCTGGCCAGCCATGCCGGCACCACGCCCATGGGGCAGCGCCGGGACGCGGCAGCGGCCGTGGCCGAGCTGATCCTGTACGTCGAGCAGCGCGCCGCCGCCGTGCCCGACGTGGTGGGCACGGTGGGCATGCTGGAGGTGCCATCCGGCTCCACCAACGTCATCCCCGGCCGCTGCCGCTTCAGCCTGGACCTGCGCGCGACGACCGACGCGGCCCGCGACGCGCTGGATGCCGACGTGCGCGCCAAGCTCGCAGAAATCTGCCAGCGCCGCGGCCTGAGCTTCACGCTGCAGCCCACACTGGCCGCCAATGCCGCGCCGAGCGACGCCGCCTGGCAGGCGCGCTGGGAGGCGGCCGTCACCGCACTGGGCCTGCCCATCCACCGCCTGCCATCGGGCGCCGGCCACGACGCGATGAAGCTGCACGAGCTGCTTGCGCAGGCCATGCTGTTCGTGCGCGGCGGCAATGGCGGCATCAGCCACAACCCGTTGGAATCCGTCACGGCGGACGACGCCGAGCTGGCCATCGCGGCCTTCCAGCAACTGATCGAGCACCTGCATGACTGAGCATCTCGACGCCTCCATCGAGGCCCGCTTCGCCGACGAGGTCCGCTTCCTCCAGGCCCTGGTCCGCATCCCCACCGACACCCCGCCCGGCAACAACGCGCCGCACGCCGACCGCACGGCGGAGCTGCTGACCGAGCTGGGCTTCACCGTCGAGAAGCACGCCGTGCCCGCTGCCGATGTGCAGGCAGCGGGCATGCAGTCCATCACCAACCTGATCGTCCGCCACCGCTTCAGCAACGACGGCCCGACGATTGCGCTCAACGCGCATGGCGACGTGGTGCCGCCAGGCGAGGGCTGGACGCACGACCCCTACGGTGCCGACATCGTCTACCCGGCCGCCAAAGCCGACGCGGCGGCCCCTGGCGGCAGCCCGGCGCCCCGCCTCGTCGACGGCAAGCTCTACGGCCGCGCCGCCGCGGTCAGCAAGAGCGACTTCGCGACCTACACCTTTGCGTTGCTGGCGCTGAAGAACGCCGGCCTGCCGCTCAAGGGCGCGGTGGAGCTGCACTTCACCTACGACGAGGAGTTCGGCGGCGAACTGGGCCCGGGCTGGCTGCTGGCCCAAGGATTGACCAAGCCCGACTACCTGATTGCCGCCGGTTTCAGCTACCAGGTCGTCACCGCCCACAACGGCTGCCTGCAGCTGGAGGTGACGCTCACCGGCCTGGCCTCGCATGCCGCCTATCCGAGCAGCGGCATCGACGCGCTGCAGGCCGCCAACAAGTTGCTGACCGCGCTGTACGCGCACAACGACGTGCTGCGCACGCGGCGCTCCGAGGTGCCCGGCATCACCCACCCCTACCTGAACGTGGGCCGCATCGAAGGCGGCAGCAACACCAACGTCGTGCCGGGCAAGGTCGTGCTGAAGCTGGACCGGCGCATGATCCCAGAGGAAGACCCCGCCGCCGTGGAAGCCGAGGTGCGCGCGCTCATCGCGCAGACCGTCGCCGCCTGCCCGGGCATACGGCTGGACATCAAACGCCTGCTGCTGGCCCATTCGATGCAGCCGCTGCCCGGCGCGGCACCGCTGATCGCCGCGCTGCGCAAGCACGGCGAGGCGGTATTCGGCGAGCCCATCCCGACGTCCGGCACACCGCTCTACACCGACGTGCGCCTCTACACCGCTCACGGCATCCCGGCGGCCATCTACGGCGCCGGCCCGCGCACGGTGCTGCAGAGCAATGCCAAGCGCGCCGATGAGCACCTGGACCTCGCCGACCTGCTGCGCGCCACCCAGGTCGTCGCGCGCACCCTGGCCGAGCTGCTCAAGCCCTGACGCGGTGGGCACGCCAGCGGCCATTGGCACGGGCAGGCTCCTAGGAACCTGTCGGGCTCCTAGAATGCCGCCCGCCATGTCTGAGCTGACCCATGCCCGCGCGCGCCGCCAATCCTGGTGGTGGCTGGCCGTGTTCGTGCTGGGCGTGCTGGCGCCGGGCTTGAGCGCAGCACTGGCCCATGCGCGCGGTGACGCTTCGGCCTGGCAGGACATCTGCCGCGCGCCAAGCGCCGCCAAGCAGGCAGACAACCGCAAGCCCATCGAGGCGGCGCTGGACCTGCTGGCCAAGGGCCACTGCCCGGCCTGCCACCTCACGGCGACCGACCTTGCGCCGCCACCTTCGCCCGTGGCGCAGCCACTGCGCAGCGAGTTGGGCTTCGAAGCCCCTGAGCGCTTCTGGACCGCCCCGGTCACCGCCCACGCATGGCGCCCCGCCAGCGCGCGGGCGCCGCCCCGGCATTGATCTGAGCAATCCGCCCGCCCCGGCAGCCTGACGGCCCCGGGCGCCGCCCCATGCCGCACTGGCTGGGGCCGACTCCGATCACTGCAGTTGTCATGCACAAGCACACCCTCACGGGGCTGGCGCTCGCCTGCCTCGCCACCATTGCGCACGCCCAAGGCGTGGCCACCGACACCCAGCTCGCCCCCGTCACCGTCAACGGCAGCGCCACCAAGACCGGCCTGCCGGCCACCGTGCCCGGCACCACCGCCAGCAAGACGGCCGCCCAGTTGCGCGAGCAAAACCTCTTCAACCCCGAGGACGCGCTGAACTACGCGCCCGGCACCACCGTGCGCAAGCGCTACCTCGGCGACCGCAACGCGCTGCTGGCCGGCCGCAGCTTCGGCACGCTGCAGCCCTCGCGCGCACTGGTCTACCTGGACGGTTACCTGATCAGCAACTTCCTCGGCCGCTTCGATGCACCGCGCTGGAACATGATCTCGCCCGAGGCCATCGCCCGCGTGGACCTGCTGTGGGGCCCGTTCTCGGCGCTGTTCCCGGGCAACTCCATCGGCACCACGGTGGCCGTGAGCCAGCGTGTGCCGCAGGGCTTCGAGCTGTCGGGCCGCCTGATCGCCAGCAGCCAGAACTTCAAGCAGTACGGCCAGGCCGAGCGTTACAACAGCGGCCAGTTCTCGCTGCACCTCGCCAACCGCTTTGAGAGCGGCCTGTGGCTGAGCGCCGACCTGAACCACCAGGACGCCACCGGCCAGCCCATGCAGTGGCAAACCGTGGTCGCCAACGCGGCCGGCAGCTTTCCCACCGTGACGGGCACGGCCACCACCGTCACCGGCATCGTCTACGACACCGACCCCAAGGGCTTGAAGCGCGCCGTGTTCGGCGCCAACGCCGGCGCCATCGACCACACGGTGCAGGACACGCTCAACCTGCGCGGCGGCCTGATGCTCACGCCCACACTGGAGGCCAGCGCCATGGCCTCCTGGTGGCACAACGACACCAAGACGCGCAACCAGAGCTGGCTGCGCGATGCGGCAGGCAACACCGTCTGGTCCGGCGTGGTGAGCGACGGCACGAACCGCTTCAACATCCCCACCAGCGCCTTCGCTCCCTCCGCGCGGCTGGAGACCCACCAGCAGTTGGGCGCCACCCTCAAGACCAAGCGCGGCCCGGGCTGGAACGGCTCGCTGGTGGTGTCGGACTACCGCATCCTCAAGGACGCCAACCGCCAGGCCAGCAACCCCGATCCCGTGGCGGCCAACGGCGGCGCGGGCAGCCTGACGCTGCGCGACGGCACGGGCTGGAACACGGCCGAGGTGCAGGCCAGCTACACGCCCACGGCCGGCGACTGGGGCAACGGCCGCCACACGCTGGCGCTGGGCCTGCACCGCAACGGCTACCGGCTCGACAACCGCGTCAACAGCGTCGCCGCAAGCGGGGACTGGCGCAACGACACCGGTACGCAAAGCCAGTTCTACGGTGGCGAGACCACCCTCACCGCGCTCTACCTGCAGGACGCCTGGCGCGTGGCCGACGACTGGCTGCTGACGCTGGGCTGGCGCGAGGAGCGGTTCAAAACCTTCGCCGGCCGCCAGCTCGGTGGCGGCGTGACGGTCGACTACCCGGGCCGCACGCTCACCGGCAGCTCCCCCAAGGCCGCGCTGAGCTGGGCCGCGACCGACCGCCTGCTGCTCAAGGCCAGCCTCGGCCGCGGCGTGCGCTTCCCCAACGTGGAGGAGCTCTACAACGGCACCGTCACCGCCACCAGCCAGACGCTGTCCGACCCCACGCTGAAGGCCGAGACGGGCGACGCCTTCGAGCTGAGCGTCGAGCAAGAGGGCGACCGCCAGCGCCTGCGTGTGTCGCTGTACTGGGACGCCGTGCGCGACGCCATCCTGCGCCAGTCCACCACCGACGCCTCCGTCTGCAAGACCACCGCCACGGGCGCCAGCAGCTACACCTGCGTGCAGAACGTGGAACGCGTGAAGACCCACGGCATCGAGCTGGCCTGGCAGGCGCAGGACCTCATGCTCAAGGGCCTGGCGCTGGAAGCCAGCGCGGCCTACACCTTCCGCAGCGAGGTGACCGCCAACGCCAAAGACCCCGCCATGGTCGGCAAATGGTGGCTGCGCGTGCCACGCACCCGCGCCGCACTGCAGGCCAGCTACCGGCCCAATGGCCAATGGCTGTTCGCCAGCGGCTGGCGCCACCAGGGCCGGGCCTACAACGACACCTACAACCTCGACGTCAACCCCAACGTCTACGGCGGCGTCTCCAAGCTCAACCAGCTCGATGTGCGCGGCGCCTACAAGTTCACGCCGCATCTGGAGCTGGCGCTGGGCGTCAACAACCTGACCGACCAGCACGCCTACCAGAGCCACCCCTACCCGGGCCGCACGCTGTTCGTCGAACTGCGCTTCACACGCTGAAGGAGGCATCCATGAGCGCCATCTCCTCGTCGTCCGCGCTGAACCGGCTGTTCTGGCGCGTGCACTTCTGGGCCGGGCTCATCAGCTCGCCCATCATCCTGTTCGCCGCACTGACCGGCCTGCTCTACGTCTTCACGCCGCAGATCGAGGCCTGTCGGCATGCGGATGTGGACCGCGTCGCCGTGGGTTCGCAGCGCCTGCCGCTGGATGCGCAGGTGCAGGCCGCGCTGGCCGCGGCCCCCGATGCGGCGCTGCGCTACGTCGTGCCCGCCCATGCAGCACACGACAGCACGCAGGTCTGGCTGCGCGCGCCGCATGCCCATCACGGCACCGCAGAACACGACCACGGCCTGCCGTCAGGCAGCATCGTCTATGTGGACCCCTACACGGGCCAGGTGCTGGGCCAGTTGCAGGAGATGGCGCGATTCAAGACCTGGGCCAAGAAGCTGCATTCCACCGCACTGCAGGGCGCCGGCTGGCGCTGGCTCATCGAGCTGGGTGCCAGCTGGATGCTGGTGCTGTTCGCCACCGGGCTGGTCATGTGGTGGCCCAAGCCACAGGCGCGCGGCGGCGCGGGCTGGCGGGCGCTCATCCCCCGCTGGGGCCGCGGTCGCGCCACCTGGCGCGACCTGCATGCCGTCGTTGCCCTCGCGCTGGGGCTGGTGCTGGCCGTCGTGCTGGTCACCGGGCTGACCTGGTCCGAGCACAGCGGCAAGCGCTTCCGCGAGCTGCAGAGCGCGCTGGGCCAGGACGCACCCAAGGCGCCGAAGTCGCTGCGCTCCGCGCCCGGCGACGGCCCGCCGCTGAGCTGGCAAGCCGTGCTGGAACGCAGCCGCGCCCAGGCGCCTGACATCGCCATGCAGATCACGCCGCCGGCCGGTGCCAATGGCGTGTGGCGCATCGAGAACTTCGACCGCACCCAGCCCACCCGCCGCTTCAGCCTCGCGCTGGATGCGCGCAGCGGCGCCACCCTCTTCAGCAGCGGCTGGGAGGGCTTCCCCACGCTGGCCCGCGCCACCGCCGTGGGCATCCCCTTCCACCGCGGCGAGTTCGGCGTGTGGAACCAGGTCTTGCTCGCGCTGGCGGCGCTGGCGGCCGTGTTCTCCGTCGTCTCCGGCCTGGTCATGTGGTGGCAGCGCCGCCCGCGCGGCAAGGTGGGCGCGCCAGCGCTGCCCAACCGCCACCTCAGGCAAGCCCCGCTGTGGCTGTGGCCGCTGATGGCCGGCCTGGCCTACGCCATGCCGGTGTTTGGCTGGAGCCTGCTGGCGATGCTGGCTGTCGAGGCCCTGACACGCCTGCTGCCCCGCAAACACAAACCCGCCTGACCCGCTGTGCCTCGACCTGCCCGTCCACCTGAACGCGCGCCCGGCTTGGGACGCCCAGGAGCCTGACGGGCTTTGGGTCGGGAGCGCGCCCACCTGTCCCCGCCCCCTGCCCACAACCCTGGAGCAACCACATGAAACTGCCTCCCCTGCTGCTCGCCACCCTGATCGCCGGCGCCGCCGTGCCGGCTGCTGCCCAAGTCGTCGTCAAGGACGCTTGGGTGCGCGCCACCGTCGCCCAACAGAATGCCACCGGCGCTTTCCTGCAGATCACCTCGGCCCGAGACGCGCGGCTGGTGGCCGTCAGCGCAGCCGGCGTGCCCATCGCCGAGATCCATGAGATGGCCATGCGCGACGGCGTCATGACGATGCGCGCCGTGCCCTCGCTGGCTTTGCCCGCCGGCCAGGCCGTCGAGCTCAAGCCCGGCGGCTACCACGTCATGCTGATGGATCTGCAACAAGCCCTGCACGCCGGCAGCACGCTGTCGCTGACGCTGGTGGTCGAAGATGCCGCCGGCAAGCGCGAACGCATCGAAGTGCAGGCCCCCGTCCGCGCGCCGGGTGCGGCCAAGCCCGCGCACGGGCATTGATCGCACTGGCCCGAATAAGCCGGCCTGCCCCGCGCTGATTGCGGCTTTGTTCACGCCGGCCCGCAGCGATGATTCACCCCGTCACCAGTGCACGGCCCCCGGCAACGCTGCGGCCCCTGGCGAGACGGTACGCGTGCCGTCCGCGACGCCCGCAGGCCCGCGATGCGTCTCCCGCCAGGGAGTCGCCAGACAGGCCGCCTGCGCTGTGATCAACGCCGCAGCCCCACGCACCCGAGCGGGTGTGTCCAGGGCGGCGTGAGGCGCGCTTCGCCCCGACGGACCTCAGGTCGGTCGGGGCTTTGCTTTTCCCGTTGGCCTGACCTGGCCCAGCACTAGGCTGATCGGCAGCGCCTCAAACCCGCGCAAGTGAGTTTTACCCTCAATGCCCGGCCCCGAGCCCTGCCATGGCGCCGCTAGAGTGGCGGCCATGGACGCCACGCCCTACCTGCTGGTTCAGCTCAGCGACCTCCATATCACCCGCCCCGGCCGGCTGATCGCCGGCCGCATCGACACCGCGGCGGCGCTGCGCCATGCGGTGGGCCGCGTGCTGCAGATCCGGCCGCGGCCGGTGGCCGTGCTGATCAGCGGCGACCTGGTCGATGCCGGCCACCCCGACGAATACGAGCAGCTGCGCGAGCTGCTGCGGCCGCTGCTGGACGCCGGGCTGACGCTGGCGCTGCTGCCCGGCAACCACGACGCCCGCGCGCCGCTGCAGGCGGCCTTCGCCGGGCTGGCCGGCGTGCACTGCGGCGCACCCGGAGCGCCGGCGCTGCAGTACGCGCTGGACCTGCCCGGCCCGCTGCGGCTGGTGCTGCTGGACAGCCTGCTGGCCGGCCGGCCCGAAGGCGGCCTGGACGAGGCCCGGCTGGCACAGGCCGATGCCCTGCTTGCCGCCCGGCCCAACGTGCCCACGCTGGTGGCCCTGCACCATCCGCCGCACACCACCGGCCTGGCCGTCATGGACGGCATGAGCCTGCGCCACGGCCTGGCCGGCTTCGAGGCGCTGATCCGCGCCCATCCGCAAGTGCAGTGCGTGGCCTGCGGCCACCTGCACCGCATGACGCTGGGCCGCGTCGCGCACGCGCCGGTCGTCAGCGCGCCGTCCACCGCGCATCAGCTGGCGCTGGACCTGCGCAGCGATGCGCCGTTGGCGCTGGCGCTGGAGCCGGCCGGCTGGCTGATCCATGCCTGGGGGCCGGGCCTGCCGCTGGTCACCCACCTGGCGCTGGCCGGCGCGCCCGAGGTCATCGCCGAGCTGTGACCGGCAAGCCTCAATGGCTGACCGGCTGGTCCCTAGGGAAACGCCGGCTGCTGAAGGCCTTGCTCTACGTCCAGCCCCGGCCCGGCGGCGTTGCAGTCGCGCGGGCCGCCCCAGCTGGACCGCTGGTCGGCGCGCTCTTGGCCCGGCGTCGCGGCGGCCGCGGCGCGCATGGCGTGGCGTCGTTCCATCAGCGGTCGAGCAGGCGCACCATCTCGGCACCCGCCAGCAGGAAGGCGCCGACGCCGAAGTGCGCCGTCGAGTTGCGGTCCACCACCTGGCCCGGGATGGCCCGCTCGCCGATGGGCTGCACATAGCCCAGCCGGCCGTCCGGCTGCAGCGCCACACTGGTCAGGTAGCGCCAGGCGCGCTGGGCGGCGGGCAGGTAGGTGGCGCGCGGCAGCAGGCCGCTGTTGACGCCCCACAGCAGGCCGTAGGTGAAGAAGGCCGTACCGCTGGTCTCGGGGCCCGGCGCATGGCCGGGGTCCATCAGGCTGCGGGTCCAGTAGCCGCCTGGCTGCTGCAGCGGCAGCAGCGCCTGCGCCATGTCGCGCAAGCGCTGCTCGTACTCGGCGCGGTGCGGGTCGTCGGCCGGCAGCTCGGCCAGCACGCGGGCCAGCGCGGCAAACACCCAGCCGTCGCCGCGCGCCCAGAAGTCCTTCTTGCCGTTGACGCTCTTGTGCTTGGGATACACGTACTTGGCGTCGCGGTAGTAGAGCTTTTCCGCCGGGTCGTACACGAGGCTGTTGGCATGGCTGTAGTAGGCATGCAGCTTGTCCAGGTACTGGCGGTTGCCGGTGATGTTGTGCAGCTTGGTCATCACGGGCATGACCATGTAGAGGCCGTCGGCCCACCACCAGTAGTCGTTCTGCGGCGTGGACATCTGGTACTCCATGACCTCGCGGGCGCGGGCGATTCGGCGCGGGTCCTTGTCCAGCGCGTAGAGGTCGGCATAGACCTGGAAGCAGATCTGCCAGTCGCCGAACAGCACGTAGTCGTCGGTCTCGCCGTAGCTGTACTTCCAGCGCGCCTTGTCGGTGCCCTTGGCGCCCTGCCACTGGTTGTGCTCGGCCCAGGCCTGGGTGTAGCGCAGGTAGCGCTCGTTGCCGGTGACGCGCCAGGCCTCCAGGTTGCCGGTGTGGTAGGCCGCCACGTTCCAGAACGCCCATTCGGTGGCCGGGTGGCGGTCCATCCAGTAGCTGTTGGCCTTGTCGATCGCGGCGACGACATCGGCGCGGGTGGGCAGGCTGGCGGGCGGGTCGGTGCGCTGCGTGGCACAGCCCGCAAGGCCCAGGCTCAGCATCAGGGCGGTGAGAACAGCGAGCAGCGTCGTCTTCATGGCTTGCCTCAAGCGGTCATCGATCCATGAGATGCGCAGCGCAGCCCGGCGAAGCTCAGGGCCGCCACTGCAGCACCTGCACCGGGCTGGACGGCACGTCGGCGCTGCCCTCACCGTCCACCTGCTGCACGGCCTGCACGAACAGGTGCAGCTCGCCGCGCTGGCGCCACAGCTCGGTGTCGAAACTGGGCTCCCAGGCGCCGACGGACTGCTCCGTCAGGTCCAGCAACGTCCAGCGCGGCGCGTCGAAGTCGTGGATGCGCGCCACCGACACCCGGTTGCCGCGCTCGACATCGCGAAACACCAGCAGCGCCTGCGGCCGCGCGGCGTGCGGGTCCACCATGATCTGCGGCCGCGAGATGGGGATGGCCTTGGTGCCGCCGCCGCTCAGCGAGAACGGCGTGCGACGCCAGTCCAGCGCCAGCGTGCGCCAGGCGCCGTCGCGACGCCAGATCACGTGGTACTGCGGCACGGCGCTGCCGGCGGGCCGCCAGCAGCTCGCGATGTAGGGGTTGCCGTCGCGGTCGGCGGACATGGAGGTCTGGTTGATCAGCTCGCTGCGCGGTGGGATGCGCGCCGCGTACTCGGCCGTCGCCGCCGTGATGGGCAGCGTGCAGGGCCGGCCGTCGGAGGTCTCCCAGCTGCGGCCGCCGTCGCGCGAGCGGGCGTAGGCCAGGTCGTGATTGCTGGCCACGTCGGGCGATTCGCGCCAGACCCAAGACAGGTGCAGCGTGCCTTGCCGGTCGGTGAAGGCCTGCCAGTAGGCACTGCGCCGGCCCTCGCCGCTGATCAGCGCGTCATGCAGCCGCGTCCAGGCCTGTGTGGCCGGGTCGTAGCGGTTGATGACCAGGTTGCCCCGGCCGGAGCCGCCGTCGCGGTACAGGAACAGCAGGCTGCCGTCGGGCTGGCGGTGGAACTCCGGGTAGGACACCGCGCGCTCGTTCTGGCCCGTCATGGGCAGGCGCTCGCTCATCTGCAGCGAGCCAGGTTGCAGGCTGCGCGCGTAGCGCAAAGGGTTGTCGTGATGGTCCCAGGCCAGGTGCAGGATGCCGGTGCCGTCCACCATCAGGCTGATGCTGTTGTGCGCGTCGGCGGCATGGCCAGTGAAGGCAGTGGTCTGCAACTCCCAGGCGCCGCCGCCCAGCCGGCGCCGGCCCAGCACCACACGGGCCTGGGCGTCGTAGTAGCCGATGTATTGCAGCTCGCCATGACTGGCCAGCGAGTTCTTGCGGAACACCACCGCATTGACCGAGTTGCGCGCCCAGCCGGGCCCCACCGCCACCGAGCGCGCTGCCATGCCGCGCGGCAGCAGCGCGCAGCCGCCGGCCAGCGCCAGTGGCGCCAGCGCGAGCGTCGTCACGACACCCCGCCGCCGCTGCAAACGCTGCATCGCTCGCACCATCCCGCCTCCTGCTGCCGCGCCCATCGGGCCGCGCACCATAACGCCCGCCGCCCCGGTCCGCAGCGCGGCCGCGCATTCGCTCAGACAGATGCGCGAATGGCGCTCAGGCGCTGACGATCCAGCCCTCCAGCGGGTCCACGCCGGCGGGCCAGCCGTAGCGCGGCCGATCCGCCGCCCAGACCGCCTGCAGCAGCGCCAGCACGGCGTCCAGGCGGTCACCGCTGGCGTCGGCCACCAGCTCGTCGCGCTGCGCATGGCTGAGCTTGAGGCGCAGGCCCAGCCGCGTGCGGCCCTGCTCCAGCGCGTCCACCAGGTCCTTGCGGGCGATCAACCGCTCGGGCGTCTGGCGGGCCTTGTCGTCGCTCTTGTACGAGCGCCGGCCGATCAGCTCCCGCGCCAGCAGGCCCGGGTAGGCCTCCAGCGCGACACGGCCCGCGTCACCATCCAGCAGCCCGGGCAGGTGCACGCCCGCGGCGATCAGCCGCGGCACGCCGGCATGCAGCATCCAGGCCAGCGGCGGGTTGACCCACTTCATGCTGGGGCTGGCGCCGGCCGGAGCGTCGCAGGCCCGGTGCGCAAACTTGCGCCCAACCGGCCGCGCCGCGCAGAAGCCGGCGAACAGAGCGCGGATCTGCGCACGGCTCAAGGCCGCGTAATGCGCCATCAGCGCGGCATAGTCGGTGGGCCAGCCCAGCGCCTGCACCAGCTCGCGCGGCAGGCCGAATGGCAGGTCCAGCCCCGCCAGCCACGGCCCGGGCCGGGCCAGCCAGGCCGCAAAGCCGTCCAGGCTGTCCAGGGTCGTCACGCCCTCCAGCCGCACGACCGCGCCATGCCGGCGCCCGGCGGCCACGCACAGCGGCTTGCGCGCCGACGGCGCACTGGTGAAGTCGACGCCAAAGAACGCGATCTCGGTCATGGGGCGCATTCTGGAGCGGGCACAATCGACCACGCCCATGCCCGATCTGTCGCCCTCTCTGCGGCCGACCGACAGCCCTTGCGGGTTCGACGCCGCCACTTTCGACGCCGCACTTGCCACCGCGCGCCAAAGCGCCGCGGCGGGCGCCTACGAGGCCGCCAACCTGGCGCTGGAGCAGCTGCTGCAGGTCTGCCCTGACGGCGAGGCGCACCGTCGCTGCCAGGTGCTGGCCCTGCTGGCCCACCAGTACCCCCGTGAGGGCCGCCTCACCGCCAGCGCGCGCTGCGCCACGCAGGCGCTGGGCCTGGCCGAAGCGCTGGGCGACGACCGCCTGCTGGCCGACGCGCTGACGGCGCAGGCCTATGTCTACGGCCAACTGCTGATGGGCCGCGACGCGCTGGAGTCGGGCATGAAGGCGCTGGCCGCCGCCCGCCGCGCGGGCGACCCGCCACGCGAGGCCTGGGCGCTGAACCGCGTGGGCGTGGCCTATGCCAGCCTGGAGAACCCGGCCCAGGCCTGCGCCTGCACCGAGCAGGCGCAGGAGATCGCCGCCGCCGCAGGCGCCGAGGAGGCGCTGTTCTCCTGCCACAACAACCTGGCCTATTTCTGGCTGAGCCGCATCGAAGAGGCCGCCGCGCTGGGCGACGCCGCCGCGCACGCCGAGGCCGTGGCCAGCGCGCGCCGCACCGCCGAGCAGGCCACCGACCTCGCGCGCCGCTCGGGCAGCCCGTTCAAGGTGGCGGTGGCGGTGTCCAACCTCGTCAATGCGCTGCTGGCCGGCGGCCAGGCCGACGCGGCGCTGCCGCTGATCAACGAGTTCGGCCAGCTCGCCCACCGCCACGGCTACCGCACGCTGGCGCTGGAGGCCGACGCCCAGCGTGCCATCCTGCTGCACCGACAGGGCGAGCCCCAGCAGGCCGCGCGCGTGCTGGCGGCGCTGCTGAACGCCGACAGCGAGCCGCCGCCCAAGCTGCGCCGGCTGCTGATGCGCGCGCTGTACGAGGCGCACAAGGCCTGCAGCCAGTACCGCGAGGCGCTGTCCTGGCTGGAGCAACTGGTGGCGCTGGACCGCCAGATCACGCGCGACAACCTGGTGCTGCAGACCGAGGTCATCCTGATCCGCGAGCAGGTGGCCCAGGCCCAGGCCCGCGCCGACCGCGCCGCCGCCGAAGCGCGCCACGAGCGCGCCCGCGCGGCCCGCCTGGAGGACGAGCAGCAGCGCCTGCGCGCGCATGCGCGGGCGCTCGACCGGGCTGCCCACGAGGACGTGCTGACCGGTCTGCACAACCGGCGCCATGCTGCGTTTGCGCTGCCGCTGCTGATCGAGGGTGCGCGCGTGGCCGGGCAGGTTATCAGCATCGCGGTGCTGGACGTGGACCACTTCAAGCGCATCAACGACACCCACGGCCACGCGGTCGGCGACGCCGTGCTGCAGCAACTGGCCCAGCTGCTGCGCCACCGGCTGCGCAGCGCCGACCTGCTGGCCCGCTTCGGCGGCGAGGAGTTCCTGGCCGCGCTGGTGGGCATTGCGCCGCAGCAGGCGGCCGAGATCTGCGAGCGGCTGCGCCTGGCCGTGGCCGAGCACGACTGGGCGGCCATCACGCCGGGCCTGGTCGTGCGCATCAGCGTGGGCATTGCCGGCGGCCTGCCACCGCTGGCGCCCGACACCTTGCTCAACCGCGCCGACGACGCGCTCTATGCCGCCAAGCGCGGCGGGCGCAACCGGGTGCACGTGGCCTGAACAACGCATGAATCCCGTCCTCGTCGAGGTGCTGCGTGGCAGCACGGTCGAATCCCACCACACCGGCGCGCTGGCCATCGTCGATGCCTGCGGCGCCGTGCACACGGCGCTGGGCGACATCGACCGGCCCGTGTTCCCGCGCTCGGCCGTCAAGCTGCTGCAGGCGCTGCCACTGGTGGCCAGCGGCGCGGCCGACGCGTTCGCGCTCAGCGACGCCGAACTGGCGCTGGCCTGCGCCTCGCACAGCGGCGAGCCCGCCCACGTGGCCACCGCGGCCGGCATGTTGCGCAAACTGGGGCTGGACGAGACCGCGCTGGCCTGCGGCACCCAATGGCCCAGCCGCGACCCCGTGCTGCGCGGCATGCTGGCCCGCGGCGAAGTGGCCGGGCCGCTGCACAACAACTGCTCGGGCAAACACGCGGGCTTGGTCTGCCTGGCCTGCCTGATGGCACGCCAGGCCGGGGTGGAGCCAGCGGCCTTCGCGCGCGGCTATGAGGCGGCACAGCACCCGGTGATGCGCGAGGTGACGGCCGCGCTGTCCGCCGCCACTGGCCAGGATGCCGAGCACGCGCCACGCGGCATCGACGGCTGCTCCATCCCGACCTTTGCGTTGCCGCTGCGCGCGCTGGCGCTGGCCTTCGCGCGCTGCGGCACGGGCCAGGGCCTGAGCGACGGCCACGCCCGCGCGGCGCGGCGACTGCGCCAGGCCGTCGCCGCCCAGCCCTTCATGGTGGGCGGCACGGACCGCTTCGACACGCTGGTCATGCAGGCCTTCGGCGCGCGGCTGTTCTGCAAGGTGGGCGCCGAAGGCGTCTACTGCGCGGCCCTGCCCGAGCTGGGCCTGGGCGTGGCGCTGAAGGTGGACGACGGCGCCGTGCGTGCCGCAGAGGCCGCGATGGCGGCGGTGGCGCAGGCGCTGCTGAACAGCGACGACGCCCTGCTGCGCCGCCACAGCCATGCGGTGCTGCGCAACTGGCGCGGCACCGAGGTGGGCGCGCTGCGACCGGCGTTTTCGATCAGCCCAGCCGGTCCATGATGCCGGCGAAGCTGCTGCGGCAGTCCGGCAGCGCGCCTTGCCCTCGGCCAGCAGCGTCCGCCCGACAGACTCCTAGGGTCAGCTGGCGCGAGGCTGCCACAGTTCCCGCATCGCGGCCTCGAAGGCATCGCCCACGCGCCGCGGCGGCCGCCAGGGGCAGGCGCGCCCGGCCACCCAGACTGACTGCCACGGCGAACCGTTGCTGCCAAAGACGACCGCGTCCAGCAGCGCCTCGTCGGGCAGGCCGCGCAGCGCGTCGGCCTCGCGGTTGAGCACCAACGCATCGGCGCGGGCGCCGGGCGTCAGGCCCCAGGCCGCGAAGCCGGCCGCG
>JBKBOJ010000037.1:0-31397 GCA_046294815.1 Roseateles sp. | reverse complement strand
CCTCGCCGAAGCCAAGCAGGCGGCCGCGCTGGCGGCCGCGCGCCGCGCCAGCGAGGCCGAGGCCCGCCGCATGCGCGGCCAGCATGTGAGCCTGCAGACGCTGCCGCCGCCCGCGCCACCGGCCAGCGCCCCGCAGGTGCTCACCGTCAAGCCACCCAAGCTCGCCAAACCGCGCAAGCCCGCCTCGGCGCCCGCCAGCGGTCGATAGAATTCCGCCAGTTGGTGCTCGCGCCCGCCTTCAAGGCGGCTGCAGTTCAACGGGAATCAGGAGGGCGAACGGCCACGCCGCGGACCTAACCTGAGCTGTCCCCGCAACGGTAAGTGGACGAGGCGACCAGCCTCTCTGTTCGACCGACAAGCCACTGGTGCTGTGCACCGGGAAGGCGTCGAATGGGCGTCCACCAGCCCGGATACCGGCCAACGACGGGGCTGTCTCGTGCAGCCGTTTTTCAGCGGCGCTGCGGGGGTCAGGGCGGCTGAGTGATCGTTTGCGTCTGCTCTTCATGTTCCAAGCCCTCCCTGCGGCCCGTCGGCCGCTGCTCGCCCTGTCCGCGCTGGCGCTGGCCTCGCTCGCCCATGCCCAGGCCAACAAGCTCGACACCGTCGTCACCACCGCCACGCGCATGCCGCAAAAGCTGTCCGAGGTGTTGGCCGACCTGACCGTCATCACGCGCGCCGACATTGAGCGCCAGGCCGCCGCCAGCCTGGCCGACCTGCTGCGCAACAACGGCTGCGCGGAGATGGTGCGCAACGGCGGCCCCGGCGCCAGCACCTCGCTGTTCCTGCGCGGTGCGGACAGCCGCCACACGCTGGTGCTGATCGACGGCGTGAAGATGGACTCGCAATCCACCGGCGGCGCCAGCTGGCAGGGCCTGCCGCTGGCGCAGATCGAACGGGTGGAAGTGCTCAAGGGCCCGGCCAGCGCCATCTACGGCTCCGACGCCGTCGGCGGTGTGGTGCAAATCTTCACCCGCAAGGGCGCGGGCCGCATGAATGCCGACATCGGCATCGCCGCCGGCAACCTCGGCAGCTACAAGGTCGACGCCGGCTTGTTCGGCGCCTCGGGCATCTTCGACTACGCGCTGACCGGCGCCTTCGAGGGCAGCGACGGCTTCAATGCCACCACGCCCGAGTCCACTTTCAGCTACGTGCCCGACCGCGACGGCTATCGCAAGCGCCAGGCCCTGCTGCGTGTGGGTGCGCAGTTCAGCGCCGAGCAGCGCGTGGAGGCGCTGCTGGTGCGCAGCTACACGCGCGCCCAGTACGACGGCAGCCGCTCGCGCCCGCTGGTGGACGACATCACCCAGCAAGACGCCGACGCCGCCCGCATCGCCTGGACAGCGCAGTGGACGCCCGAGCTGCAGACCCAGCTCAGCCTCGGCGAATCGCGCGACCGTTACCAAACCGCGCCGTCGCCCTACCTGACCGACACCCGCGTGCGCAACCTCGCACTGACCGGCGACTACAAGCTCGGCGCCGGCCAGCAACTGAACTTCACCGTCGAGCGCCTGCAGGACAAGCTGGAGAACAGCGGCCTGGTAACCGCCGGCGTCGGCAAGCGCGACCGCGACGGCCTCGGCCTGGGCTGGCTGATGTCGGCCGGTGCCTTCGACCTGCAGGTCCACGGCCGGCAGGACCGCGACAGCCAGTTCGGTGATGCCGGCACCGGCACGCTGCTGGCAGGCTACGAGATCGCAAGCGGCCTGCGCGTGGTCGGCTCGCTGGGCAGTGCCTTCCGTGCGCCCACCCTCTACCAGCAGGGCACGGTCTACGGCCCCGATCTGAGCAAGCCCGGCGTGAAGCCGCTCGAAGCCGAGCGCGGCCGCAATGTGGAGCTGGGCCTGAAGTGGTCCAGCGGCGACCACGAGCTCAGCGCCACCGCCTACCGAAACCGCATCCGCCACCTCATCATCTTCGGCGCCGCCGGCAGCTGCAAGAGCGGCTTCGGCTGCTACCAGAACGTCGACCAGGCGCGGCTGCAGGGCCTGAGCCTGGCGGGCAGCACCCGGCTCGCCAACGTCAACCTGCGGGCCACGATGGACCTGCAGAAGCCCACCAACCAGGCCAACGGCCTGCTGCTGGCGCGCCGCGCCAAGCGGCTGGGCACGATCAACGCCGACACCACGCTGGGTGCGTGGACGCTCGGCGCCGCCGTGCAGGCCTCAGGGCCGCGTTTCGACAACGCCGCCAACACGCGCCGCCTGGGTGGCTATGCCCTCGTCAACCTGAGTGCCCAGGTGGCCGTCAGCCGCGAGCTGAAGCTGCAGTTCAACGTCGACAACGTGTTCAACCGCGAGCACACCACGGCCTACGGCTATGCCTCGGCACCGCTGACCGCGCTGGCCACACTGCGCTGGACGCCACAGTGGTGACACCGCGGGCCGAGCCCCGGCGACTGCGCGCGCTGGACCTGAAGATCATCGCGCCGGGCGACGCGGCCACGCATGCCGCGCTGCGCCGCCTGTTCAGCCCGCACCTGCAGATGGCCCAACTCGACGGGCGCTGGCTGGCGCTGCCATGACCGGCTGCGCCGCTCACAAAGCTGTGATGGTGCTTGGCACGACCAGCGGCGCGGGCAAGAGCTGGCTGGCCACGGCGCTGTGCCGTTGGTACGCGCGCCAGGGCCTGAAGGTGGCGCCATTCAAGGCGCAGAACATGAGCAACAACGCGCGGGTCGTGCCGGGCTTGAATGGCGCGATGGGCGAGATCGGCAGCGCGCAGTACTTCCAGGCGCTGGCCGCGCGCCGCGTGCCCGAGGTGCGCATGAACCCGGTGCTGCTCAAGCCCGAGGCCGACACGCGCAGCCAGGTCGTCGTGCTGGGCGAGGTGGACGAGGCGCTCTCGCGTATGCCTTGGCGCGAGCGCAGCGCGCTGCTGCGGCCACGCGCACGCGCTGCGCTGCAAGAGCTGATGCGCGAGAACGACGTGGTGGTCATCGAGGGCGCAGGCTCGCCGGCCGAGATCAACCTGGCGGCCAGCGACTACGTCAACCTGGGCACCGCACGCGACGCACGCGCGGCCTGTCTGCTCATCACCGACGTCGACCGCGGCGGCGCCTTCGCCCACCTCTACGGCACGCACCAGCTGATGCCCGCGGACGTGCGCGCCCAGGTCAAGGGCTTCGTGTTGAACCGTTTCCGCGGCGACGCCAGCCTGCTCTCGCCCGGCCCCGAGCTGCTGCAGCGCCTGACCGGCGTGCCCACCATCGCGACGCTGCCGATGTGGCGCGGCCACGGCCTGCCCGAAGAAGACGGCGTATTCGATGACAGCGCCTGCGGCGAGGGCCTGCGCATCGCCGTCATCGCCTACCCGCGCATCTCCAACCTCGACGAGTTCCAGCCGCTGCGCCAGCTGCCCGGTGTGCGGCTGAGCTGGGCGCGCGAGCCCCGTGACCTGCAAGGCGCAGACTGGATCATCCTGCCCGGCAGCAAGGCCACCGCGGCCGACCTGGCCTGGCTGCGCGCGCAGAAGCTGGACGCCGCCATCAACGCCCACCACGGCCCAATCCTGGGCATCTGCGGCGGCCTGCAGATGCTGGGTGAGGCGCTGATCGACACGCATGGCGTGGACGGCAACGCGCCCGGCCTGGGGCTGCTGCCGTTGGTCACGGTCTTCGAGACGGAGAAGCTGCTGAGCCGCACCGCCCTCCACTTCGGCGCCACCGACGGGCCATGGGCCGCGCTGGCCGGCGTACAGACCGAGGGCTACGAGATCCGCCACGGCCGCACGCAGCCCCACCCCGGCCTGCCGCCGCCACAGGTGGCGCTGCGCAACGCGGCTGACGAGGCCATAGGCTGGCAGGCTGGCGCTGGCGGCCGCGTGCTGGGGGTCTATGCCCACGGCCTGTTCGAGCAGCCTGCCGTGCTGCAGGCGCTGTTCGGCCAGACCGGCCGGCCGCTGGACGCGGTGTTCGACGGCCTGGCAGATTTCATTGACCTGCACTTCCAGCCGGGCAGACTGGCGGCGTTGCTCGACTAAGGACACCGCCATGCGCCACCTGCTCGCCGCCGCCCTGACCACCCTGCCGCTGCTGGCCCAGGCCTGGGGCCCCGACGGGCACCAGACCGTGGCCACCCTCGCCGCCGGGCTGATCAAGGGCACCCCCACCGAGGCCCGCGTGCAGGCGCTGCTGGGCGACATGACGCTGGCCCAGGCCTCCATCTGGGCCGACTGCGCCAAAGGCATCTCGCCCGCGCAGGACTACCGCTACCCCGCGCCCGGCAAGTACCCGGAATGCGCGCCTCTGGAGACGCCCGGGCGCATCGCCGAGATGGCCGACTACGTGCGCCGCAACAACCGCCAGTGCACCCTCGGGCAGGACGAGGATGCCTGCCACCGCCAGACGCATTACGCCGACATCGCGCTGCAGCGCAGCCGCTACCTGCAAGGTTTCACCGGCACGCGCGAGGACGACGTGGTGGGCGCACTGCGCCAGGCCATCCGGGTGCTGCAGGGCCAGCCGACCGAGGGACCGCCGCATTTCAAGAGCCCGCGCGAGGCGCTGCTGGTGCTGACCCATCTGGTGGGCGACATCCACCAGCCGCTGCACGTGGGTGCGGTCTACCTGGATGCACTGGGCCGGCGCGTGGACCCCGACAAGACCGGCTTGCACCCCGACAGCGTCACGGTCGGCGGCAACAACCTGTGGCTGACCGGCGCCGCGCCGCCCGCGCCGGCCCGACCGCCGTCAGCGCCAGCGCCCGCGACGGCCGGCTTAGGGCCTGTGAAGCTGCACGCCGTGTGGGACGGTGTGCCCGCCCCCTTCAAGCCGCAGCGCGTGGACGCCGCCTGGCTGGCCGAGGCGCGCAAGATCCGCCCCAATCAGGGCGACCCGGCCGACTGGCCCGCCCGCTGGGCCACCCAGTCGCTGGAGCAGGCGCGGCTCGCTTTCGAAGGTCTGCAGTTCTCTGCCCGCCAGGGCGAGCACTGGAACGTGCACCTGCCCAGCGGCTACAGCGCCCGGGCAGACGCCATCAAGCGCCAGCAGCTGACGCTGGCCGGCGCGCGGCTGGCGCAGGTGCTCAGGGCGACGCTGGCGCCGTGAGCCGCAGGTATTTCTGCATCAGCGTCTCGCGGCTCTCGATGTGGGCCGGGTTGACGGGGATGCAGGCGACGGGGCACAGCATCACACACTGCGGCTCGTCGAAATGGCCCACGCATTCGGTGCACTTGGCGGGGTCGATCTTGTAGAACTCCTCGCCCATGCTGATGGCTTGGTTGGGGCAGGCGGGCTCGCAGACGTCGCAGTTGATGCACTCGTCAGTGATCATGAGTGCCATCGCTCAACTCCCCTTGAAGTGCCCGTTCAGGCGCGCCAGCACGCCGGGGGACACGAACTCGGCCACCTCACCGCCCAGCGTCGCGATCTCGCGCACAAAGGTGCTGGACGTGTACTGATGGCGCTCGCCTGGGGTCAGGAATATGGTTTCGACCTCGGGCATGAGCTTGCGGTTCATGCCGGCCATCTGGAACTCGTACTCGAAGTCGCCACCAGTGCGCAGGCCGCGCACGACGACCCGGCCGTTGTGCGCGCGCACGAAGTCACGCAGCAAGCCCTCGAAGGCGATGACCTCCACATTGCCCAGTGGCGCAGCCACCTCCTGCGCCATCGCCAGCCGCTCCTCCAGCGAGAACATGGTCTTCTTGTGGTGGCCCACGGCCACGGCCAGCACCAGGCGCTCGAACATGGCGGCGGCGCGGCGCATCAGGTCTTCGTGCCCAAGCGTGATGGGATCGAAAGTGCCGGGATAGACGGCGGTGATGGTGGTGCGGGAGGTCATGAGGCGAGATTGTCCTCGGCTCTGAGCAACTGGTAGTGCACCGCGCCGGCGCGGCCCTGGCGCCAGCTCGTGAACCCGGCCGGCGCGGCCAGCGCGTGCGGCGACTCGACATAGATCAGCCCGCCCTCGGCCAGCAACGGCATCGCAGCGGCCAGCGCCTGGTCAAACAGATCGGCGGCGAAGGGCGGGTCCAGCAGGATGAGGTCGAAGCGCTCCGCACAGGCCGCCATCCAGCTCAGCGCATTGGCCCGGTGGATGATGACGGCACCGGCTTGCAAGCGCTTCTGGCTGGCCCGCAAGCCGTCCACCAGCGCCGCCTCGCGCTCGATCATCACCACGCTCTGCGCCCCGCGCGACGCCGCCTCGAAGCCCAGCGCGCCGCTGCCGGCGAAGGCATCCAGCACGCGCCAGCCGGTCAGCGTCTGGCCCAGCCAGTTGAACAGCGTCTCGCGGACGCGGTCGGACGTGGGGCGCAGGCCCGGCGCGTCGGGCACCGGCAGCTTGGAGCGCTTCCACTGCCCCCCGATGATCCGAACCTCGCCCATCGCAACTACTGGCGAACGGGGATGCCCCGGGCCGCCATCAGCGCCTTGGCCTCGCCCACCGTGTGCTGGCCGAAGTGAAAGATGCTGGCAGCCAGCACCGCGTCGGCGCCTCCCTTCGTGACGCCATCGGCCAGGTCGTCCAGCGAGCCCACACCGCCGGAGGCGATGACGGGCACCGGCACGGCATCGGAGACGGCACGGGTCAGCGCGAGGTCGAAGCCGCTCTTGGTGCCGTCGCGATCCATGCTGGTCAGCAGGATCTCGCCGGCGCCGAACTCGGCCATCTGCTTGGCCCAAGCCACGGCGTCCAGGCCCACGTTCTTGCGGCCGCCATGCGTGTAGACGTCCCAGCCCGAACCATCGGGCCGGCGCTTGGCATCAATGGCGACGACGATGCACTGGGCACCGTACTTGTCGCTGGCGGCGCGGATCAGCTCGGGGTCGGCCACCGCTGCGGAGTTAAAGCTCACCTTGTCGGCCCCGGCGTTCAGCAGCCGCCGCACATCCGCCACCGAGCGCACGCCGCCGCCCACCGTCAGCGGGATGAAGACCTGGCTGGCCACGGCCTCGATGATGGGCAGGATGAGGTCGCGGCCGTCGCTGGTGGCGGTGATGTCCAGGAAGGTCAGTTCGTCGGCGCCCTGCTCGTTGTAGCGGGCGGCGATGTCGACCGGGTCGCCGGCATCGCGCAGGCCGACGAAGTTGACGCCCTTGACCACGCGGTCGGCAGTGACGTCGAGACAGGGAATGATGCGTTTGGCGAGCATGGTCGGCCGCGTCAGGACGCCGCGGCGAGCAGCTCGTCGGCCCGCTTCTGGGCGGCCGCGAAGTCCAGCGCACCCGTGTAGATCGAGCGGCCGCAGATGACACCCGCCACGCCTTCGCTCTCGACCGCGCACAGGCGCTCGATGTCGGCAATGTCCGAGAGGCCGCCGGAGGCGATGACGGGGATGGTCAGCGACTGGGCGAGCTTGACCGTGGCCTCGATGTTGATGCCGCTCAGCATGCCGTCGCGGCCGATGTCGGTGTAGATGACACCTTCGACGCCGTAGTCCTCGAACTTCTTAGCCAGGTCGATGACCTCATGGCCCGTCAGCTTGCTCCAGCCGTCGGTGGCGACCTTGCCGTCTTTGGCGTCCAAGCCCACGATGATGTGACCACCGAAGGCGCTGCAGGCGTCCTTCAGAAAGCCCGGGCTCTTGACCGCCGCGGTGCCGATGATGACGTAGCTCAGGCCGTCGTCGAGATAGCGCTCGATGGTGTCGAGGTCGCGGATGCCGCCGCCGAGCTGGACGGGGATCTCGTCGCCCACCTCCTTGATGATGGCCTTGATGGCGGACTCGTTGACGGGCTTGCCTGCGAAGGCGCCGTTCAGGTCCACCAGGTGCAGGCGGCGCGCGCCGGCGTCCAGCCAGCGCCGGGCCATGGCGGCGGGGTCCTCGCCAAAGGTGGTGGAGTCGTTCATGTCGCCTTGCTTGAGGCGGACACAGCGACCGTCTTTCAGGTCGATGGCAGGGATCAGCAGCATGGCTGGGGGCTGAGGGCTAGAGAGGGAGGCGGTGGGGTGAGAAGGTGCAAACCGGCAGGCGCCGGTCAGGGCTTCCAGTGCAGGAAGTTGCGGTACAGGGCAAGGCCCAGCGCGGCACTTTTCTCGGGGTGAAATTGGGTCGCAAAAATGTTATCCCGCGCCACTGCACAGGTAAAGCGCAGCCCGTAGTCGGTCTCGCCAGCGCTGTGCTTGGAGTTCTCGGTCGTCGCGAAGTAGCTGTGCACGAAGTAGAACCAGCTGCCGTCCGGGATGCCGGACCACACGGGGTGCGGCTGCGACTGGTGCACCCGGTTCCAGCCCATCTGCGGCACTTTGTAGCGGCTGCCGTCTTCCTGAAGCCGACCTTCGAGCTGGAAGCGCCGCACGCGGCCGGGGATCAGGCCCAGGCCCGGCGTGTCCTGCTCCTCGCTGTGATCCAGCAGCATCTGCATGCCCACGCACACGCCCAGCAGCGGCTTGCTCGCGGCGGCCTCCAGCACGGCCTCCTTGGCGCCCGACGCCGCCAGCTCGGCCATGCAGTCGCGCATGGCGCCCTGGCCCGGCAGCACGACGCGCTCGGCGGCGCGGATGACGGCGGGGTCGCAGCTGATGACGACATCAAAGCCCTGGCCCTCGGCGGCATGGATGACCGCCTGCGACACCGAGCGCAGATTGCCCATGCCGTAATCGACGACGGCAACAGTCTTCATCACAGCGAACCCTTGGTCGACGGAATCATGCCCGCCGAGCGCGGGTCCGCCGTGGTCGCCATGCGCAACGCGCGGCCGAACGCCTTGAAGATGGTCTCGGCCTGATGGTGGGCGTTGTGGCCCTTCAGGTTGTCGATGTGCACGGTGGCCAGCGCCGCGTTGGCGAAGCCCTGGAAGAACTCGAACGCCAGCTGCGTGTCGAAGGTGCCGATGCTGCCGGCGGTGAACCTCACGTCCATGTGCAGGCCCGGGCGGCCGGAGAGGTCGATGACCACGCGCGACAGCGCCTCGTCCAGCGGCACGTAAGCGTGGCCGTAGCGCGTCAGACCCGCCTTGTCGCCCACCGCCTGCGCGACCGCCATACCCAGCGTGATGCCCACGTCTTCCACCGTGTGGTGGCCGTCGATGTGCAGGTCACCATCGCAGCGGATGTCCAGGTCGATGAGGCCGTGGCGGGCGATCTGGTCCAGCATGTGGTCGAAGAAGCCGATGCCGGTGTGCAGCTTGGACTGGCCCGTTCCGTCCAGGTTGATGCGCACGGTGATGCGCGTCTCGCGGGTGTTGCGGGTGACTTCGGCGATGCGAGGGGGGGTCATGACAGACAGCTCGGGAGTTCGGCCAGCAGGCGGGTGTTTTCGTCGGGCGTGCCGATGGTGATGCGCAGGCAATTGGCAAGCAAAGGGTGGGCCGCCGAGACGTTCTTGATCAGCACGCCGCGTGCCTTCAGCGCAGCGAAGGTGGCCGCCGCGTCATGCACGCGCGCCAGGATCATATTGCCCTGGCTGGGCCAGGGGCGGATGCCGGGCAGCGCCTGCAGCGCTGCGAACACGCGCTCGCGCTCGGCGCGCAGCAACGCGGCCTGGGCGGCGTAGACGTCGGCATGCGCCAGCGCGAACAGCGCGGCCTCGGCGTTGAGCACGCTGATGTTGAACGGCGGGCGCAGTTTCTCGATCTGCTCGACCAGCGCAGGCGCGCCCAGCAGGTAGCCGATGCGCACGCCGGCCAGGCCGAACTTGCTCATCGTGCGCATGACCAGCGCGTGCGGATAGCGGGCCATCAGGTCCAGGCTGTCGCGGCTGGCGAAGGGCTGATAGGCCTCGTCCATGACGACCAGGCCGGGCGCGGCGGCGACGATGCGCTCGATGGCCCCCGCATCCCACAGGTTGCCGGTGGGGTTGTTGGGATAGGACAGGTAGACCAGCGCCGGTTGATGCTGCTCGATGGCGGCCAGCATGGCGGCCTCGTCCAGCTCGAAATCGTCCGCACGCAGCGGCACGCCGACGAAGTTCAGCCGCTGATGCTGCGCGCACATCTCGTAGATGACGAAGCTGGGCTGCGGCGACAGGATGGCAGCGCCCGGCTGCGCGACGGCCAGCGTCAGCAAGCCGATGAGCTCGTCCGAGCCGTTGCCCAGCGTGATGCCCACCTCCGCCGGCACGCCGGCGTGCGCGCGCAGCGCCGCGGCCAGCTCCGCGGTGCGCTCGGCCGGATAGCGGTTGATGGCCACGGCACCCAAGCGTTCGCCCAGCGCGCGCTGCAGCTCGGGCGGCAGGCGGAAGGGGTTCTCCATGATGTCCAGCTTGACGACGCCGACGCTGGGCTGGACCGCATAGGCATGGGCGGCGCGCACGTCGGGGCGGATGCGGGCCAGGGCTTGTTGCAGGCGGTCGGTCATGGGGTGGCGACGAGGGGGTTGAGGACTTGGACGCTGTCGTAGACGGCCTCGTGCGGCAGGGCCAGGCTGAGCAGCCGCGTGCAGCCTTGGGCCTTGGCGCTGGCGACGACCAGCGCATCGGCAAACGGCAGACCGAAGCGACTCTCCAGCGACCAGGCGGATTCGACGGTGGCCTGGTCGGTCTGCCAGGGGCGCCAGTGCTGGTAGCGGCGCACCTCGGCGCGCACATCGCCCTGCGGCATGGGCGGGCTCACACGCTGTGTGGCCAGCAAATAGAAGTCGTTCAGCACCTGCACCGAGACGCGGCCGGTGCGCGCGCTCCAGAGCTGCCGCAACCAGGCGAGCACCCGCTCGCGCTCGGCCGGCCGAGCGCCGTCCTCGCTGAACAGCAGCACCGAGGTGTCGACGAAGACCGGATCGCTCACCACGTGCTGCGTCCCGGATAAGCCTGGCCATCGGAAGACCAGGACCGCTCGCGGTGCAGCCAGTCCTGCAGCGCGCGCTCGTAGGCGTCGTCGTGCCGCATCTTCTCGGCCAGCAACTCACCCAGCAGCCGCGAGACGCTGGTGTTGCGCCGCGCCGCCTCCAGCCGGGCCCATTCGGCCACGGCATCGTCCATCGAGACGGTGACGTTCTTCATGAGGCCGGAGATTACACGAAGTTCGTGTTGCACGAACTTCGTGTCGCATCAACCCTCAGGCCTGTACCAGAGGTCGGCCTGGTCCAGCGGCGTCTGCGGCGACAGCAGCGGGTTGGGCAGCTCGATGACGCGCCGACTGGTCAGCTGCGCCCGCGCGAGGTCGCCGCGATGGTGTTGTTGGAACAGCCGGTCGAAGGCGCCGCTGGCGCGCAGGCGCTGCAGCCCGAGCTCCAGCGCGGCGGCCAGCTCGGTGTCGCCGGGGGCGACGAAGTAGTAGATCGGGGCCGGGTAGTGCAGGCACAAGCCGGGCACGACCACCAGGCCCTGTCCGTACAGCTCCAGCTCCCACCAGATCTCCTCGACCGAACGCGGGAAGGCATCGACGCGACCCAGGCGCAGCTGCTTGAACATGGCCTCGTAGCTTGGCGACACCACGACCTGCAGCCCGTTGGCCTTCAGGATGCCGGTGTCGGGCCAGTCCAGCCCCTGCACCAGCACGAAGCGGCGCAGGTCGTCGAGGCCCTTCACCCCGCGCAGACGGGCCGCCACCTCCGGCGTGGCCAGCAGCAGCCGCCAGCCAAACAGGCCCTTGAAGACCGGCACACGCACAGGCAGGGCCTGCTGTTCGCGCTCGACCGAGGTCATGGTCCACAGCACGTCCAGGCGGCCACGTCGGCCAAGCTCGTGAAGCGCCCGGTTCTGAGGGATGAGCTCGGCCGTAGGCTCCAGCGTGACCGGCATGCCCGCGGCCTCCAGCGCCTGGCTCAGCAGCACCGCCGGGTAGTTGTTCTGCAGCGTGGCCCGGGCGGACACATGCGGAATGCGCAGCTGGCGCGGCGCCGCCGCGGCAAGTCCCCACGGCGCGGCCGTGGAGGCCAGCAACACATCACGGCGGCGCAGGGACATACCGCGAGCCTAGCCGAGTTCGCCAGATCAGCGCGGCGAGACGCCGTCAGAAGCGGCGGCGGCGCGCCCAGGCCAGGGCCACGAAGGCCGCGCCCAGCAGGGCCGTCGTGGTCGGCTCGGGCACATGGGCGGTCAGCGCGACGTCATCCAGGTTGCCGCCCAGCGAGTCGCTGGTGCCCAGGGCCGCGAAGCGCAGCGAGTTGCTGCCCGCCTGCGCGGTCACCGCGAAGCGGTACTCGGTCCACAGGTTGGTATTGCCGCCCACGCCGGTGATGGTGTCACCCAGCGCGACGCCGTTCCAGTAGACGCCCAGGCCGTTGGTGGACGAGGGCTGGCCCACGCGCGGCGAATACCAGAAGCTCAGGTCGTAGGCGCCGCCTGCAACCAGGCCGCCGAACAGCTGCTCGATGGTGGTGTTGCCGTTGGTGTCCAGCTCGATGAAGTTGCTGCCGCCATGCGCGCTGCCCGCCGCGTTGTTGCGGATTTCGATGCCGCTGCCGGGACCCGCCACGACCTGCCAGCCGGGTGTGCTGGCGACATTGACCCAGCTGCCGTTGGCCACGGCAGTTGCTTCGAAGCCGCCGTTGACGACCAGGTTGACCGGCCCGGCATGGGCGGCGGCGGCGAGGGCAAGGGTGGTCAGGCAGGCGAGGGTGCGAAAGCGCATGGGAGATCCGTGGACTTCAAGACGATGCGGCGGATTGTTAAGGCACGGCCCGCGGGCCCGCCGTGCGGAGTTCACGCAACGCCGGCCTGCCCCCCGCATTCCCGCGGGGGCGCAGGATCAATCGCGCAGCCGCAGCTCGGCGGCGCGCGCATGGGCCTGCAGGCCCTCGCCGTGCGCCAACTCGCTGGCGATGCGGCCCAGCCTCTGCGCGCCCTGCTCGCTGACCTCGATGAGGCTGCTGCGCTTCTGGAAGTCGTAGACGCCCAGCGGCGACGAAAAGCGCGCCGTGCTGGCCGTGGGCAGCACGTGGTTGGGCCCGGCGCAGTAGTCGCCGAGGCTCTCGCTCGTGTAGGCGCCCATGAAGATCGCACCGGCGTGGCGCAGCAGCGGTTCCCAGCGCGCCGGCTCGGCGGCGCTGATCTCCAGGTGCTCGGGCGCGATGCCGTTGCTGATCTCGCAGGCCTCTTCCATCGAGCGCGTCAGAATCAGCGCGCCACGGCCCTGCAGCGCCGCACGGACGGTGGCTTCGCGCGGCAGCGTGGGCAGCAGCCGCTCCATGCTGGCGCGCACGGCGTCCAGGAAGGCGGCGTCGGGGCTGAGCAGGATGCTTTGCGCCAACTCGTCGTGCTCGGCCTGGCTGAACAGGTCCATCGCCACCCAGTCGGGCGGCGTCGTGCCGTCGGCGATGACGAGGATCTCGCTGGGGCCAGCAATCATGTCGATGCCGACCTGGCCAAACACCCGCTTCTTGGCCGAGGCGACGTAGGCATTGCCCGGGCCGGTGATCTTGTCGACGCGCGGGATGGTGGCCGTGCCATAGGCCAGCGCGGCCACGGCCTGGGCGCCGCCGATCGCGAACACCCGGTGCACGCCGGCGACAGCCGCCGCGGCCAGCACCAGCGGGTTGCGCACCCCGTCCGGCGTGGGCACGACCATGATGATCTCGCGCACGCCGGCCACCTGAGCGGGAATGGCGTTCATCAGCACGCTGCTGGGATAGGCGGCCTTGCCGCCGGGCACGTAGATGCCCACGCGGTCCAGCGGCGTGACCTTCTGGCCCAGCAGGTTGCCGTCCTCGTCGCGGTAGCTCCAGCTGCGGCCCGAGGCCTCCAGCTGGCGCTCGTGGTAGGCCCGCACGCGCGCGGCCGCTGCCTGCAGCGCACCGCGCTGCGCGGGCGTGATGGCCGCCAACGCGGCCTGCAGCTCGGTTTGCGTGATCTCCAGCGCGGCGACGCTGCCCGCGTTCAGGCGGTCGAAGCGGTGGGTGTAGTCCAGCACGGCGGCATCGCCGCGGGCCTGCACGTCGGCCAGGATCGCGGCGACCCGACCCTCGATGGCCGCATCGGTCTCGGCCGACCAATGGCGCAGGCGCTCGAACTCGGCGGGAAAGTCGGCGGCGGCGGTCGAGAGCTGGCGGATGAGGGTCATGCGGAAACGGCGGCGGCGAAGGCGTCGATGAGTGGGCGCAAGCTGTCACGCTTGAGCTTGAGCGCGGCCTGGTTGACGACCAGACGGGAAGAGATGTCCATGATGTGCTCCACCTCCACCAGCTTGTTGGCGCGCAGCGTGCCGCCGGTGGAGACCAGGTCCACGATGGCGTCGGCCAGGCCGGTCAGCGGCGCCAGCTCCATGGAACCGTAGAGCTTGATCAGGTCCACGTGCACGCCCTTGTCGGCGAAGTGCTGGCGGGCGATCTCGGTGTACTTGGTGGCCACGCGGATGCGCGAGCCCTGCCTGACGGCGGCGGCGTAGTCGAAGTCCGCCCGGGTCGCGACGCTCATGCGGCAACGCGCGATCTTCAGGTCCAGCGGCTGATACAGGCCGTGCGAGCCGCCTGCAGCCAAGGCCTGTTCGTGCAGCACGTCGCGACCGGCCACGCCCAGGTCGGCGCCGCCGTGCTGCACATAGGTCGGAACGTCGCTGGCGCGGACCATGACGATGCGCACGCCGTCGCGGTTGGTCGGCAGGATGAGTTTGCGCGAGGTCTCGGGGTCTTCCAACACCTCGATGCCGGTGGCGCGCAGCAGCGGCAGCGTCTCCTCGAAGATGCGGCCCTTGGACAGCGCGAGGGTCAGGCCCGCGCTCATTGCGCCCACTCCTCGGGCGTCAGCGTCTTCATGGACAGCGCGTGGATCTGCTCGCGCATGCGGTCGCCTAAAGCGGCGTAGACCCGCTGGTGCCGCTTGATGCGCGTCAGGCCCGTGAACTCGGCAGACACGATGGTGGCGAAGAAATGCCGCCCATCGCCCTCCACTTCCAAATGCACGCAGGGCAGGCCTGCGGCAATGAAATCGCGCACTTCTTGCGGAGTCGGGTCGGCCATCTCGGGTCCTTCTGGAAAACCCGTGATTCTAGGAGCCTGTCGGGCTTTGGGTCGGGTGCGCGTTGGGCCTGCAAGGGGGCTGAGCCCAGGCGCAAAGCGGAGCTGGGCTTGATGCCCAGCGAGCATTTGCAACGCCGGATCCGCCGCCTTGCAGGCCCAACCCAAAGCCAGACAGTCTCCTAGAGAGCGCTCAGCTTCTGATCTTGTACCCCCGCTTCAGCAGCGACAAAGCGAGGCCGGCCGTCACGGAGAAGCTCACACCCACCACCGCCAGGCTCAGCCACGGCGACACGTCGCTGACCCCGAAGAAGCCGCGCCGGAAGCCGTCGATCATGTAGAAGAACGGGTTCAGGTGGCTCACGCCTTGCCAAAACCCGGGCAGCGAATGCACCGAGTAGAAGACGCCCGACAGAAACGTCATCGGCATGATGATGAAGTTCTGGAAGGCGGCGAGCTGGTCGAACTTTTCGGCCCACAGGCCCGCGATCAGGCCCAACGTGCCCATCAGGCCGGCGCCCAGCACGGTGAAGACGAGCACCCACAGCCCGTTGTCCAGGCCCGGCGGCGCGAACCAGACCGTCACCAACAGCACGCCCGCTCCCACCGCCAAGCCGCGCACGATGGCCGCGCCCACGTAGGAGACGAACCACGCCAGGGGTGACAGCGGCGTCAGCAGCAGGAAGACGAGGTTGCCGGTGATCTTGCTCTGGATGAGGCTGGAGGAGCTGTTCGCGAAGGCGTTCTGCAGCACGCTCATCATCACGAGGCCCGGGATGAGGAACTGCGTGTAGCCCACCGTCTCGTAGACCTTCACATGGTCTTCCAGCGTGTGCCCGAACACCAGCAGGTACATGCAGGCGGTGAGCACCGGCGCGGCCACGGTCTGGAAGCTGACTTTCCAGAAGCGCAGCACTTCCTTCTTGAACAGAGTGAATGCGCCGTTCATGCGCGCTCCCCTTGGATGATGTTGAGGAACACGTCTTCGAGGTCGGCGCGGCCGATCTCCAGGTCTTCGACCGGCACGCCGGCGGTGCGCAGCGTGGCGAGCGTGGCCTCCACCTCGACGGCGTCATGCGCCTTGACCTGCACGATGCGGCCGGTCACGCGGGCCCGCGCCGCCACCTCGGCCGGCAGCGCGGCGTCGGTCTTGAAGCGCAGCATCGTGTGGGCCGTGCCGGCCAGCAGCTGCGAAGTGCGGTCCAGCGCCACCAGCCGCCCCGCCTTGAGCATGCCAATGCGCTGGCACAGCGCCTCGGCTTCTTCGAGGTAGTGGGTGGTCAGCAGCACCGTGTGCCCCTCCTTGTTCAGCCGGGCGATGAACTGCCACAGCGTCTGGCGCAGCTCGACGTCCACGCCCGCGGTCGGCTCGTCCAGCACGATGACGGGTGGCCGATGCACCAGCGCCTGCGCCACCAGCACGCGGCGCTTCATGCCACCGGAGAGCTGGCGCATGTTGGCCTCGGCCTTGTCCGCCAGGCCCAGGTTGTGCAGCAGCTCGTCGATCCAGGCGTCGTTGTGCTGCAGGCCGAAATAGCCGCTCTGGATGCGCAAAGTCTCGCGCACGCTGAAGAAGGGATCGAACACCAGTTCCTGCGGCACGACGCCCAGCGCCTTGCGCGCCGCGGCGTAGTCGTCGACGACGTCATGGCCCATCACGCGCACACGCCCCTCGGTGGCGCGGGCCAGGCCGGCCAACACGCTGATGAGGGTGGTCTTGCCGGCGCCGTTGGGGCCCAAGAGGCCGAAGAACTCGCCGGGCTGGATGTCGAACGTGACGCCGTCCAGCGCCCTGACCCGCCCTCCCCGGTATGTTTTTTTGACGTTCTCGAACGCGATGGCAGGGGGTGATGAGGTCGGACTGGGCATAAGCACAGCATTCTAGGAGCCTGTCGGGCTATGGGTCGGGTGCGCACCGAGGAGAGTTGCGGGGCGAGGCAAGGCGCCGACGAGGCGTGGGATGGATCCCCCACAACGAGTCGGCAACGCTGAATCGCCCCGCAAATCACCCCTGCCCTTCGGGTGGGGTCTGCAAGGGGGCTGATCCGGCGTTGCCAATGCTCGCTGGGCATCGAGCCCAGCTCCGCGTTGCGCCTGGGCTCAAGCCCCCTTGCAGGCCCAACGCGCTCCCGACCCAAAGCCCGACAGGCTCCTAGAAGTCGGGCCATTTTGAGGACGAATCACTGCCAGAATCCCCCTCGATGCCCACGCCCAAACGCCCCCGCCGCACCGCCGAGCGCATCCTGGAGGTCACGCTCGACCTCTTCAACCGATTCGGCGAGCCCAACGTGTCGACGACGCTGATCTCGGCCGAGCTGAAGATCAGCCCGGGCAACCTTTACTACCACTACCCGGCCAAGGACGAACTTGTCAACGCGCTGTTCAACCGCTACGAGGCCGAGCTGGGCGAGCTGCTGGCGGCGGCCGACAATGTGCGTCACGTGGAAGACGCCTGGCTGTTCTTCCACATGCTGTTCGAGCTGATCTGGAAGCACCGCTTCCTGTACCGCGACCTGAACGACCTGCTGTTCAAGAACCGCCGGCTGGAGACGCATTTCCAGAGCCTGCTGGCCGCCAAGGAGCAGGCCATGCGGCGTGTGCTGTCGGGCCTGCACCTGGGCGGAGCGCTGAAGATGGAGCTGCGCGAGGCTGCGCCCACGGCCAATGCGATGGTGGTGGTGGTGAGCTACTGGCTGAGCTACGAATACGTGCGCGACCCGCGCCATGCGCTGGAGCCCGACCGCGCCGGTGCAGCGCTGCTGCGCGGCGCCTTCCACGCCCTGAGCCTGCTGCTACCCTACCTCGAACCCGGTTCCAAGGAACATCTGTTCAAGCTCGCCGGCAACTACCAATAGGACTCAGGAGACAAGCCATGGCCAAGTGGACCGCCTTTCCTTACGACAACAGCGCCTTCGTCTACACGCCTGCCACGCTAAAGAAACACTGGGCCCGGCTGCATGCGGGCGATGTCGAGCCCTTCCCCAAGGACGCCGACGTCGTGCAGGCCTGGATCCACTTCCATGCCGGCGAGTTCCAGGCGGCTTACGAGGCCGGCCTGGCCGCCGGCGGCGCGGGCATCACGGTTGCCAACAAGGCCCAGGCCATCTACGCCAACTATCTGGAGAAGAAGGAGAAGGTGAAGCTGGAGATGTTCCTGGAGATCGCCGCACGGGCCGAAGCCCAGCAGGCCGAGGAACCCAAGAACCCCAACGCCTGGTACTGGCAGGCCTATGCGCTGGGCCGCTATGGCCAGGGCATCAGCGTGGCCAAGGCGCTGGCCCAAGGCCTAGGCGCCAAGGTCAAGACGGCGCTTGAGACCACCATCAAGCTCGCGCCCAAGCATGCCGACGCGCACATCGCGCTGGGCGCCTTCCATGCCGAGGTCATCGACAAGGTCGGCAAGCTGCTGGGCAAGACCCAGGGCGCCGACACCGCCACCGGCCTGAAGATGTTCGAGCAGGCGCTCAAGCTCAACCCCACCAGCGCCATCGCGATGATCGAGCGCGCCAACGGCCTGATCATGCTGGAGGGCGACAAGCGCATGAAGGAGGCCGAGCAGCTCTACGCCGACGCCGCTGCCTGCCAGGCCATGGACGCGATGGAGCTGCTGGACATCGAGCTGGCCAAGGAAGAGCTCGAAGACTGAGCCGCCGAGCGTGACGGAGTTCACGCGACCCCCACCCCCGCTTACGGGATGGGCCCGGCGTGCGCGGCGCCCGGCTGCGGCGTAAGCTTCGTTCCGCCATCCAACCACTCCCGCGAGACAAGCTCATGAAGTTCCTGATCCCCGCCCTGGCCGCCGTCACCGCCCTCGCCGCCCAAGCCGGCAACAAGGCCACGCCCGAGCAGGCCGAGCTGCGCGCCGAATGCGCCAAGAGCTACAGCGACACCAGCAGCATCACGACGCCGGTGGCCGCCAACGAATACCAGTTCGTTTACGCCAACGGCAAGTACAAGGGCGAGGCACGCCCTGGCAAGCTGCTGGCCTGCACCGAGCAGCAGTACGCCGCCTACCTGGACCACAAGGCCGACCCGGCCAAGGTGATGGCCGCTTACCCCACCGCCGCCGGCCGCCCGACCACCAAGAAAAAGGCCGAGCCTTCCCGCCTCTGAGCCGCACTCGCGGGTCGACAAGAGGGCGCCATCGGCGCCCTTTTTCTTGGTCGCGCGCGCCGTGCCATTGCACGGCGACTGGCGCAAGCCGGCAGCACCGCTGAACAGCGCAGGTCTGCCATCAGACACCTCGCAGTCGCTGGCACGGCCCTGGTCGGCCTGCCGCCCGCCCACGCTGCCGAAACGCCCGCCTCGCTGGCCCTGGCCCCTACCCGACCGCCGCGGGCTGGCCCAAGGTCAAGAAAGCGCCGGCCCGCAAGCGTCCGTCGGCCAGGGCAGCATCAGCGACAGCAGCAGCAGCTTCTCGAACTCCGGCGCGAAGTTGGCCACGATGGCCTCGGGGTCGGGGCAAAGGCCCGCGTCCGTGATGAGGCCGAACTGCACCCGGCCGGCATAGGTCAGGATGCTGACGCCCACGCCGATGTCACCCGACTGCGGCACCCAGAACATCACCTTCTCGACCGTCGAGCCGCAGAACTTCAGCGCCTCTGCCGGGCCGGGCACGTTGGTCATGACCGCGGTGGCCTTCTTCGCGAAGACGTTCAGCATCGCGTGCTGCACCGGCTTGATCAGCAGCCCCGCCACCGACAGCAGCCCGAAGGCCATCACCGGCTGGAAGCTGCCCTTGAGCTCGCTCATGCGCGCACGCACGGCAAACAGCCGCTCGACCGGGTTGGCGATGCCGATGGGCAGCACCAGCGGCACCAGCCCGAAGCGGTTGCCCAGTTGCCAGGCCTGCTCCAGCGGGCGCAGGTTGACCGGCACCATCGCGCGGATCTCCTTGGCCGTTGGATCCTCGCCGCGGTCGGCCAGGTAGCGGCCGATGGCGCCGGCCGCGCAGGCGAGCAGCACGTCGTTGATGGACGCGCCCAGCGCCTTGCCGACCGCCTTCACGTCGTCCAGCGCCAGGCTGTCATCCCAGGCCACCGTCTTCCTCGTGCCCGGCTTGCCCTTGAGCCTGGTGGGCGAGTCGTCCGGCATCAGCGCAAAGGCTGCCACGTCCGACACCGCCTGGTAGCCCATGCGGGCCATTTCCAGCGACGAGTCCATCGGCGTGGCGCCGCTCATCACCACGTCCACCCCCTTGGACATGCCCTTGCCCGCCAGGCCGATGGCCTTGACCGTCATGTTGCTGATGGGGCGCAGGAAGGCGTCCAGCAGCCAGTCGGGCTCGTCGCGCTCGGCCCTGGCCGCGCGCTTGGGCGGCGGCTTGCCGCCGTCGGTGATGGACAGCATCACGGCGATCAGCGCGATGCCGTCGGCGATGCAGTGGTGGATGCGGCAGATCAGCGCGCTGCTGCCGTCGCCCATGTCCTCCACCAACTGCATCTGCCACAGCGGCCGGGCAGGATCCAGCGGCTGGCTGCACAGCTCGGCCACGCGCTCGCGCAGCACTGCATCGCTGCTCTGGCCGCGCAGCGGCAGCGGCACCTCGGCGATGACGTGGTGGGCGATGTCGAAGTCGCGGTCCAGCACCCACCGCGCGCCGCCGAAGGCGTCCTCGACCACCTTCTGGCGGAAACGCGGGTACTGCAGCAGCCGCTCGGCCACACGCGTGCGCAGGCAGCTCAGCGTGATGCCCGGACGGATGGACCACACGCCCACGATCATCATCAGGTTGGCTTCGGTGTCCATGCGCAGCCAGGCTGTATCCACCTTGGACATGCGTTCGCTGCTCTGGCCCATGCGTCTCCTCGGAATGGTTGGTGGCACGCCTAAACTCAGCGGCCCTGTCACGTTCGATTGTCACCAAGTCGAACCCCTCGGATCAGCCTGGAGAACCCCGTGAGCCTGAAAGAACGTTTCGAAGCCGCCGTCGCCGATTCCAAGAACCTGCCGGAGCGGCCCGACAACATGACGCTGCTGAAGATCTATGCGCTGTACAAGCAGGGCAGCCAGGGCGACGTGCAGGACAAGCGCCCCGGCTTCACCGACATGGTCGGCCGCGCCAAGTGGGATGCGTGGAACGAGCTGAAGGGCACTTCGCAGGAAGAGGCCATGCAGCAGTACATCGACCTCATCGAGAGTCTGAAGTAAGCGCCCTCAGGCCGGCTTCTTTTTGGCCGGCGCCTTCTTCTTGGGGGCCAGCAGCGCGTCAAGTTCCTTCTGGATCTCGGCCTCGATGCTGCCCTTGAACGCACCCAGCAGAAAACCCAGCTGCGCGACCAGCTCGAAGCGTTTGGCCGTGACGGTCAGCTCGCCTTTGACGCCCGAGCGCTCGAAGACCACGGTGTCCTCATCCTCACCCTCGTGCACCGTGCAGGACATGTCGAACTTTTGCTCGACCTGCTCGGCCCATTGCCACGCGATCTTGCGCGCCCTCGTCAGGCCCAGGTCGTGTTCTCGTTGGATGCGGATCTCGGCCACGTCGGCTCTCCTTGTGTCGTGGACGCACTCTATGCCAGAAGCTGACCTGGCCGCGCTTGGATGAAGCGCGGCGCTGCACACTCCGGCAGGCACAAAAGCCCTCGGGCTCGCGGTGTTCGGCCTCGGCCCGTGCGCGCGCCCAGCCGTGCTTGCTAGGAAAATTCGGGCCCCACGTCCTTCGCACGAGCCATGCCATTCATCCTGCCCCTGCACACCCACCTGCGCGACGCCAGCAAGCTGGTCTACGGCTGCATGGCCCTGGGCGGCGACTGGAACAGCGGCCCCGTCACCGAGGCCGACATCGCACATGCGCACGCGGCCGTCGAGGCCGCGCTGGACATCGGCATCACGCTGTTCGACCACGCCGACATCTACCGCCGTGGCAAGGCCGAAGCCGTGTTCGGCGAGCTGCTCAAGCGCGACCCCGGCCTGCGCGGGCGCATCCGGCTGCAGAGCAAGTGCGGCATCCGCTTTGCCGACGAGGCGAACGTGGGTCGCTTCGACTTCAGCGCCGAGCACATCGAGCGCAGCGTGGACGGCATACTGCAGCGCCTGGGCGTGGAGCACCTGGACATCCTGCTGCTGCACCGCCCCGACCCGCTGATGGAACCCGCCGAGGTCGCCCGCGCCTTCGGCCGCCTCAAGGCCGCCGGCAAGGTGGGCCACCTGGGCGTGTCCAACATGCATGCCGGCCAGATGCGCTGGCTGCAGCAGGCGCTGGCCGAGCCGCTGGTGGTCAACCAGTTGGAGATGAGCCTGGCCAAGCTGGACTTCATCGACGCCGGCACGACGTTCAACGACCCGCAGGCCACGACGCGCCCCGGAGCAATGGCCTGGGCCGGCACGCTGGAGTACGCGCAGCAGCACGGAGTGCAACTGCAGGCCTGGGGGGCGCTGGCGCAGGGCCGCTTCAACGACCCGGCGGCCTCGCCCGCCGCGCGCGTGGTGCACGACATCGCCGAAACCCATCGCACCACGCCCAATGCGGTGCTGCTGGCCTGGCTGCTGCGGCATCCGGCCGGCATCCAGCCGGTCATCGGCAGCGGCAATGCCGAGCGCATCCGCGCCTGCGCGGACGCCACGCGCATCACGCTGAGCCGGGAAGAGTGGTACCGGCTCTACGTGACGGCGCGCGGGCAGGCGCTGCCCTGATTGCGGCGGCTCAGCCGGGCCGCACCTGCGGCTGCCTCGGATGCAGCCGCCCCCTCACCAGCACGTCCTCATAGACGCCATTGCGCCGCGCTGGCCGAGGCGTGTTGCCAAACACCTCGCGGTCGGAGAAGGGCTCGGCCATAGCGGCGGCATCAGCGGGTGACGTCGGGCGCCCCGCTCAGCGCGGCCAATGTGCCCCGGCGCTGGTCCCGAGGCAGCGCCTTCAGGCCCTCCACGGCGGCGTGAAACCGCGCCCAGTCGCGGCCCTCGCGCTCGAACAGCCGCACGAAGGCCGGCACCAGCTCGTCGTAGGCCGCCAGGATGGCAAAGCTCGCGTTGTTGGCGCGCTGGAACCAAGCCTCGTAGCCGGGCGCCTCCTTCGGTGCGCGTTCGCGCAGCTCGGCCAGCACGGCGGCCTTGCCGGCGGCGCGCGCCTCGGCCGGGCCGGCGTAGACCCGCTGCAGCCGCTCGCGCCCCTCGCGAGCCAGCGCCAGAAATGCCGCGCGGCGCGCCCGCCCGGCCTCGAAGGCGGCCAGCGCCTCGGGCTTGTCCGCCAGCCACTGGCGCGCACCGAGGATCTCCACCGCACTGGCATAGGCCTCGTTGAAGCCGGTGTCGTCGCTGACGTAGACGCGCTGGTGGGCCAGCTCGTGGAAGAGCATCGCGGCCAGCTCGCCCTCGGGGTAGCCGATGAAGGTGTTCAGCAGCGGATCGCCACCCAGCCATCGGCTCCAGCCCAGCGTGGAATAGGCCGGAATCGCCTGTACCTGCACCTCCCAGCCCGCGGCCTTCAAAGCCTCGGCGCGCTGCTTCGCCTCGTCCAGGTCAAACCAGCCCTGATAGCCGGCGCAGCCCATCAACGGATAGCACCAGGTCTTGAGCGTGAAACCAAACTCCGGGGCGGCGACGATATTCCACACCGCGGCGCCGCGCTTGAGGTCGGCATAGCGGCGATAGCTGTTGTTCTCGGGCAGGGCCAGCTGGCTGCTGGCGAAGTCGCGCATCTGCTGGCTGAGCCTGAGGCGCCCGGCCAGATCGGCCGGCGTGGCGGGGTCGGCCAGCCAGTCGCTCACCGGCTTGGCGGCGCGCACCAGCCCCCAGTGGCCGCCGGCGGCCTGGCTCCAGTGGCCCAGCGCGCTGCAGCCGCCCAGGGCCAGCGCGAGCGCAACGAGCAGCAGCGGCCGCAGGATCAAGCCGCTTCCACCTGCACCAGGCAGTCGTAGAACGCCGGCGCCGCGCCCAGGTCGGTCAGGCGCTGGTGCGTCACCTCGTTGACGTTGGTGCCGTCCACGCCGAGCTTGCGCCACCAGATGCCCAGGCCGTTGACGACGCCGCGCCGCGCGCGCGGGCTGATCCGCAGCGTGGCGACATAGCGGCCGCGATCGTTGAAGGCGGCCACCCGGGCGCCATCGGCCAGACGTCGCGCGGCGGCATCGTCGGCATGCATCTCGATGATGGGTTCGCGCTCGATGTCGCGCAGGCTCTTCACGTTGACGAAGCTGCTGTTCAGAAAGTTGCGCGCCGGCGGCGAGATCATGGCCAGCGGATAGCGCGCGGCGAGTTCGGGCGCAGTCAGCGCACTCTCGTAGTTGGGCACATAGTCTGCGCCGGCGGCCTGGGCGCGGCCGTTGGGGGTGCGGAAGCCCCCGTTGGCAAAAGGCGCCTCGGCAATGGGCAGCGGCACCCAGCCCTGCTCGCGCAGCACGGCCATGTCGATGTCGGCCGTGAAGGCCTGCTCGACCAGCTGCTCGTCGGTCTCGCTGAAGCAGGGGTCGGTCAGGCCCATCGCCGCGGCCAGCTCGCGAAAGATCTGCGTGTTGGGCTTGGCCTCGCCCAGCGGCGCAATGGCCGGATGGTTGATCAGCACGTCGGTGTGGCCGTAGCTGGTGTGCACGTCCAGGTGCTCCAGCTGCGTGGTGGCGGGCAGCACGTAGTCGGCCAGGTCGGCCGTGTCGGTCATGAAGTGCTCCAGCACCACGGTGAACAGGTCTTCGCGCTGAAAACCGCGCACGACCTTGGGCGACTCCGGCGCCACTGCCACCGGATTGCTGTTGTAGACGACGAGCGCCTCGATGGGCGGATCAGCCTGCAGCAGCGCGTCGCCGATGGTGCTCATGTTGACCATGCGCGGCGTGCGGCCCGCGAGCAGATCGGGGCGTTCGAGATTCGGGTTCTTGTAGGGCGCGAACCAGCCCGAGGCCGACAGCAGCAGGCCGCCGCTCGCGTGCCGCCACGCGCCGGTCAGGCAGGGCAGCAGTGCCACCAGCCGCACTGCATTGCCGCCACCGCGCACGCGCTGCATGCCGTAGTTCAGGCGGATGGCGGCGGGGGTGGTGGTGCCGTAGTCACGCGCCAGGCCGCGCACCTCGGAGGCCGCAATGCCGCAGACCTGGGCCACGCGTTCCGGCGGCCAGGCCAGCGCCCGCTCGCGCAGCTCGTCCCAGCCGTCGACATGCTGGGCGATGTAGTCGTGGTCCAGCCAGTCATTGCGGATCAGCTCATGCATCAGGCCCAGCGCCAACGCGCCGTCGGTGCCGGGCAGCACGGCGATGTGCTGGTGGCATTTGTCGGCCGTCTCCGTCCTGCGCGGGTCGATGCAGATCAGTTTGGCGCCGTCGCGCTTGGCCTGGTTGGCATAGGTCCAGAAATGCAGGTTGGACGCGATCGAGTTGCTGCCCCAGATGACGATGAGCTTCGCGCCCGCAAAGTTGCGCGTGTGCATGCCCAGCTTGTGGCCGTAAGTGGCCGCCAGACCCGCACCGCCGGCGCTGGCGCAGATGGTGCGGTCCAGCCGCGCGGCGCCCAGCGCATTCCAGAGCCGGCCGGCCATGGCCTCGCCCTGAATCAGGCCCATGGTGCCGGCATAGCTGTAGGGCTGGATGCGCTGCGCGTCACGCGCCGCGATGGCCTTCAGCCGCGCCGCGATGTCGGCCAGCGCCTCCGCCCAGCTCACCCGCACGAAGCGCGACGCCTCGGTCTTCTTGCTGACACGCTTGAGCGGATACAGCACGCGCTCGGGGTGGTAGGTGCGCTCAGGGTAGCGCGACACCTTGGTGCACAGCGCGCCATGCGTGTTCGGATGCTCGGCGCGCCCCTGCACCTTGATGACGCGTTCGTCCTCGACGGTGACCTGCAGCGCGCAGGTGTCGGGGCAGTCGTGGGGGCAGGCGCCGTGAACGGTGCGGGTGGTCATGGCTGTGGATGATGAGGGCAAGGTACTGATTGTCGCCAGCCGCCGTCTCCCCCATCAGTACAGTGGCAAGGTCAATCGAGCGATACAGCCCCGCGGGGCCGCAGGCAGCAGTTCCGCGCTGCCCCCATGCCGCTCGACAATCTCGCGCACGATGGCCAGCCCCAGGCCGCAGCCCTCGCCGTGGGCAGAGCCGCGCACAAAGCGCTCGAAGGCGCGCTCGCGCAGCTCGGGCGGCAGACCGGGGCCGTTGTCCTCGACGTCCAGCCACAGGTCGTCGCCCACGCGGCGCAGACGCACGGTGATGGTGGCACCGGGGCCGGCGTAGCGCAGCGCGTTGTCGACCAGGTTGAGCAGCGCCTCGCGCAGCAGCGGCGCGACGCCCTGCACCTGCAGCCGCTGGTCGGGCAGGTCCACGCCCAGGTCGCCGCCGGCGGCCAGCGCGCGTGGCACCTGCTCGGCCACCACCTCCTGCACCAGCTGCCCGCAGTCCACCGCCTCCCAGCCCTGCGCGGCCTGGGCCTCGGGCTCGGCGCGGGCCAGCACCAGCAGCTGCGACACCAGCCGCGCGCCGCGCAGCGCGCTGTCATGCACACGCTGCAGGCGCTGACGCAGCGCAGGGTCCGAGACCTCCTTCAGCGCCAGCTCGGTCTGGCTTTTCAGCCCGGCCAGCGGCGTGCGCAGCTGGTGGGCCGCGTCGCTGATGAAGCGGCGCTGCGCGGCAAGGTTCTGCTGCACCTGGGCCAGCAGCTCATTGACAGCGCCGGCCAGCGCACCCACCTCGGGTGGCGCGGCCTGCAGTTGAACGGGGTCCAGCGCGTCGGCGCGGCGGCCCTGCATCTGCGCCTGCAGCTCGGCCAGCGGCCGCAGGCCACGGCGGATGCCGGCCCAGACGCCGGCCGTCATCAGCGCGATCAGCAGCGACAGCGGCAGCGCCGTGTCCAGCAGCATGCGCCGTGCCAGCAGGTCGCGCGGCGCGCTGGAGCGGGCGATCTGCACGCGCAGCAGCGAGTCGGCCGCGCCCGCTGCACCCAGGTGCAGATCCAGCGACACCACGCGCATCGCCTCCGGCACCGCCGCATCGAAGAACACCGGCTCGTTCAGCCGCGGGCTGCCCGGCGGCGCGGGCATGCGCGCATCGCCCAGCAGCAGCTGGCCGGGCGGCGAGCTGACCATGTACATGACGCGATCCTCGGGGTCGGCCGCCAGGATGTCCTGGGCCGACGGCGGCAGGTCCACGAACAGCCCGCTGGCCGTGGGCCGGATTTGGCGCGCCAACGCGCGTGCGGCCTGCAGCAGGCTGACGTCCACCAGCTCGTCGGCATGGCGGCTGGCCACGCGGTAGGCGCCAAACGCGGCCACACCCCACAGCACGATCTGCGGCAGCAGCAGCCACAGCAGCAGTTGCCGGTGCAGCGAGCGGCGGCCGGCCGGCCGGCTCACGACGCCGCCACCTCCAGCAGATAGCCCAGCCCACGCACGGTGCGCACGACCAGGCCTGAGCCTTCGAGCTTCTTGCGCAGGCGGTGGATGTAGACCTCGATGGAGCCGCCGCCGGCCTCCTCGCCGTCGCCGCTCCAGGCCTGCACGATCTGCGCCTTGGTGACCACACGGTCACGCTCGGCAACCAGCAGCTCCAGCAGCGCCCATTCGCGCGGGCTCAGCTCCAGCGCCTGGCCAGCCACGCTGGCGCGCCGCGCGGCGCGGTCCAGCGTCAGCTGGCGCAACTGCTGGGTCTGCGTGGCCGGCCGGCTGCGCCGCAGCAGCGCCTGCAGCCGCGCCTCCAGCTCGGGGAAGTCGAAGGGCTTGGTCAGGTAGTCGTCGGCGCCGGCCTGCAACCCGGCCACGCGGTGCTCCAGCGCATCCAGCGCCGTCAGCACCAGGATGGGCAGCGCGCGGCCGGCCTCGCGCACGCGCCGCAGCACCGTCAGACCATCCACCAGCGGCAGGCCCAGGTCCAGGATGGCGATGTCGAAGTCCTGCTTCTTCAGCAGGTACTCGGCCACAGCGCCGTTCTCGGCCCACTCGACCTTGTACGCAGCGTTCAACAACTGCTGCTGCAGCGCGTCGGCCAGCACGGGGTCATCTTCGGCAAGCAGCAGGTTCATGGCGCAGAACTGTAGCGGCCGGCGGCCTCATGGTTAATACGATATTAATATTCTTAATGATCTGTAATGATGCCGGCATGCTCCGCTCGCACTGCCTGGCCCCTGCCCTGCTTGCCGCTGCGGCCGCGGCCCAGGCCGGTCCGGCGGCGGACGTGCTGCACTGGTGGACATCGCCCGGCGAGGCCGCCGCCGTCCATGCGCTGGCCGAGGCCTACCGCGCCAATGGCGGCCAGTGGCGCGAGCTGGCGGTGAGTGCGTCCGAGCAGGCGCGCGCGACGCTGCTGGAGCGCATACGCGCCGGCAACCCGCCGCTGGCCGCGCAGTTCAACCCCTCGCGCAGCTTTCAGCAACTGGCGCATGAGGGGCGGCTGCATGCGCTGGACGAAGTGGCGCAGCAAGGCCGCTGGGACAAGACCATGCCCGCCGTGCTGCTGGACGCGGTGCGGGTGGATGGCCGCGTCTATGCCGCGCCCATCAGCGTGCACATGTCGGCCTGGCTGTGGAGCTCCAACGCGGCCCTGGCTCGCGCTGGCGTGAAGCAGCCGCCGCGCAGCATGGACGAGCTGTTCTCGGCACTGGACAAACTGAAGGCGGCCGGCTTGATTCCGCTGGCCCATGGCGGCCAGCCCTGGCAGGACCTCAACCTGTTCAGCGCCGTGCTGGCCAACCAGGGCGGCCGCGCGCTCTACCTGGCCGTGCTGCGCGACCGCCAGCCCGCCGCGCTGCAGGGCCAGGCGCTGCGCGACGTCCTGCTGACGTACAAGAAACTGCGCCGTTACGTGGATGCCGCCTCCGGCGGCCGCAGCTGGTCCGCCACGACCGCCCTGGTGGCCAGCGGCCGCGCGGGCCTGCAGTTCATGGGCGACTGGGCCAAGGCCGAGTTCCTGCAGGCCGGCCAGCAGCCGGGCCGTGACTTCGGCTGCACGCCGGGCCTGTCACGCGCGGCACCCTACATCATCGACGGCGACGTGCTGGTGTTCCCTCGCGCCCGCGACGACCGCGGCGTGCGCCCCGCGCAGCAGCTGCTGGCCCGCGTGGCCACGGCGCCGGCCACGCAGCTGGAGTTCAGCGCCCGCAAAGGCTCGGTGCCCGTGCGCACCGACCTCGACACCCGCTCGCTCGACGCCTGCGCGCAAGTCGGCGCCGCCGCGCTGCGCGACGCGAGCCGGCTGGTGGCCAACACCGAGCGGCTGCTGCCGCCCGATCAGCTGCGGGCGCTGGAACGCGCCATCAGCGACTACTGGAACCGGGACATCCCGGTGCAGACGGTGCAGCAGACCGTCGCCCAAATCTTGCAAGAACCAAGGAGACCGCTTTGACTCGCGTTCACATCCAGGACCTCAGCATTCGCTTCGGCAACCACGACGTCATCAAGGGGCTGGACCTCGACGTGCACAGCGGCGAGTTCCTCGTGCTGCTGGGTCCGTCGGGCTGCGGCAAGAGCACGCTGCTGCACACCATCGCCGGCCTCAACCCGGTCAGCGGCGGCAGCATCCGCATCGGCGAGCAGGACATGACGCATGCCGAACCCAGCCAGCGCGGCGTGGGCATGGTGTTCCAGAGCTACGCGCTATACCCGACGATGACGGTGAAGGAGAACCTGGCCTTCCCGCTGAAGATGGCCAAGACACCCAAGGCCGAGATCGAAAAGCGCGTGGCCGCGGCGGTCGAGATGCTGCAGCTCGGCCCGCTGCTGGAGCGCCGGCCCGGCCAGCTCTCGGGTGGCCAGCGCCAGCGCGTGGCCATCGGCCGCGCCATCGTGCGCGAGGCCAAGGTGCTGCTGCTGGACGAGCCGCTGTCCAACCTCGACGCCAAGCTGCGCACCGACCTGCGCCGCGAGCTCAAGACCCTGCACCAGCGCCTGGGCAACACCATGATCTACGTGACCCACGACCAGGTGGAGGCGATGACGCTGGCCACCCGCATCGTGGTCATGCACCAGGGCGTCATCCAGCAGATCGGCACGCCGGCCGAGGTCTACGAGCGGCCCAACAACCTGCGCGTGGCCGGCTTCGTCGGCTCGCCGGCCATCAACCGCATCGAAGGCCAGGTGGGCGAAGGCGGCCGCTTCGTGTCGGCGGCGCTCACGCTGCCGCTGCCCGCCGCGCTGGCCGCGCGCCCGCAGGGTGAGGCGCTGACGCTGGCGGTGCGCCCCGAGAACGTGCGGCTGGGCGCCGACCAACCGTTTGCCGCGCAGATCCAGCTGGTCGAGCCGCTGGGCAACCAGCATGTGGTGTGGATGAGCAGCGGCGGCACGACCGTCTCGGCCGTGCTGCCGGGCCAGCCCGAGGTGGCCGACGGCGCGCCGGTGCGCTTCGGTTTCGACGCGGCCAAGACACTGTGGTTCGACGCCGAGGGCCGCCGCATCGAGACCTGAGAGGCCGCCCGAATCTAGCGCGGCGCCAGCGCGTCATTGACCTGCCCCCCAGAACCCGTACCCGTCGATTTGAGGAATCCGCTGGGTTAAGCCGGACGTTTCACGGGGGACGCGGGAGGGGCGGGGATGCCGGGTGAGGCGGGATGGCCCGAGACGGCCGCAGCCAATGCCCATCGGCATTGGCGAGGAGTTGAGGGCCAGCGCGCCCACCCGGCGCCGCGCCAGCGGCGCGTAGGCCCCGAAAGCCAAACTGGATCGCTTGTTGAACGGCCGCCTACCCCGTGTTCATCGGTGTTGCAGGTTGATCCGGGCCGACCTCGCGAAACATCCGGGTGAAAGGACATCACTCCTGGTGGTTGGCGCCGACTGAGATCTTGACCAGGCTTGCTACGGTCGGTTTGCGCAGTTCGCCGGGGTCAATCCTCACGCGGCTGAGCGCTGCCCGGACGCCCAAGCGCTCACCTCACTCTTCCTTGTAGATGCGCACCCAGTCCACCAGCAAGCGCGCGGGCAGCGGCGTGGTGGCGTCGGGAGCGCCTGGCCAGTTGCCGCCCACGGCCAGGTTCAGGATGACGAAAAAGGGCTTTTCGAAGACCCAGGTGCCACCGGCCGGCAGGCTCGCCGGCGTCAGGCGGTGGTACTCCTTGCCGTCCACGTACCAGACGATCTCGTTGGGCCGCTTGATGATGGTGTAGGTGTGGAAGTCGTCGGCCACCGGCTTGCCGAAGTCGTAGGCCTTGCCGATGCCTTGGGCACCGGAATAGCCGGGGCCGTGCAGCGTGCCGTAGGTGGCGTTGGGCGTCTTGCCGACGAACTCCATGATGTCAATCTCGCCCGAGGCGGGCCAGCCCACGGTGGCCAGGTCGGTGCCCAGCGCCCAGAACGCCGGCCAGATGCCCTGGCCCGACGGCAGCTTCATGCGCGCCTCGACCTTGCCGTAGGTGAAGCTGACCTTGCCGTTGGTGTGGATGCGCGCCGAGGTGTAGTCGCAGGGCTTGCCGTTCCAGCAGGGGCCGGGGTTGCTGGCCTTCTCGGCCGTGATGACCAGCATGCCCGCGCCGTCGGTCTGCGCGTTGCGGGCGTTGGCCGTGTAGTACTGGTACTCGCCGTTGCCCCAGCCGTTGCTCTCGGCATTGCCAAGGTCGTAGTTCCAGTTCGCCTTGTTGGGCTGGGTACCGGCGGCGTCGTTGAACTCGTCGCTCCACACCAGCGTCCACTTGTTGGACGGCGCCGGGGCCGGCGCGGGGGCGGCCGTTGCGGGCGCAGGGGCGGGCGCCGCGGTGGCCGAGCCGCCGCCGCAGGCGGTCAGCAGCGCGGCC
>JBKBOJ010000036.1:0-32637 GCA_046294815.1 Roseateles sp. | reverse complement strand
ACCCACGACAACAGGAATCACAATCCTGGACTCTACCAACTGAGCTACAGCCACCGCAGAGCCAAAGAGTATAGCCTAAAAATCAGGGCGCGCTGGCAGCCAGTGCCGGAGCCGCCACTTTGATCACCGCCTTGTACTGCGACTTCAACGCAGCCATATAAGCAGCGCCCTCGGCGCGCGCCCAGGCGGCGGCGTACTGGCGGGCAGCGACCTTGTCGTCGACGACGGCGGGATCACGCGGCAGCAGCTGGTTGATGCGGACCACGACGTAGCTGCCGTCGTCGGCCGGCACGCCCACGGCGGTGGGCAGCTTGCTGGCGTCAGCGCCCAGCACGGCCTCCAGCTGAGCACGCGACAGGCCTTGCGGCTTGGCACGCGACACGAGGGTCGCGGCCTCCAGGCCGGCGGTGTCGGCCGGGTTGGCCTTCAGTGCGGCCAGGCGCGCCTCGCCGGCTTTCTTGGCCTCGGCGGCGGCCAGCTTCTGCACGAGCAAGCTACGGGCCTGCTCCTTCACGTCGGCCAGCGGCGGCACGCGCGCCGGGTTGTACTGCACGACGCGGGCGGACACGAGCTGGTTGGGGCCGGTCTCGATGGCCTCGGTGTTGCGCTTGTTGTTCAGCGCCTCGGGGCTGAACACCGCATCCAGCAGCTTGGGCGAGGCCAGCGGCCCGATGGCGCCGGGCTGCGGCTGGCGGCGCACGGTGGCGGTCTGAATGGTCAGCTTGAGCTTGTCGGCAGCGGGCTGCAGCGAGTCGGACTGCTCGTAGACCAGGTTGCCGAACTGCTCGGCCGCCTCGCCGTAACGGCGCTGCGCCAACTGCTTGCGCACCTCGGCCTCGACCTCGGCGCGCACCGCCTCGAAGGGCTTTTTCTCGCCGCCGCGAATGCCGGTCAGCTGGATGATGTGAAAGCCGTAATCGGTCTCGACCAGGTTGCTGATCTCGCCCTGCTTCATCGCGTAGACGGCTGCATCGAACTCCTTGACCATCGCGCCGCGGCCGAAGAAGTCCAGGTCGCCGCCGTTGACGGCCGAGCCCTCGTCCTGCGAGTTCTTCTTGGCCACTTCGGCAAAGGAGGCCGGGTTCTTGCGCACCTCTGCCAGCAGGGACTCGGCGCGCGCCTTGGCCTTGGCCCGCTCGTCGGGCGGCGCATTGCGGTCGACCTTGATCAGGATGTGGCTGGCGCGGCGCTCCTCGGGCACGCCGTAGCGCGAGGCGTTCTCGTCGTAGTACTTGCGCAGATCCTCTTCGGTGAAGGTCACGTCCTTCTTCAGAGCCTCGAGGTCCAGCACCACGTACTGGATCTGTGCCGACTCGGGCAGTTGGAACTTCGCGGCGTTGGCGGGCTCCTTGTAGAAAGCCTCGACCTCAGCGTCGCTGGGGTTGAGCTTGGCGGCGAAGGCCTTCACGTCGAAGCGCTGCATCTGCACCTCGCGCTGCTGCAGCAGCGCGTCGAAGGCCAGCTTGGGCGCGCTGTCACCGACGACGACGGACGACTCGATGGGCGCAGTGACCTGGCGGACGGCGTAGTCCTGACGCAGCCGCTCCAGGAAGATGGACGGCGTCATGCCCTGCGCCGCGAGCAAGGCCTTGTTGACGGTGCCATCGGCATTGCGCAGGAAGGCGAACTGCGGGTCGCTCCAGAAGCGCGCATTGACCACCTCGGCGCTGGGCGTGAAGTGCTCGTGCAGCGCAGCCGCCTGCAGCGTGCGCTCGGTGACGAGGTTCACCAGGGCCTGGTGCTTGGCCTCGGGGGTATCCAGCAGCTTGGGGTCGACGCCGGGGCTCTGCGCGCGGATGCGGTCGGCAAACTGGCGCTGCGCCGCGTCCCATTCGCCCTGGGTGATCTTGCGGCCATCCACGCTGGCCACGCCAGCATTGGCACCGCCCATCATGCTGGTGTAGCCCTGCATGCCCACGAAGGCGAACGACGGCAGGATCAGGATCAGCAGGATGAACTGGAACAGTTTGGTGTGCTGACGGACAAACTCGAACATCGCGGAAAGCCTTGAGGATCACGTGCGGCCCGACGGCACGCATCAAACGCAACGAAGGCGAACCGAGGTTCGCCTTCGACAGGTGCCGCATTGTAGTAGGGCTGCGGCGGCGCCCCAGGGCGGGGCTTGGCGAACAGCGCCACGCTCGCGGGGTCAACGCCGGCGAACAGCTTGTGATCCTGCTCAGCCATCGTGGCGCGCTCGATGTTGGCGCCAGCGTATTGCTTGGCCAGCGATCGCGCTGATGGTGGTCTTGCCGACGCCGAGCGCGGCGGCGACCCGCCGCATGCTCAGGCCGGCGTCGCCGAGCAGCAGTTGAAGTGCTTGTCTGATCTTGCTCATGAGGACCCTCGGTGTGGGCATCACCTCTCGCGGCCGAAAAGCCGGGAGCGGTGATGCCGCGTTGGGTCACTCAGGACACCCGCCGGTGTCTGCGATCAGGCTGGAACGCCGCCCGCCATCACAGCCGAGCGGTGTCCGGGATGGCGTGGAATGCGCGAAACGGAAATGAAAAACGGGCCCGAAGGCCCGTCTTTGCTAGTTGGCGGAGAGGGAGGGATTCGAACCCTCGGTACGGGGATACCGTACGCCTGATTTCGAGTCAGGTACATTCGACCACTCTGCCACCTCTCCTGATTCGGTGTGAGCGAAGCCCGGCATTGTAGCGCGGAATTTCGCGTTGCAATCCTATTCAGGCGCGCAGCGTGTCGAGCCCGCCCATGTAAGGCCGCAGCGCTTCGGGCACCGTGATGCTGCCATCGGCGTTTTGGTAGTTCTCCAGCACCGCCACCAAGGTGCGCCCCACGGCCAGGCCAGAGCCGTTGAGCGTGTGCACCAGCTCATTCTTGCCCTGGGCGTTCTTGAAGCGCGCCTGCATGCGGCGGGCCTGGAAGGCGCCCATGTTGGAGCAGGAGCTGATCTCGCGGAAGGTGTTCTGCGCCGGCAGCCAGACCTCCAGGTCATAGGTCTTGGTGGCGCCGAAGCCCATGTCACCGGTGCACAGCAGCATGGTGCGGTAAGGCAGGCCGAGCTTGCGCAGGATGGCCTCGGCATGCTGCGTCATCTCCTCCAGCGCCGCCATGCTGCGCTCGGGGTGCTCGATGCGCACCATCTCCACCTTGTCGAACTGGTGCTGGCGGATCATGCCGCGGGTATCGCGCCCGGCCGAGCCGGCCTCCGAGCGGAAGCAGGGGCTGTGCGCCGTCAGCTTGATGGGCAGGTCCTCGGCCTTGAGCACGCTGTCGCGCACGGTGTTGGTCAGCGAGATCTCCGATGTGGAGATCAGGTACTGCTCGGGATGCTCGACATCTCCGCCGCGCAGCACCCAGAACATGTCTTCCTTGAACTTGGGCAGTTGGCCCGTGCCTTCGAGAATCTCGCGATTGACGATGTAGGGCGTGTAGCACTCGGTGTAGCCGTGCTCCGTCGTCTGCACGTCCAGCATGAACTGGGCGAGCGCCCGGTGCAGCCGGGCGACGGGCCCCTTCAGGAAGCTGAAGCGCGCGCCTGACAGCTTGGCGCCGGTCTCGAAGTCCAGGCCCAGCGGCGCCCCAAGGTCCACATGGTCCTTGATGGCGAAGTCGAACGTCCGCGGCTGGCCCCAGCGGCGCACCTCGACGTTGCCGTGCTCATCGGCGCCCACCGGCACGCTGGCATCGGGCAGGTTGGGCACGCTCATCAGCATCTGGTGAAGCTCGGCCTGAATGGCGTCCAGGCGTTCGGCGCCGGCCTTGAGCTCGTCGGCGATGCCACCCACCTCGGCCATCAGCGCGGAGGCGTCTTCGCCCTTGCTGCGCGCCTGTCCGATCTGCTTGGACAACGCGTTGCGGCGCGCCTGCAGTTCCTCGGTGCGGCTCTGCACGCTCTTGCGCTCCGCCTCGAACGCCTTGAAGCGCTCCACGTCGAGAAATGGCTGCGGATTCTTGCGCGCATTCAGGCGCTCGACGACGGCGTCGAGGTCCTTGCGCAGCTGGGTGATGTCGAGCATGGGGGTCTTTCAGAATTCGAAGACAAACGCGGCGCCGATGTCAGGCGCCGCCGGGTGCCGAGGCGCTGGCGTCAGGATCGAGAGGCACTCACCTCGGCCATGGACTTGTCGCCCAGGCCCATGGGCAGCGGGAAGCGCACATGCTCCTCCACGCCGGGCAGGCTGCGCACCGTGGTGGCGCCCAGCTCGCGCAGGCGGTCGATGACGGCACGCACCAGCACGTCGGGCGCCGAGGCGCCGGCGGTCAGGCCCACACGCGCGCGGCCCTGCACCCACTCGGCCTGCAGGTCTTCCGCCGAATCGACCATGTAGCCTGGCGTGCCCAGCCGTTCGGCCAATTCGCGCAGGCGGTTGCTGTTGGAGCTGGTGGGGCTGCCCACCACGATGACCACGTCCACCTGCGGCGCCATCAGCTTGACCGCGTCCTGCCGGTTCTGCGTGGCATAGCAGATGTCCTGCTTCTTGGGCTCACGCACTTGCGGGAACACGCGCTTGACCTCGGCCAGGATCTCGGCCGCATCGTCCACGCTCAGCGTGGTCTGCGTGACGACGGCCAGGCGCGACGGATTTTTCACCTGCACCTTGGCGACGTCCTCCACCTCCTCGACGAGGTAGATGCCGTCGGACAGCTGGCCCATGGTGCCCTCGACCTCGGGGTGGCCCTTGTGGCCGATCATGATGAACTCATAACCCTCGCGGTGCAGCTTGGCCACCTCGACGTGCACCTTGGTCACCAGCGGGCAGGTTGCGTCAAAGACGTTGAAGCCGCGCGCGGCGGCCTCACGGCGCACCTCCTGGCTGACGCCATGCGCGCTGAACACCAGCGTGGCGCCGGCTGGCACCTCGGCCAGGTCCTCAATGAAGATGGCGCCGCGCGACTTCAGGTCGTTGACGACATAGGTGTTGTGCACGATCTCGTGGCGCACGTAGATGGGCGCGCCAAACTTGACGAGCGCCCGCTCGACGATCTCGATGGCGCGATCCACGCCGGCGCAAAAGCCGCGCGGCTCGGCCAGCACGACTTCCTTGGGATGCACGGCAGCATTCATCACAGCACCCCGATCACTTGAACTTCGAAGCTGACCGGCTGGCCCGCCAATGGATGGTTGAAGTCGAACAGCAGGGCCTCATCGCCCAGCTCCCGCACGACACCGGCATAGCCGCCCTGCCCGTCCGGGCCGGGGAACTGCACGACGTCCCCCACGTGGTAGACCTCGTCCGGGTCGCCCAACTGGCGCAACAGCGACAGCTTCACGCGCTGCAGCAGCTCGGGGTTGCGTTCACCGAAGGCCTCACCCGGCGCCAGCTCGAAGCGCTCGTGCGCACCCTCTGGCAGACCGATGAGGCGCGCTTCGATGGCCGGCGAGAGCTGGCCGGCGCCCAGCGACAGCGTGGCGGGCTTGCCGTCGAAGGTGTTGACGATGTCGGCACCGTCCGGGCCTGTGAGCCGGTAATGCAAGGTCAGGAAGGACCCGGCCTGAATGGGGTTCATGCGAGGGGGACGCAAACGCTTGGCTAGACTGGGGAGGATTTTATGCCGCTGACCCACCTGCCCCCGGACGCGCGCCCGCGCGAAAAGCTGCTCGCCCGCGGGCCGGGCGCACTGGCGGATGCCGAATTGCTGGCGCTGCTGCTGCGCACGGGCCTGCAGGGCACACCCGTGCTGCAGCTGGCGCAGAACCTGCTGGACCGCTTTGGCGGCTGGGCCGGATTGCTGGCGGCCAGCGTGCAAGACCTGGCCCAGGTCAAAGGCCTGGGGCCGGCCAAACGGGCCGAGATCGCCGCCGTGCTGGAGATCGCCCGGCGCTCGCTGAACCAGCGGCTGGCCGAGAAGCCCGCGATGAACGAGGTGGACACCGTCAAGGCCTATCTGCGTCTGCAGCTGGGCGCGCTGGGGCATGAAGTGTTTGCGGTGCTGTTCCTGGACGCGCAGCTCCGGTTGATCGCGATGGAAACCTTGTTCCAGGGTTCGCTCACCTCCACCACGGTCCATCCGCGCGAGGTCGTCAAGCGCGCGCTCGCGCTGGGTGCGGGCGCCGCCATCCTGGCGCACAACCACCCCAGCGGCCATGCCGAACCGTCCAAGGCCGACGAGCTGCTGACCCAGCGCCTGCGCGAGGCGCTGGCGCTAGTGGACGTGCGCGTCGTGGACCACCTGGTCGTCGGCGCGGGCGAGGTGGTGTCGTTCGCTGAACGGGGGCTGCTGTGAGCAAAGTCGTGCGCAGCCTGGCTGACCTGAAGCCACTGGCCCGCGAGATGGCCGCCGCGCGTCGGGCCGCCGAGGTCGAGTGCGAACGCCAGGCAGCGACGCTGCGTCTGGCCGAGCAGGAGCGCCGCTTGTTCGAGCTGACCGTGGGCCCGGTGACGCCGCTGCGCACGCCCACCCGCGTCATCCATGCCCGCGCGCAGCCAGCGCCCGAGCCGCGCCAGCGCGAGGCCGATGAACGCGCCGTGCTGCTGCAGGCGCTGTCCGACGAGATCGACATCGACACGCTGCTGGACACCGACGAGACGCTGAGCTTCCGCCGCGACGGCATCTCGCTGGAGGTCGTGCGCAAGCTGCGCCGGGGCCACTGGGCGCTGCAGGCACAACTGGATCTGCACGGCCTGCGCCGCGACGCCGCGCGCGAGGCCCTGGGCTTGTTCATCCACGACAGCGCAGGGCGCGGCCTGCGTTGCGTGCGCGTGGTGCACGGCAAGGGCCACGGCTCGCCGGGCCGCGAGCCGGTGCTCAAGAGCCGCGTGCGCCGCTGGCTGGTGCAAAAGAGCGAGGTGCTGGCCTTCGTGCAGGCACGTGCCAGCGATGGCGGGGCCGGCGCTCTCATCGTGCTGCTGAACGGCTCGGCGTGACGCTGCTCTGACATCGGCTGACCAAGGGCGGCTGCGTGCACGGTCGCACCAACCCACACCGGCAGGCGCGCCCGGCACGGCGGGTCGGTCCCAGCCGAGCCCTCGCCACCCGCGCCGCAGGCCGCCCGCAACAGATGCAGCCGCCGGGCGCGGTGTGCGCCAAGAAGCCGCAGCCCGCCGTCCCGGCCGTCAACTGGACGGGTGAGGCGGTGCTGCAGGTGGTGGCGACGGTGCGCAACGGCCGCATCGTGGCTAGCGAAGTCCGCCTCACGCCCCCGATGCCAAGATCCGGCGCACACGGCAGCGCTCGGTGCAAGCCGCGCTGGCCGGCGACCAGTGCCAAGGCGACGCGATGTTCCAGCAGGGCGTCGCGTTCAGGATCGGGTGAGGCCGCTAAACATTGCGCATCCAGTCGGCCGTGCCCGCGAAGGACTCGGCCAGCCGGGCCTGCAGGGCCGGGTCCACGCCAGTCTCCTGCATGGCCTGCGCCATGCACGCCAGCCACTCGTCGCGCTCGGCGATGCCGATGCGAAACGGCAGATGGCGCGCGCGCAGGCGCGGATGGCCGAAGCGGCGGATGTAGTGGTCGGGCCCGCCCAGCCTGCCGCACAGGAACCAGAACAGCTTGTCGCGCGCGCTGTCCAGCGAGGCGCCATGCGCCGCACGCAGCCGCGCGTAGGCCGGCTCAAGATCCATCAGGTCGTAGAAGCGGTCGACGAGCTCGCGCACGCGCGCCTCGCCGCCCAGCCACTCGAAAGCGGTTGTCGGGGAATCAGCCAATCAGTTTGCTCGCAAGGGCCTTGATGGCCTGGGCCGCATCGCAGCCCGGGTAGTGTTCGAGCATCAGCTGGCGCTTGAGCACCGCCTGACGCACGGCAGGGTCGGCCTTGATCTCTGCGAACAGCTCCAGCCGGAAAGCCTGCCCCGGTGACGCGCCGATGAAGCGCTGCAGCACCTGCTGCAGCTGGCCGCAAATCAGCTTGCCCTCGCCCACGCGGTTGGCCTGGTTCACGACCAGACCCACATGGCGACGCTCCTGCTGCGTGGTCAGCACCTTGATGGTGGCGTAGGCGTCGGTCAGCGAGGTGGGCTCGGGCGTGGCGACGACGAGCACCTCCTGCGCCAGCGAGATCGCATACAGCACCACGTCGGAAATGCCCGCGCCGGTGTCCAGCAGCACCCAGTCAAAGCGCGGCTTGACCAGGTCGATGATATGCAGCAGCTTGTCGCGAACCTCGGGCGTAAGGCGCGAATATTCGACCATGCCAGAGCCGGCCAGCAGCACCGAGAAGCCACCGGGTGCCGGCAGCATGGCCTGCTCCAGCGTGGCCTTTTCGGTGAAGACGTCGTGCAGCGTCAGCTTGGGGTGCAGGTTCAGCACCACGTCGAGATTGGCCAGGCCGAGGTCGGCGTCCAGCACCAGCACCTTTTGGCCGCGCGCCGCCAGCGCTGCGGCAAGGTTGGCAGTGACGAAGGTCTTGCCCACGCCACCCTTGCCGCTCGTGACGGCCAGCGTGCGGGCACCACCGCGCACCGGGCGCGGCGCAGGGGAGGACGACGCAGCAGGATCAATGATGGTGCTCATGGCGTGTCCTGTTGCAGATCTGAATTCAGGTTGGCGAACAACATGCCCTTTTCTTCAGCGCTGACCAGCGAGTCGACGTGCGGCTCCAGGCAGGCGCGGTTGCGGCCTTCGGCCTTGGCGCGGTAGAGCTGGCGGTCCGCGCGCTCCATCCACAGCAGCGGGGAGGAGCGCACCCATGGCGGCGCGAAGGCGCCGCCCAGGCTGACCGTGACGCCCAGCATCTGGCCCGGCGCCACCTCGATGCTCAACTGCGACACCCGCTCACGCACACGCTCCGCGACCGCCAGGCCCACGTGCGTCGCGCAATTGGGCAGGATGATGGCGAACTCCTCGCCGCCCACTCGGGCCACGAGGTCCATAGGCCGCACGGTCTGGACGATGGCCGTCGCCACAGCGCGGATGACCTGATCGCCGGCAGCGTGGCCATGCGTGTCGTTGACGGCCTTGAAGTGATCGATGTCCAACAGCAGCAGCAGCGCCGCTTCGCCGGCACGCGCGACGCGGTCCACCTCGCGCGCCAGCGCCATCTCGAAGCTGCGGCGGTTGACCAGTCCGGTCAATGCGTCCTTGCTGGAGAGATCGCACAGCGCGTCGATGATGCCCTGCACCCACGGCAGGCTGTAAGGCGCCTCGTCCGGCAGCAGCGCACCGGCCTGCTGCAGCAGCTGCAAGGCCTGGTCCAGTACGAGTGCCTGGGGTGCGATCGGCGGCGGAGCTGGCAAGGCGGATTCCAAAGGCAGGCAGCGGAGCGAAGCTGGACAAGACCGGATTGTGAGGTCGAGGCAGTCTAGCAGCGCCTCTGCCGCTACCAGATCGTGAAACAGGCACGGTCCTGCGCGGTGTTTGCACTATGCTGAACCGCATGCCGCCCGTACGAGCCCCCCTGCGATGCAGAATCACCTGGCGACGGCGGAACAGCTGCGAGCACCCACCACACTGAACATCGAGACATGCCCGCACCCGAACTCGTCAACGGCAGCGTCCCCCTCAATCACGAGTTCAGCTTCAGCAAGGCAGACTTTGATCGCGTGCGCGAGCTGATCTACAAGCACGCCGGCATCAGCCTGCATGAGGGCAAGCACGCCATGGTGTACAGCCGGTTGTCGCGCCGACTGCGCGAGACCGGCCACAAGAGCTTTGCGAGCTACCTGCAGTGGCTGGAGGCCAGCAGCGGGCCGTCCGGCGCCGCGGAGTGGCAGGAGTTCGTCAACTGCCTGACGACCAACCTGACCTCGTTCTTTCGCGAGGAGCACCACTTTCACGCGCTCAAGGAAGAGCTGCGCGCCTTCATCGGCAAGTCGGTGCGCATCTGGTGCTGCGCCGCCTCCACCGGCGAGGAGCCCTACTCCATCCTGATGACTTGCAGCGAGGCGCTGGGGCCTGGCGCGTCGGTGCAGTTGATAGCCAGCGACATCGACACCAACGTGCTCGCCACTGCGCGGCGCGGCATCTACAACGCCGACGCGCGCGGGCTGGACCCGACGCGGCTGAAGAACTTCTTCATGCGCGGCACCGGCGCGAATGCCGGCAAGATCCGCGTAAAGCCGGAGTTGCAGCGCTGGGTGGAGTTCCGGCCGCTGAACCTGATGGACACGCAGTGGCAACTGGGCGATCCATTCCACATGGTGTTCTGCCGCAATGTGATGATCTATTTCGACGGCCCCACGCAGCGCAAGGTGCTGGAGCGCATCCATCGCGTCATGCGACCAGGCGGCCTGCTGTTCGTCGGCCATTCCGAGAACTTCACCGAATCCCGCGACCTGTTCAAGCTGCGCGGCAAGACGATCTACGAACGGGTCTGATCCATGAGCACTCCCCTGGCTTCTCCAGCGACCCTCAGCGCCGGCAACCCCGCTGCCATGGCCAAGGTCAACCAACTCAAGACCCAGCCACGCAAGCCGGGCGAAGCGTCGTTCTTCTTCTACGACGCCCACTTCAAAAACGCGGCGGTCAAGATCCTTCCGGGCGAGTATTTCGTCGATCAGGAAGACATCCTGGTCATGACCACGCTGGGCTCTTGCATCGCGGCCTGCCTGTGGGACCGCGTTGCCAAGGTGGGTGGCATGAACCACTTCATGCTGCCCGAGGGCAACGGCGACTCGGGCCGCTACGGCTCGTTCGCGATGGAACTGCTGATCAACGAGATGATGAAGCGCGGCGCCAGCAAGAGCCGCATGGAAGCCAAGATCTTCGGCGGCGGCGCGGTCATCTCCGGCATGAATTCAATCAATGTGGGCGAGCGCAACACCAACTTCGTCATCGACTACCTGAAGCTGGAGCGCATTCCCATCGTGTCCAAGGACGTGATGGATGTCTATCCGCGCAAGGTCTGCTTCCTACCGGCCAGCGGTAAGGCCATGGTCAAGCGCCTGGCGCCCACGAATACCGAGGCCCTGATCCAGCAGGACAAGGCCGCCATCCAGAAGGTGCAGCCGGTTGCCAGCAGCGGCGGCTCCATCGACCTGTTCTGAGGAGAAATCCATGGCCAAGACCAAGGTCGTGGTGGTGGACGATTCGGCGCTGGTGCGCTCCATCCTGACCGAAATCATCAACCGCCAGCCCGACATGGAATGCATAGGCGCGGCGTCGGACCCGCTGATCGCGCGCGAGATGATCCGCAACCTCAACCCCGACGTCATCACGCTGGACGTCGAGATGCCGCGCATGGACGGGCTGGACTTCCTGTCGAGGCTGATGCGGCTGCGCCCCATGCCCGTCGTGATGGTGTCCACGCTGACCGAGCGCGGCGCCGAGGTGACGCTCAAGGCGCTGGAACTCGGCGCGGTGGACTTCGTCGCCAAGCCCAAGATAGGCGTGGCCGATGGCATCCGGCTGCTGGCCCAAGACATCACCGACAAGATCCGCATCGCGTCCAAGGCCCACATCCGCCGCGCACCGCCGCCGCCCGCGCCGGGAGCGGCCCCGGCGGCACCGGCCAAGGCTGTTTCCATGGCCAGCCTGGGTCGCGCGTCGACCGAGAAGATCATCTTCATCGGCGCATCGACCGGCGGCACCGAGGCGACCAAGGAGGTACTGGTCAAGCTGCCGGCTGACAGCCCGGCGGTCGTCATCACCCAGCACATGCCGCCCGGCTTCACAAAGAGTTATGCGGCGCGGCTGGACGGCCTGTGCAAGATCCGCGTCAAGGAGGCGCAGGACGGCGAGCGCATCCTGCCCGGCCACGGCTACATCGCGCCAGGCGGCCTGCACCTGACGGTCGAGCGCAGCGGCGCCAACTACATCGCCCGCGTGCAGGACGGCGAGCCCATCAACCGCCACAAGCCCTCAGTCGAGGCGCTGTTCCTGTCGGCCGCCAGAGTCGTGGGGCCCAACGCCATCGGCATCATGCTGACGGGCATGGGCGCCGACGGCGCGCGCGCGATGAAGGTCATGAAGGACGCGGGCGCCTACAACTACTGCCAGGACGAGGCCAGCTGCGTCGTCTTTGGCATGCCGCGCGAGGCCATCGCGGCCGGCGCGGCGGACGAGGTGCTGCCGCTGAACCAGATCGCGCCCAAGGTGTTGGAGCGCCTGCGCGCGACGGCCGGTCTGTCGCTGAACCGCGTCTGATCAGCGCGGTTTGCGGCGCGCTGGCCGCGCCGGACAGCAGGGACGCCAAGCCGTCCAATGTGTGGTCAACGCCGGCACCCTGAGCGTGCGCGACGGCGTCACAGGAACAGCTGCTGCAAATCGCTGAGGAAGTCGAAGCCGCGCGCGGTGGGCTGGATGCGCGCCGCATCTGGCTGCAACAGGCCACGCTCGCGAGCGGTCTGCAGCGCGGCGGCGATGCTGGATGGTGGCAGCCCGGTGCGCTCCAGGAAGTGCGTCAGCGCGACGCCTTCCTTGAGCCGCAGCGCATTCAGCATGAACTCGAACGGCAGGTCCTTGCGGGCCACCTCGTGCTCGTTGCTGACCTTGTGCGCCTGGGCGATGTAGGTGGAGGGCTCGCGCCAACGCACCTGGCGCAGGATGCGGTGCGGGAAGCTGAGCTTGCTGTGCGCGCCCGCGCCGATGCCGAGGTAGTCGCCGAACTGCCAGTAGTTCAGGTTGTGCTGACAGCGATGCCCGTCCCGGGCATAGGCCGACACCTCGTAACGCGACAAGCCGGCAGCAGCGGTGCGGGCGATGATGAGGTCCAGCATGTCGCTGGCGAGGTCCGGGTCGGGCAGATGCTCGGGCGTGCGTGTGGCGAAGACGGTGTTGGGCTCGATGGTCAGGTGGTAGACGGACAGGTGCGGCGGCTTGAAGGCCAGCGCCGTGTCCAACTCGCAGGCCAGGTCGGCGAGCGTCTGGCCCGGCAACGCGTACATCAGGTCCAGGTTCCAGGTTTCGAACGCGCCCGCAGCCTCGGCCAGCGCCTCGCGTGCCTGTGCCGCGCTGTGCACGCGGCCCAGCGTCTTGAGCTGCGCGTCGTCAAAGCTCTGCACGCCCACCGACAGCCGCGTGACGCCGGCCTGCCGGAAGCCTTTGAAGCGCTCGCGCTCGAAGGTGCCCGGGTTGGCCTCCAGCGTGATCTCGCAGCCGGGCTCGAGCGGCAGCCGGGCGCGGAGGTCCGAGATCAGCTGCGCGATCTGCTCGGGGTCGAACAGGCTGGGCGTGCCGCCGCCGATGAAGATGCTGACCACCGGCCGCCCCCAGATCAGCGGCAGCGCGGCCTCCAGATCCGCGCGCAGCGCGGCAAGGTAGGCCTGGGCCGTGTCGCTGGCCAGCGCAGCCCCCTTCAGCTCGTGCGAGTTGAAGTCGCAATAGGGGCATTTGCGCAGGCACCAGGGCAGGTGCACGTACAGCGCCAGCGGCGGCAGCGCAGCGAGTTGCAGCGTGCCGGGGCGCATCAGATGAGCCAGGTCAGCCAAGCCGCCACACCTCGCGGAATTGCGCGATCAGCTGCACGGCGGCCAGCGCACGATGGCTGTGGCGGTTCTTGACCTCGGCGCCCAGCTCGGCCACCGTCCGTCCCAGCGCCGGGATGTGCATCAACGGGTCATAGCCAAAGCCGCCTTCACCCTGTGGCGCGGCCAGGATCTCGCCGGCCCAGCGGCCCATCGCGATCAGCGGCTCGGGGTCGTCGGCGCTGCGCACGGCCACCAACGCGCAGACGAAGCGCGCACGGCGGTCGGCCACGCCGGCCATCTCGCGCAGCAGGCGCGCGTTGTTGGCGGCGTCGCTCTTCTCGCCGCCGGCGTCCAGCGCATAGCGGGCCGAGCGCACGCCCGGCGCACCGCCCAGCGCGTCGACGCTCAGGCCAGAGTCGTCGGCCAGCGCCGGCAGGCCGCTGAGCTTCGCCGCATGGCGCGCCTTGGCCAGCGCGTTCTCGACAAAGCTGTCAAAGGGCTCCTCGGCCTCGGGGATGCCCAGACTGCCCTGGGTCACCAGCTCGATGCCCAGCGGTGCGAACAGCGCCTGCAGTTCGGCGAGCTTCTTGCTGTTGTTGGAGGCCAGCACCAGTTTCATGCTCAGGCCTTCAGCGCCGCCTGCTGGGCCGCAATCAGCTCACGGATGCCCTGGTCCGCCAGGTCCAGCAGCGCATTCATCTCGTCACGCGTGAACACCACGCCCTCGGCCGTGCCCTGCAGCTCCACGAAGCCACCGGAGCCGGTCATCACGACGTTCATGTCGGTGTCGCAGGCGGCATCCTCGACGTACTCCAGGTCCAGCAGCGGCACGCCGTCGACGATGCCCACCGAGACGGCGGCCACCGCGTCTTTGATCGGCGAACGCGTCAGCTTGCCTTCGGCCAGCAGCTTGGTGACGGCGTCCTGCGCGGCGACGAAGGCGCCGGTGATGGCCGCCGTGCGCGTGCCGCCGTCGGCCTGCAGCACGTCGCAGTCCAGCGTCAGCGTGCGTTCGCCCAGGGCAGCGAGGTCGAACACCGCGCGGAGCGAGCGGCCGATGAGGCGCTGGATCTCCTGCGTGCGGCCGCTCTGCTTGCCCTTGGCCGCCTCGCGGTCGCCGCGGGTGTGGGTGGCGCGCGGCAGCATGCCGTACTCGGCCGTCACCCAACCCTCGCCCGAGCCGCGCTTGTGCGGCGGCACGCGCTCTTCGACCGAGGCCGTGCACAGCACCCGTGTGGCGCCGAACTCGATCAGCACCGAGCCCTCGGCATGCACGGTGTACCCGCGGGTGATGTGCACCGGGCGCAACTGGTTGGCGGCGCGGCCGGCGCTGCGCGTGAAGGTCTTGGTCATAGGCGATGTCGTGATGGGGCGCGCGGGCGGCCGAGCCGCCGCGCCAGGGGCCGGATTCTGACCGACTCAGCGCCGCGCGCGGCCCGAGCGGCGGATGACCTCGTTGATCTCACGCACCGAGCGCTCGATCTCCTCGTCGTCCATGCCTGCCACCAGGTCGGCATCCAGGGCACCCTGAATGGTGGATGCAAAACCGGAGTTGCCCAGGTTTAGCGTCGTATCGCCGGCGGGGTCGCCCTCGCCCTCCCACTCGACGGCCAGCACGGTGACGTTGTCGCTGCGCACGCCGCCGCGCCGCAGCGCCTGCTCGACCAGTTCCGGCACGACCTCGGCGATGCTCTGCTCGGCCAGGTGATGCACGATCTCGTGATCCTCGACGCTGCCCCACAGGCCGTCGGAACACAGCAGCAGGCGGTCGCCAGGCTCCAGCACGATCGGCCCCTGGCAGTCCACCATGGGCTTGCCCGGACTGCCCAGACAGGTGAACAACACGTTGCGGTTGAAGGCCTCGACGCCGCGCCCCACGCGGCCCAGCGCCTCCTGCAGCTCCGAGTAAGAATGGTCGCGGGTGCGGGCGATCAGCCGACCCGCCCGCACAAGGTACAGGCGCGAGTCGCCGCAATGCGCCCACCAGGCCTGGTTGCCCTGCAGGATGCAGGCGACCACCGTCGTGCGCGGCGTGTCCGACAAGCCCTTGCTCGCCGCGTACTGCAGCAGCTGCTGGTGCGCAATGACGATGGCGTCATGGAGAAAGCGCTGCGGGTCGTCCAGCACCGGGCGCGCATCGCGCTGGAACAGCGCCGCCAGCGTCTGCAGCGCGATATGGGCCGCGACCTCGCCCTCGGGGTGGCCGCCCATGCCGTCGGCCAGCGCGAAGAGCCCAGCCTCCCGCGTGAAGCAGTAGCCCATGCGGTCTTCATTGGTGTCACGGCCTCCGCGGCGGCTGACCTGGAAGACGTCGAACCTCAAGTTTGGCGCTCCGGACCGGCGATCACGCCTTGGCTCCCGACTTCAGGTTCTCCAGCTGAAGCTTGAGCCGCTCGCTGAACGACAGCTTGGTGTAGCGGCGCTCGGTCTCGCGGGCCAGCTCCTTCTGCAGCGCGAACACGCTCTGCGGACGCGACAGCGGGTCCAGCGACATGCACCACTCCGTCACCTCAATCAGGTTGTCCGAGTAGATATTGCGCAACCGCGACAGACTGAGGCTGAGGCGGTCCTTCTCCAGCCGCTGCGGCGCGTCGTTGGGCGGATAGCCCTGCATGCACGCGTAGATGCAGGCGCCGATGGCGTAGATGTCAGTCCACGGCCCTAGACTGCCGTCGCGGCGGTACATCTCCGGCGCTGCAAAGCCCGGCGTGTACATCGGGCGGATGAAGTTCCCTTCCTTGCTGAGCACCTCGCGCGCGGCGCCGAAGTCCAGCAGCACGGCCTTGTTGTCATTGGTGATGAAGATGTTGGCCGGCTTGATGTCCAGGTGCAGCATCTTGTGCTGATGCACGATGCGCAGGCCGCGCAGGATCTCGTCGAACAGGCTGCGGATGGTGGACTCGCGAAACACCTTGTCACGCTTCAAGTCGCGCGCGGTCACGATGAAGTCCTGCAGCGTGTCGCCCTGCAGGTAGTTCATGACCATGTAGACGGTTTCGTTCTCACGCAGGAAATTCAGCACCGACACGACGCTGGGGTGCGAGATTTGCGCGAGCGAGCGGCCCTCCTCGAAGAAGCTCTTGAGGCCCAGCCGGTACAGCGGCTGCTTCTCGGGCTTGACGCGCGGCGTCAGCTCACCCGGCGAACGCTCGGCCAGCGAGGACGGCAGGTACTCCTTCAACGCGACAAGGTGGTGGTCAGGGTCTTCGGCCAGGTAAACCACCCCGAACCCGCCCGCCGCCAGTCGCTTGATGATCTGGTAGCCCCCAACCACCGTGCCTGCGGGCAAGGGCGCCGGCTTCGGCTTGGACATAATCGCGTTTTGTGTCTGTATAGCGAGTTTCCATGCCAGTCTACAGCATGACCGGGTACGCCAATTCCGTGGCGCACCCCCCTAAAGCCGAGGACGGCAGCGGCATCGCACAGACGGCCGTCAGCGTCGAGCTGCGCTCCGTCAACGGCCGGTTTCTGGACCTCAGCATGCGCATGCCCGAAGAGCTGCGCGGGCTCGAACCGGCGCTGCGCGAGCTGATCGCGGGGCGCTTCAAGCGCGGCAAGATCGAGCTGCGCATCAACACCCAGCGCGAGGCCGACGGTGGCTGGCCACAACCGCAGCCCGAACAGCTCAACCGCCTGGCGAGCCTGGAAGCCAAAGTGCGCGCCTGGCTGCCGCAGGCCCAGCCGCTGTCCGTGCACGAGGCCTTGAACTGGTGCAAGAGCGGCGCGGCGGCGCCGGCTCAGCTCGACGCCGCCACGCTGGAGGCCGCCAAGGCCTGCATCGATGGCCTGGCCGAAGCGCGCGAGCGCGAGGGCGAAAAGCTGGTCGCGATCCTGATGGAGCGCATTGCAAGGCTGCGCGAGCTGGCCGACGAGGCCGAGCCGCTGCTGCCCGCCGTCGTGGCGCGCCAGCAGCAGCGCTTTCTGGAACGCTGGCAGGAAGCCTTGAACGCCACCGGCGCCGCGTCGTCGGTGCCGCAGGAGGTGCTGCAGGAACGTGCGCTGAACGAGGCCGCCGCGTTCGCAATCCGCATCGACGTGGCCGAAGAACTGGCCCGCCTGCGCGCCCACCTGGACGAACTGAGCCGCCTGCTCAAGAAGGGGGGCGAGTTGGGCAAGCGCCTGGACTTCCTGATCCAGGAGTTGCACCGGGAAGCCAACACGCTGGGCTCCAAATCCGCCGCGCTGGAGCTGACCAACATCTCGGTCGAGATGAAGGTGGCCATCGAGCAGATGCGGGAGCAGGTGCAAAACATCGAGTAGGTTTTCGGGCGGTTACATCCCCTCCCAATAGTCTCGACAACTGACTGATCTACAAGGATCTTGTCGCCCAGACCATCCCAGGCGTTGCAGTGAACCTAGGAGCCTGTCGACGGGCCACCAAAACCCCAGCCAGCGCTTGCTGCGACGGGGTAACTGCCGGATTTAGCGTCAGTAGGCCTGCCCCAACTGCTCCAGGATCGCGGGATTTTCCAGCGTCGAGGTGTCCTGCGTCACTGCCTCGCCCTTGGCAACCGCGCGCAGCAGGCGGCGCATGATCTTGCCGGAGCGGGTCTTGGGCAGGTTGTCGCCGAAGCGGATGTCCTTGGGCTTGGCAATCGGCCCGATCTCCTTGGCCACATGGTCGCGCAGCTGCTTGGCGATCGCCTTGGCTTCGTCGCCGCTGGGGCGCGGGCGCTTCAGCACGACGAAGGCGCAGATGGCCTCGCCGGTCGTGTCGTCCGGCCGGCCCACGACGGCAGCCTCGGCCACCAAGTCGGTGCAGCTGACCAGCGCCGACTCGATCTCCATCGTGCCCATGCGGTGGCCCGACACGTTGAGCACGTCGTCGATGCGGCCGGTGATGGTGAAGTAGCCGGTCTCGGCGTCGCGGATGGCGCCGTCGCCGGCCAGGTAGTAGCCCTTGAGCTCGGGCGGGTAGTAGCTCCTTTTGAAGCGCTCGGGATCACCCCAGATGGTGCGGATCATGCTGGGCCACGGCTTCTTGATGACCAGGATGCCACCTTGACCGTTGGGCACGTCGTTGCCGGTCTCGTCGACGATGGCCGCCGCGATGCCCGGGAAGGGCAGCGTGCAGGAGCCCGGCACCAGCGTCGTCACGCCAGGCAGCGGCGTGATCATGTGGCCGCCGGTCTCGGTCTGCCAGAACGTGTCGACGATGGGGCAGCGGCCGCCGCCGACATGTTGGTGGTACCACTCCCAGGCCGCGGGGTTGATGGGCTCACCCACCGAGCCCAGCAGGCGCAGGCTGGAGAGGTCGTAGTTCTTGGGATGCACGGCGGCATTGGTCTCGGCCGCCTTGATCAGCGAGCGGATGGCCGTGGGCGCCGTGTAGAAGATGGTGACCTTGTGCTTCTGGATCATCTGCCAGAAGCGACCGGCGTCGGGATAGGTGGGCACGCCCTCGAAGACGATCTCGGTACCGCCCAGCGCCAGCGGGCCGTAGGCGATGTAGGTGTGGCCCGTGACCCAGCCGATGTCGGCCGTGCACCAGAAGATGTCGCTGTCCTTCAGGTCGAAGGTCCACTTGGTGGTCAGCGCCGCATGCAGCAGATAGCCGCCGGTGCTGTGCTGAACGCCCTTGGGCTTGCCGGTGGAGCCGGAGGTGTAGAGCAGGAACAACGGGTGCTCGGCCTCCACCCACTCCGGCGCGCAGGTGGTGGGCTGGCCAGCGATCAGCTCGTGCAGCCACAGGTCGCGGCCCGCGGTCCAGGCGATGTTGCCGCCGGTGCGCTTGTAGACGATGACGTCGCGCAAGGTGGGGCAGGCGCCGCCGTCCAGCGCCTCATCGACGATGGCCTTCAGCGGCAGCGCCTTGCCGCCGCGCATCTGCTCGTCGGCGCAGATCAGGGCGACGGCGCCGGCGTCCTGGATGCGGTCGCGCAGCGATTGCGCCGAGAAACCGCCGAACACCACCGAGTGGGTCGCGCCGATGCGGGCGCAGGCTTGCATGGCCACCACGCCCTCGACCGACATGGGCATGTAGATCACGACTCGGTCGCCCTTGCGGATGCCGCGCGCCTTCAGCGCATTGGCCAGCTGGCTGGTGCGGGCCAGCAGCTCGGCGTAGCTCACCTGCGTCACGGCGCCGTCGTCGGCTTCGAAGATGATGGCCGTCCGGTCACCCTTGCCGGCCTCGACGTGGCGATCCAGGCAGTTGTAGGAGGCGTTGAGCCGGCCGTCCTCGAACCACTTGAAGAACGGCGCGTCGCTGTCGTTGAGCGTCTTGGTGAACGGGGTCTGCCAGCTGAGCAGCTCGCGGGCCAGGCGAGCCCAGTAGCCGGCGTAGTCCTTCTCGGCTTCTGCGACCAGCGCTGCGTAGCCGGCCTCACCCTTGACGTGGGCATTGGCCACCCACTCGGGGCTGGGCGGGTAGGTGTTGAGCGTGCTCATCGATGTCTCCTTGGGTTGATTGCCGCGGACTGTGCTTTCGGCGTCTGACGAAGCCCTGACGGCGTGCCGTCATGCACGACACCTAGGAGCCTGTCGGGCTCCTAGAATTCCCTCAATTTTGCTTGCTGCCAAACCATGCCCTCCGATCCCCAGCTTCGCCCCCTGCCCCGCCTGATCTTCGCCAGCCGCTGGCTGCAGCTGCCGCTATACCTGGGCCTGATCCTCGCGCAGGCCGTCTATGTGTTTCAGTTCTGGACCGAGCTGGTGCACCTGATCGAGGCGGCATTCGGCAACCAGGAGGCGCTGGGCATGCTCGTCAAGAGCATTGGCTACAAGGCTGCCGCCATCAAGGACGCAAGCGACCACATCATCGGCTACGAGCCCATCGTCAAGCTCAACGAGACCATCCTGATGCTGGTGGTGCTGGGCTTGATCGATGTCGTGATGATCTCCAACCTGCTGATCATGGTGATCGTGGGCGGCTACGAGACCTTCGTGTCGCGCATGGCGCTGGAAGGTCACCCGGACCAGCCTGAGTGGCTGAGCCATGTGAACGCCTCGGTGCTGAAGGTCAAGCTGGCCACCGCCATCATCGGCATCAGCTCCATCCACCTGCTCAAGACCTTCATCAACGCCGACAACTACACCGAGAAGACGCTGATGTGGCAGACGCTGATCCACGTCGCCTTCCTGCTGTCGGCCATGGCGATCGCCTACACCGACCGCCTGCTCGGCCAGGCCGACCACGGCGGCGGCAAACACTGAGCGCTCAGCGCCCCACCATCCGCGCCGGCACCACCCAGGCGTCGAACTGCTCCGCCGTGACATGGCCCAGCGCCAGCGCGGCCTCACGCAGGCTGATGCCGTCCTGGTGCGCCTTCTTGGCGATCTGGGCGGCCTTGTCATAGCCGATGTGGGTATTGAGCGCCGTCACCAGCATCAGTGAGCGCTCCACCAGCTCGGCGATGCGGGCCTCGTTCGGTGCGATGCCCACCGCGCAATGGCGGTCAAAGCTGGCCATGCCATCGCCCAGCAGCCGCACGCTCTGCAGGAAGTTGTGGATCACCATCGGGCGGAATACGTTCAGCTCGAAGTTGCCCGACGCACCGCCGATGTTGATCGCCACATCGTTACCCATCACCTGCGCGGCGAGCATCGTCACCGCCTCGCTCTGCGTCGGGTTGACCTTGCCCGGCATGATGGAGGAGCCCGGCTCGTTCTCCGGGATGGTGATCTCGCCGATGCCGCAGCGCGGGCCGCTGGCCAGCCAGCGCACGTCGTTCGCGATCTTGGTCAGGCTGGCCGCGAGCGTCTTCAGCGCGCCATGGGCATGGACCAGCGCGTCGCAGGAAGCCATGGCCTCGAACTTGTTGGGCGCCGTGACGAAGGGTTGACCGGTCAGCCGCGCCAGTTCGGCGGCCACGGCTTCGGCATAGCCCTTGGGTGCATTCAGCCCCGTGCCGACTGCCGTGCCGCCCAGCGCCAGCTCGTAGAGATGCGGCAGCGTGGCCAGCACATGGCGCTCGCCATGGGCCAGCTGCGCGACCCAGCCGGAAATCTCCTGGCCCAGCGTCAGTGGCGTCGCATCCTGCAGATGCGTGCGGCCGATCTTGACGATGCCGTCGAAGGCCTCGGCCTTCTGTCGCAGCGTCTCGCGCAAGGCGCGCAGCGGCGGCAGCAGCCGCTCGGTCAGCGCCTGCACCGCGGCCACATGCATGGCGGTGGGGAAGACGTCGTTGCTGCTCTGGCTGCGGTTGACGTCGTCGTTGGGGTGCACCAGCCGGCCCTCGCCGCGCGGGCCTCCCAGCAGCTCGCTGGCACGGTTGGCCAGCACCTCGTTGACGTTCATGTTGGTCTGCGTGCCGGAACCGGTCTGCCAGACCACCAGCGGGAACTCATCGCCATGCCGCCCGGCGATGACCTCGTCAGCCGCGGCCACGATGGCCTCGGTCTTCTTCGCATCCTGCAGGCCCAGCGCGTGGTTGACGACGGCCGCGGCGCGCTTGACCTGGGCCAGCGCCCGGATCAGCTCCGGCGCCAGGCGTTCGCCGGAGATGTCGAAGTTCTGCAGCGAGCGCTGCGTCTGCGCGCCCCAGAGCCTGTCGGCCGGCACCGCGATGGGGCCAAAGGTGTCGTATTCGATGCGCGTGTTCATCAATCAAGGTCTCCCGCAAGGCCGTCAGCCGCATAGAAGGGATGGCACCGGATAATGCCCGGCGCAGTCCCTCCTCACCCGACTCCGCCATGACCGTCACCATACGTCAGCAAGACCTCATCGACAGCGTTGCTGCCGCGCTCCAGTACATCTCGTACTACCACCCGGCCGACTACATCCAGCATCTGGCCCGCGCCTACGAGCGCGAGCAGAGCCCGGCGGCCAAGGACGCGATCGCGCAGATCCTGACCAACAGCCGCATGTGCGCCGAGGGCAAGCGCCCGATCTGCCAAGACACCGGCATCGTCAACGTGTTCCTGAAGATCGGCATGGACGTGCGCTGGGAGGGCTTCACCGGCAGCATCGAGGACGCCATCAACGAGGGCGTGCGCCAGGGCTACCTGAACCCCGACAACAAGCTGCGCGCCTCGGTGCTGGACGACCCCATCTTTGCGCGCAAGAACACCAAGGACAACACACCCGCCGTCGTGCAGATGGAGGTGGTGCCCGGCAACACGGTGGACGTCATCGTCGCGGCCAAGGGCGGCGGCTCGGAGAACAAGAGCAAGGTCTACATGCTCAACCCCAGCGACGACATCGTCGACTGGGTGCTGAAAACCGTGCCCACCATGGGTGCGGGCTGGTGCCCGCCGGGCATGCTGGGCATCGGCGTTGGCGGCACGGCCGAGAAGGCCGCGCTGCTGGCCAAGCAGGCGCTGATGGAAGACATCGACATGTACGAGCTGCTGGCCCGCGGCCCTAAAACCAAGCTCGAGGAACTGCGCATCGAGCTGTACGAGAAGGTCAACGCCTTGGGCATAGGCGCGCAGGGCCTGGGCGGCCTCACCACGGTGCTGGACGTCAAGATCAAGACCTTCCCGACCCATGCGGCCAGCAAGCCCATCGCCATGATCCCCAACTGCGCGGCCACGCGCCACGCACACTTCGTGCTGAACGGCAGCGGCCCCAGCTACATCGAGCCGCCCAGCCTGGACCTCTGGCCCGATGTGCACTGGGCGCCCGACTACAACAAGAGCAAGCGCGTGGACCTCAACTCGCTGACACCGGCCGAAGTCGCCAGCTGGAAGCCCGGCGACACGCTGCTGCTGAACGGCAAGATGCTGACCGGCCGCGACGCCGCCCACAAGCGCATTCAGGACATGCTGGCCAAGGGCGAAAAGCTGCCGGTGGACTTCACGAACCGGGTCATCTACTACGTGGGTCCGGTGGACCCGGTGCGCGACGAGGTCGTCGGCCCGGCCGGCCCGACCACGGCCACGCGCATGGACAAGTTCACCGAGATGATGCTGAGCCAGACCGGCCTGATCGCGATGGTCGGCAAGGCCGAGCGCGGCCCGGCGGCCATCGAGTCCATCAAAAAGCACAAGAGCGCCTACCTGATGGCGGTCGGTGGCGCGGCCTATCTGGTCAGCAAGGCCATCAAGAGCGCCAAGGTGGTCGGCTTTGCCGACCTGGGCATGGAAGCCATCTACGAATTCGAGGTGGTGGACATGCCGGTGACGGTGGCCGTGGACGCCGGCGGCACGAGCGCCCACATCACCGGCCCGGCGGAATGGAAAGCACGCATCGCCTCGGGCAAGCCAGTCGATATCCCGGTCGCTGCAGGCTGAGCGCGCAGCGCGGATACTGCGGGCGTTCCTGAACGGAGACCGTCCATGCCCGCCATCCGCGCCTACGCCGCCCACGCTGCCGGCAGCCCGCTGCAGCGTTTCGACTACGACCCCGGCCCGCTGGGCGACGAGGACGTCGAGATCACGGTCGAGCACTGCGGAATCTGCCACTCTGACCTGGCGATGATCGACAGCGAGTGGTTCCCGGCGAGCTATCCGGTCGTGCCGGGCCACGAGGTGGTGGGCCGCATCACCGCCTTGGGCCCGCGCGCCAAGGGCCGACAGTTGGGCCAGCGCGTAGGCGTGGGCTGGCACACCGGCAGCTGCACGCACTGCAACTTCTGCCTGGGTGGCGAGCAGCACCTGTGCGCCCAGCGCCAGCCGACGCTGATCGGCCGGCACGGCGGCTTTGCCGACCGGCTGAGGGCGCACTGGACCTGGGCCATTCCGATACCCGACAGACTGGACGCCGCGGCCGCCGGCCCGCTGATGTGCGGCGGCGGCACGGTCTTCCTGCCCTTCGTGCTGCATGCCGTCAAGCCGACGGACCGTGTCGGCGTGGTGGGCATCGGGGGCCTGGGCCATCTGGCGGTGAAGTTCGCACGCGCATGGGGCTGCGAGGTAACGGCCTTCACGTCCAGCGCAGCCAAGCGCGACGAAGCGCTGGCGCTGGGCGCGCACAAGAGCGTCTCCAGCGTCGACAAAGCCGAGCTGAAGGCGGCCGCCGGCAGCCTGGACTTTCTGCTGATCACCGTGGGTGCGGCACTGAACTGGGACGCGCTGCTGGCGACGCTCGCGCCCAAGGGCCGCATGCACCTGGTGGGCGTGGTGACCGACGCGCTGAGCCTGCGCAGCGGCGGCCTGCTGAGCTGGCAGAAGGGCCTCTCAGCCTCGCCCACGCCGCCGCCGTCGGTGCTGGCGACCATGCTGGACTTCGCGGCACGCCACCAGATCCTGCCTCAGGTGGAGCGCTTTCCGATGAGCCGCGTCAATGACGCGCTGGACCACCTGCGCGCCGGCAAGGCCCGCTACCGCATCGTGCTGGATGCCGACTTCTGACGCTCAGGCCGCTGGCGCCTGCGCCGGCAGCCCCTGGTGATGCACGACGCGCTGCGGGTAGGGAATCTCCACCTGCAGCGCGTTGAGCGTGCGCAGGATGGTCAGGTTGACGTCGGAGCGCACGGCACCGGTGCCGTTCTGCGGGTCCATGATCCAGAAGAACACCGTCAGCTCCAGGCCATCGGCGGCGAACTGGCTGAGCTGCACCGCCGGCCCCGGTTCGCTCAGCACCCGCGGCACCCGGGTGACGGCCTCCCTCAGCGCGGCCATCACGGCCTCCACGTCACTCCCGTAGGCGATCTGCACCGTCGTGGACAGCAGCACCCGCGGGTCGGTCAGCGAGGCGTTCTCGACGCGCTGCGTGATCAGCATCTCGTTGGGCACGATGGCCTCGCGGCCACCGAGCGAGCGGATCACCGTGTAGCGCGTCTTGATGTCGGTGACGCGGCCCTCGAAGTTGTCTAGCTTGACCATGTCGCCGATGCGCAAGCTGCGCTCGGCCAGGATGACGAAGCCGCTCACGTAGTTGGCCGCCAGCTTCTGCAGGCCAAAGCCTATGCCCACGCCCAGGGCGCCGCCCAACACGCCCAGCGCGGTGAGGTCTATGCCCGCGGCCGACAGTGCGAACAGCAGGCCCGTGAACAGCAGCAGCGCGCGGATGGCGCTGGCGGCGATCTTGCGCATGGACAGGTCCATGCCCTCGCGCCGCAGCAGCCGTGACTCTATGGCCGACGAGATCCACAGCGCGACGACCAGCACCAGCGCCGCCGTGAGGCCGCCCTCGATGACGTTGCGCAGCGTCAGCTTGACGGTGCCGAACTTCCAGCCGATGTCGTCCAGCTCATCCAGGATGACCGGCAACAGGCCCGTGACCCACAGCACCGCGCCAGCCCAGATGACCCAGGAACCGATGCGCTCCACCAGCCGCAGCGCGGCCGAATCGGGCCAGGCTGCCGTCAACACGCGCGCAATGACGCGGATGACCGCCAGCGACACCAGCAGCGGCAGCGCCAGCTTGAACAGCGCCGGCGTCAGCCCCCACAACGGCAACAACCGACGCGCGCCGAAGGCCAGCGCCAGCGCCAGCAGCGGGAATAGCGCGCCGTCGATGACGCGCTGGCCAAACAGCACGCTGTGCTCGCGCCGCGTCGCCATGCGCGACAGCACCCAGCTCAACAGGCCGGCCAGCAACAGGCAGGACAGCAGCAGCGCCCATTCAGCCAACTGTTCGGCACTGAAAACACGGCCCAGCAGGGCCTGCAACTCGGTAAGGCTCAGAGGTTGATGCATGACATTCACAAATGCCCCGCAGCGCGCGGGGGTGTGGGGTTGGGACGCAGACTCACAGGTCGGCCAGCACCCGCAGATGCGCGCCCACGCTGCGCGCCAGTGCGTTCAAGTCGTAGCCGCCCTCCAGCACCGATACGATGCGGCCCTGGGCGTGGCGCTGGGCCACCTCCTTCAGCCTGAGCGTGATCCACTCGTAGTCGGCCTCCACCAGTCCGAGCTGGCCCAGTTCGTCGTCGCGGTGGGCGTCGAAGCCGGCGGAGATGAAGATCATCTGCGGTCTGAAACGCTCCAGCGCCGGCAGCCACATGGCCTCGATGATCTCGCGCACCTCGGCGCCCCGCGTGTAGGGCGGGATGGGCACGTTGACCATATTGGTGCCTTTGGGTACCGCGCCGCTGTAGGGATAGAGCGGATGCTGGAACAGGCTGACCATCAGCACACGGTCGTCGCCGGCAATGATGTCCTCGGTGCCGTTGCCGTGGTGGACGTCGAAGTCCACGATGGCCACGCGCTCGAGGCCGCGCACATCCAGCGCATGCCGGGCGGCGATGGCCACGTTGTTGAAGAAGCAGAAACCCATGCTCTGGTCGCGCGTGGCGTGATGGCCCGGCGGGCGCACGGAACAGAAGGCATTGTCGGCCTGACCGTCGATGACCAAGTCGGTAGCCTGCACCGCCGCGCCCGCCGCATGCAGCGCAGCCGACCAAGTGTGCGCATTGGCCGAGGTGTCGGGATCGACGGCACAGCGCCCCCCCTTCTCGGCGCAGTCACGCAGCAGCATGCCGATCTCGGCGACATAGCCATGCGTGTGCGCGCGCTCGACGTCCTGCAGGTCCACGGGGCGGGCATCGACATGCATCAGCGCCGGCGCGACGCCGGACGCGATCAGCCAGTCGTCGATGGCAGCCAGCCGCGCGGGGCACTCGGGGTGGCCCTCGCCCATCTCGTGGCGGCGACACTCGGGGGGGTTGAAGTAAGCAGTGGGCATCAGACGTCGTCTCTTGCTATGGTGCCGGCCATGACGACCCCACAGCCATCACCTGCCTGCGCAGGGCAATTGCAGGCCCTACAAAACCAGATTAGCACGGTCATCAAGGGCAAACCCGCGCAGATCGCCGATTCTCTGGCCTGCCTGATGGCGGGCGGCCACCTGCTGATCGAAGACCTGCCCGGCGTCGGCAAGACCACGCTGGCGCATGCGCTGGCCATCTCGCTGGGGCTGAAGTTCTCGCGCCTGCAATTCACGGCCGATCTGCTGCCCAGCGATCTGCTGGGCGTGTCCGTCTACGAGCGCGAGAAGAACGGCTTTGCCTTCCACCCCGGCCCGGTGTTCGCACAGGTGCTGCTGGCTGACGAGATCAACCGTGCCGGCCCCAAGACACAGAGCGCGCTGCTGGAGGCCATGGAGGAACACCAGGTCAGCATCGACGGCCAGACCCATGCCCTGCCCCGGCCCTTCTTCGTCATCGCGACGCAGAACCCCAGCGAGCAGCTCGGCACCTTCCCGCTGCCGGAGTCTCAGCTGGACCGATTTCTGATGTGCATCTCGCTGGGCTACCCCGACGCGGCTGCCGAGCGCGAGCTGTTGATGGGACAGGACAGCCGCGAGCAACTGCAGGCCTTGCAACCGGTGATGACCCCGACCGAGCTGCTGGCCGTGCAGGCGGCCGTGAAGCGCGTGCATGCCGCGCCGCCGCTGCTGGACTACTTGCAGGCGCTGATCGCAGCGACGCGCTCGGGCCAGTGGTTCGTCGAGGGCCTGTCGCCGCGCGCCGGCCTGGCCGTGCTGCGCGCCGGCCGCGCGCGTGCGCTGCTGCAGGGGCGTGACTACGTCTCGCCGGACGACATCCAGGCCATCCTGCCGCAGACCATCGCCCACCGGCTGCAACCACGCGCCGGCGCCGGACGCGGCGCGCGCGAACAGGTGCGCGCGATGATCGAGGCGATCCCGCTGCCGTAACGCCAGCGCCCGTCAATCAAGGCCCGGGACCGCGTAAAGCACGAGCGCCCGCTGCGGGGCTGGCCGTTGCTGGGGCCCGACTGCACGCGCACGCCGGTGACGGCGCCCGCTCTGCCCTGCAGGCGCAATTCTTGTCACCGCGCATCAATGCACTGGCGTTCGACCGCAGTGTCGGCATGACCCACAGCGGCAAGCAGCCCGCGCAGGCCGGCTGGCAAGACAAGGGTTTCATCGCGCGGCGCCCGTAGCGCCCTTGCCTCACTCCCACTCGATGGTTGCCGGCGGCTTGCTGGACACGTCGTAGGTCACGCGGTTGATGCCGCGCACCTCGTTGATGATGCGGCCGCTCACCTTTTTCAGCAGCGCATACGGCAGTTCGGCCCAGTCGGCAGTCATGAAGTCGCTGGTCTGCACCGCACGCAGGGCGACCACGTAGTCGTAGGTGCGGCCATCGCCCATCACGCCCACGCTCTTGACCGGCAGGAAGACGGCAAAGGCCTGGCTGGTCAGCGCGTACCAGCTCTTGCCGGTGGCGGGATCGACGGTGTTGCGCAACTCCTCGATGAAGATGGCGTCGGCGCGGCGCAGCAGGTCGGCGTACTCCTTCTTCACCTCGCCAAGGATGCGCACGCCCAGGCCCGGGCCTGGGAAGGGGTGGCGGTAGACCATGTCCTCGGGCAGGCCCAGTGCGACGCCCAGCGCGCGCACCTCGTCCTTGAACAGCTCGCGCAGCGGCTCCAGCAGCTTCAGGCCTAGGGTCTCGGGCAGGCCGCCGACGTTGTGATGGCTCTTGATCGTCGTGGCCTTCTTGGTCTTGGTGCCGCCGCTCTCCACCACGTCGGGATAAATGGTGCCCTGGGCCAGCCACTTGGCATTGGTGAGCTTCTTGGCCTCGGCCTGGAAGACCTCGACGAATTCGGCGCCGATGATCTTGCGCTTTTTCTCCGGGTCGGTGACACCGGCCAGCTTGCCCAAGAACTGCGCGCTGGCGTCCACATGCACGACCTTGGCATGCAGCCGGCCGGCGAACATGTCCATCACCATCTGCGCCTCGTTCAGGCGCAGCAGGCCATGATCCACAAACACGCAGGTCAGTTGGTCGCCGATGGCGCGGTGGATCAGCGCCGCAGCCACCGACGAATCGACGCCGCCGGACAGGCCCAGGATGACTTCCTCGTCACCCACTTGCTCGCGGATCTTCTGCACTGCCTCGTCGATGTAGCTGCCCATCTGCCAGTCGCCCTTGCAGCCGGCGATGTCGCGCACGAAACGGCGCAGCATGGCCGCACCCTGCAGGGTATGCGTGACCTCGGGATGGAACTGCACGGCATAGAGCCGGCGCGCCTCGTCGGCCATGCCGGCGATGGGGCAGCTCGGCGTGGAGGCCATCAGCTTGAAGCCCGGCGGCAGCACCGTGACCTTGTCGCCATGGCTCATCCAGACCTTGAGCATGCCGTGCTTCTCCGGGGTCTCGAAGTCCTGGATGCCATCCAGCAGCGCCGTGTGGCCATGCGCCCTCACCTCCGCGTAGCCGAACTCGCGGTGGTCGCTCCATTCCACCTTGCCACCCAGTTGCACGGCCATGGTCTGCATGCCGTAGCAGATGCCCAACACCGGGACGCCCAGGTCCCACACGGCCTGCGGTGCGCGCAGTTGGTGGTCCTCGTAGGTGGATGCATGGCTGCCCGACAGGATGATGGCCTTGGGCGCGAAGCTGCGCACGAAGTCATCGCTGACGTCGTTGGGATGAATCTCGCAGTACACCGCCGACTCGCGCACGCGCCGCGCGATGAGCTGGGTGACCTGGGAGCCGAAGTCGAGGATGAGGACCTTGTCGTGTTGCATGGTGTTCTCAGGCAGTTTGCAGAGCGAGGCGCTGGCGATGGAAGAAGCGGTACGCAACGATCAGGCCGACCAGTTGCAGTGCCGCGCAGGCGAAGAAGGGCAGGCCCATGCGCGGGTCACTCGCCGGCAGGTGCGACACCCAGCTCAGCAGGCTCAGACCGATGACCGGCGCCAGCACCGCCGTCACGCTGTTCAGCGACGACACGGCACCCATGGCCTGCCCCTGGTGATGTGCGCCCGCGGCGTTGGAGATGATGCTCTGCACCGCGGCCGCGGCCACGCCGCCCAGCAGGTTGAAGGCGATGACTGCATACATCATCCAGCCCTCGGTGGCCAGGCCGAAACCCAGGTAAGCCAGCACCGCCGAGCCCATGCCCAGCAAGGCCAGGCGCTGCGGACTGAAGCGAGCCAGCAGTGGGCGCAGCAGCAGGCCCTGGCTGATGACGGAGACGATGCCCACCGCGAACAGCGACCAGCTGACCTCCAGCGGCCCCCAGCCGAACCTGAACTTGGTGTAGAGCACCCAGGTCATGTGCAACATGAACTGGGCCAGCGAGGCCAACGCGATGACGCCCACCAGCGGCCCCACACCCTTGAGCGCCGCCAGGCCGCGCAGCGCGCTGACCGGGTTGGCCTTGCGCCAGTCGAAGCGCGTGCGCCTGTCGGCGGGCAGCGACTCGGGCAGCACGAAGAAGCCGTAGCACCAGTTCAGCACGGCCATGCAGCCGGCCGCGATGAAGGGCCAGTGCACGTCGTAGTGACCCAGCCAGCCGCCCACCACCGGCCCCAGGATGAAGCCGATGCCGAACATCGCACCGAGTTGACCGAAGCGCCGCGCACGGTCCTCGGGCGGCGTGATATCGGCCACGTAGGCATTGGCGATGGCGACGTTGGCCTGCATGGCACCGGAGAACAGCCGCACCGCCACCAGCATCCACAGCGCCGTCGCCATGGCGGTCACGAAGAAGCTCAGGCCCAGGCCAGCAAAGCCAACCAGCAGCACCGGCCGACGGCCGAAGCGGTCCGACAGCGCACCCAGGATGGGCGCGCCGACGAAGTTGGCCACGCCGAAGGCCGTGCTCACCCACAGCAGCGCCAGCGTCTGCTCGTCGTTGCTGTGCGTGAAGGTGCCGACGATGTGTGGCAGCACCGGCACCATCAGGCCGATGGAAATCATGTCGATCAGCACCGCAGCCATGATGAAACCCATGGCGGGGGTGCGTGGCTGAGGCTGGCTCATCGGGCGTCTGAAAAGAGAAACGGGGCGATCCGAAATCGCCCCGTCGTCGTCGTCAGCGACTCACTCGCTGCGGTAGTTGGGTGCTTCCTTGGTGATCTGCACGTCGTGGACATGGCTCTCGCGCATGCCCGCGGTCGTGATCTCGACGAACTCGGCCTTGCTCTGCATCTCCGCGATGGTGGCGCAGCCGCAATAGTGCATGGACGCCCTCAGGCCGCCGGCCATCTGGAAGATGACCTGCACGACCGAGCCCTTGTAGGGCACCTGACCCTCGATGCCCTCGGGCACCAGCTTGGACGTGTTGGGGTTGTTGCCCGACTCGGCCTGGAAGTAGCGGTCCGCGCTGCCCTTGGCCATGGCGCCCATGGAGCCCATGCCGCGGTAGCTCTTGAACGTGCGACCCTGGTACAGGATGGTCTCGCCCGGCGCTTCCTCGGTGCCGGCGAAGGCGCCGCCCATCATGACCGCGTCGGCGCCAGCCGCGATGGCTTTGGCCACGTCGCCCGAGTAGCGGATGCCGCCGTCGGCGATGACCGGCACGCCAGTGCCCTTGAGCGCCGTCACGACGTTGTCGATGGCGGTGATCTGCGGCACGCCCACGCCGGCGACGATGCGGGTCGTGCAGATGGAGCCCGGGCCGATGCCAACCTTGACGCCGTCCGCGCCCGCTTCCACCAGCGCCAGCGCGGCGGCACCGGTGGCAATGTTGCCGCCGATCACGTCCACCTGCGGGTAGGCGCGCTTGACCCAGCGCACGCGCTCCAGCACGCCCGCGCTGTGGCCATGGGCGGTGTCCACGACGATGACGTCCACGCCGGCCTTGACCAGCAGTTCCACGCGCTGCTCGGTGTCCTCGCCGAAGCCCACCGCTGCGCCGACGCGCAGGCCGCCATGGGCATCACGCGCGGCGTTGGGGAAGCTGGTCTGCTTGGTGATGTCCTTCACCGTCATCAGGCCGCGCAGCTCGAAGGCGTCATTGACGACGACCACGCGCTCGAGCTTGTGGGTGTGCATCAGCGCCTTGGCCTCGTCCAACGACGCGCCTTCCTTGACGGTGATGAGCTTCTCGGCCGGCGTCATGATCTCGCGCACCTTGGCGTCCATGCGCGTCTCGAAGCGCACGTCACGACCGGTGACGATGCCGACGACCCGCTTGCCCTCGACGACCGGGAAACCCGAGAAGCCGTTCTGACGCTGCAGCTCGACGATGTCGCGCACGGTGGCATCGGGGCTGACCGTCAGCGGCTCGCGGACGACGCCGCTCTCGTAGCGCTTGACCCGTGCCACCTCGCGCGCCTGCGCCTCGGCGGACAGGTTCTTGTGCACGATGCCGATGCCGCCCTCCTGCGCGATGGCGATCGCCAGACGCGCCTCGGTCACCGTGTCCATGGCAGCGGACACCAGCGGCAGGTTCAAGGGGATGTTGCGCGACAGGCGGGTCGCAAGGCTGGTGTCGCGGGGCAACACCTGGGAGAACGCTGGCACCAACAGAACGTCGTCGAAGGTGAGCGCTTTGCCGAGAAGGCGCATGAGGAAAGCTCCAGACGCAAAGCGGCATTATAAGGACGCCCCGACGCTACACTGACCCCATGCATCACAAGGCACTCTTCGTCGCTCTGTTCGGCCTGGTGCTGGCCGGATCCGCCCAGGCTCAGTGGAAGTGGAAGGACGCCAAGGGCAACGTGCAGTACAGCGACCGGCCGCCGCCGTCCGGGACGCCGGACAAGGACATTCTGCAGCGCCCGCCTGCGGCGGCGCGCCCGGTCGTGGCGGTGCCCGCCGGCCAGGCCGCCAGCGCCGCCTCGGCGCCCCGCCCC
>JBKBOJ010000035.1:0-32947 GCA_046294815.1 Roseateles sp. | reverse complement strand
GCTGCCACCGCCGCAGCCAACGCGGCAGCGGCCAGCGTGGCCAGCCCATCCAGGCCCCCAGCACGCCAAGCGGCGGCGAGCGCCTGCACGGCGCGGCCCAGCGCGTCGCGCCGCACCACCTGACCGCCGCGCAGCGCCAGGCGCTGGCGGCCGCGGGCGGCCTGCTCACGCATCTGGGCATACAGCGCCTCGGCGGCCTGCACCTGCTCCCGCGTGGGCGCACTGCGCACCGACATGTAGCCCACGATGCGTTCGCCGGCAAATACCGGCGTGGCATTGGCCAGCACCCAGTAGTGGTCGCCATTCTTGCGCCGGTTCTTCACCAGGCCCTGCCAGGGGTGGCCAGACTCCACGGTGGCCCAGAGGTCGCGAAAGGCCTCCTCGGGCATGTCAGGGTGGCGCACGATGTTGTGCGGCTGGCCCAGCAGCTCGGCCTCGGCATAGCCACTGACCGCCACGAAGGCCGGGTTGCACCAGGTGATGCGGCCCTGCGGGTCGGTCACCGACACCAGCACCTGGCCGGCGGGGAAGGGGTATTCGCGTTGGGTGATGGGTTGGTTGTTGCGCATGGAGCTTGATCCTGACTTCGCCAAGCGACGGGAATGTCGACTGCCTCCCCAGCGGTACTGTAGGAGGCAAACGCGGAGGGCGAAGGCCGAATGCCAGCCTTGATCCGTGAAATACACCGCCCCCGGATGCCGCGCGAGTACAAAAAGCTCGTCATCCCTCCGGGCAGCAGGCCCCGGGCAATGTGCCCGACAGGCTCCTAGTACTCGTCACGCCCCGCGCTCGCATACCCTGGAGCGAGGTTCTCGAACTTGGTGTGCATGCGCTGGAAGGCCAGCTTCACCGTGCCCACCGGGCCGTTGCGCTGTTTCGCAATGATGATCTCCGCGACCCCGGGCTCCTTGCACTCGTCCTTGGTGTAGTACTCGTCGCGGTAGATGAACATGATGATGTCGGCATCCTGCTCGATGGCGCCAGACTCGCGCAGGTCGGACATCATGGGTCGCTTGTCGGGACGCTGCTCCACCGAGCGGTTCAGCTGCGACAGCGCGATGACGGGGCACTTCAGCTCCTTGGCCAGCGCCTTCAGGCCGCGCGAGATCTCGCCCAGCACGGTCGCGCGGTTCTCCTCACTGCCGCCGCCGTTGCCCGTCATCAGCTGCAGGTAGTCGATGACGATGAGCCCCAGCTGGCCGCAGATACGCGCCTGGCGCCGTGCGCGGGCGCGCACCTCGGAGGGCGACAGGCCCGGGCTCTCGTCGATGAAGATGCTCGCCTTGCCGAGCTTGTCCACCGCCTCCGACAGGCGGCTCCATTCGTCATCGGTCAGGCGCCCGGTGCGCAGATGGCTCTGGTCGATGCGGCCGATGGAGCCAACCATCCGCAGCGCCAGCTGGGCCGCACCCATTTCCATGGAGTAGATGACGACCGGCAGACCCTCATTGATGGCCACGTTCTCGGCGATGTTGACCGCGAAGGCTGTCTTGCCCATCGACGGGCGCGCGGCCAGCACGATGAGGTCGCCGGGCTGCAGGCCGGCGGTCTGCTTGTCCAGATCGTAGAAGCCGGTGCGCACGCCGGTCACGTCCTGCGCGCCGCTTTCGGCCAGCTCGTTCACGCGATCGATCAGCGCGACCACCAGTTGGTCCATGCTCTGGAAGCCCTGGCGGCTGCGTGAGCCCTCCTCGCCGATGCGGAAGATCTTGCCCTCGGCCTCGTCCAGGATCTGCGTGACCGCCCGGCCCTGCGGATTCATGGCGGCGGTGGCGATCTCGTCGGAGGTCGCCACCAGCTTGCGCAGGATGGCGCGCTCGCGAACGATCTCGGCATAACGGCGCAGATTGGCGGCACTCGGCACGCTCTGTGCCAGCGCATTCAGGTAGGCCAGGCCGCCGCACTCCTCGGCGCGCCCCAGCGAGGTCAACTCGTCGAAGACGGTGACGACGTCGGCCGGCTTGCCGGCATTGATGAGCTTGCCGATCGCCGTGTAGATGTGCTTGTGCTCGAAGCGATAGAAGTCGCTGTCGGTCAGCAGGTCGGCGGCGCGGTCCCAGGCCGAGTTGTCGATCAGCAGGCCGCCGAGCACGCTTTGCTCGGCCTCCACCGAGTGCGGCGGCACGCGCAGGCGCGCCACTTCGTCGTCTTGAGGCGCGGCGGAAGAAGAAGCGGGAAAGATCGCGGACATGCCTGTGGACAAAGCTGTGGACGAGCGGGGAACAAGCGGTGGGCAGCGCTGGAAAACCCGGCCTTGAAAGACAGAAGGCCGAAACCCTGAGGGCCTCGGCCTTCTTTCGATGTTGCGCCGTCAATGACGGTCGCACATCAGGGGAAGCGAGCTTACTTCTGACTGCTTACTCGGCTTCGGCAACCACTTGAACCGTGACGTCGACGACGACATCGGTGTGGGCCACGACGCTGACCGGGAACTCGCCCAAAGTCTTCAGCGGGCCGTTGGGCAGACGCACCTGGGACTTGGCGACCGGCGTGCCGGCCTTGGTCAGCGCCTCGGCGATGTCGGCGTTGGTCACCGAGCCAAACAGCCGGCCGTCCACACCGGCCTTCTGGGCGATGCGCACAGTCTTGCCGGCGATGGCCTCACCGAGCTTCTGGGCGGCGGCCAGCTTCTCGGCGGCAGCCTTCTCGAGTTCGGCGCGCTTGGCTTCGAATTCCTTGATGGCGGCCTCGGTGGCGCGACGGGCGGCCTTGGTCGGGATCAGGAAATTGCGGGCATAGCCGTCCTTGACCTTGACGACGTCGCCGAGGTTGCCAAGGTTGGCCACTTTTTCGAGCAGGATCACTTGCATGTCGTCAGCTCCTTAGACCTTGTGCTGGTCGCTGTACGGCAGCAGGGCCAGGAAGCGGGCGCGCTTGATGGCAACCGTCAGCTGGCGCTGGAAGAAGGCGCGCGTGCCGGTCAGGCGAGCGGGCGTGATCTTGCCGTTCTCGGCGATGAAATCGCGCAGCGTGTCGATGTCCTTGTAGTCGATCTGCTCGACACCGGCGACGGTGAAGCGGCAGAAACGCTTGCGGCGGAACAGCAGCGACTGTTGGTTGCGCTTGGGCTTCTTGTCTTTGGAGAAGCGACCTTTACCACGGGGCGGGGGCATAGTGGACCTCTGTTAAATCTATCCGGTTCAAACTCATCCAGGTTCAGCAACAGCAGCGGGCTCGATCACGGTGACGTGGGCGACAAAGCCCCGGCCGTTGCGCTGATGGGTCAGGAAGCCGCGGAATACCGCATGGCCACCGACTCCCAGCGCCTGCAACTGCTTGGCCACCTCGCCCACCGCCACCGCTTTGATCTCCAGGGAGACTTTGCGCGGCTTGCCGGCTTCGATGACGTCGGACTCGGCCTTGAGGCTTGCGTCCAGGGCCATGAGCCCGGCAGGGGTATAGCGAACTTGTCCGAGTTGCTGGATCTGTGCCGACAGCGAAAGCTGGTTCACGCGCCGGCGCTACTGCTCAAACCTGGTTCTGCGAAGGTTCTGGCTCAGGCCGCTTCCTGTTGCGGCGCCTTGCGGGCTTCCTCGCGCTCGACGGCCTTCATCATGACCGAAGGGGTCGTGATGGCCTTGTCCTGCACCACGGTCAGGTGGCGCAGCACGGCGTCGTTGAAGCGGAAGCCGGTTTCCAGCTCGCTCAGGACTTCCTTGCTGGCTTCGATGTTGAGGCACAGGTAGTGGGCCTTGGCGAGCTTCTGGATCTGGTAGGCCAGCTGGCGGCGGCCCCAGTCCTCGACACGGTGCACGACACCACCACCGGCAGTGACGAGACCCTTGTAGCGCTCCAGCATGGCCGGAACCTGTTCGCTTTGATCCGGATGGATCAGCAGAACGATTTCATAGTGACGCATGAGTACTCCTTGTGGATTCCAGCCCGGCGCCGTCGGGATGACGACGCGGCCTGAGGAAGCCGCGCCACGGCGTCTACTCGTGGTTGCGGCAAGGCGAAGCCTCGAATTCTAGCCTGGCCTGCGGGAAGTACCAAATTCCGCAGCGCGCAGCGCGAGCATCAGGCCGGTGGCCGACTGCGCAGCATGTCGACGAGGTCCCGCGCGCGCTGGCCCGGCGCAGCGGTGAGCAGGCTGACGAGCACCAGCGCCAGCGCGCCGGCCGGCACGCCGAACAGGCCAGCCGACGCCGGCTGTATGCCCCAGACCAGCGTCGCCGCACCCGGCAGGCCCACCAGCGCGCGCAGGCCGGGCTGGGCCACCACGAGGTAGGCCACGCAGACCGCCAGGCCGGTCAGCATGCCCGCCAGCGCGCCCGCGCGGTTGGCGCGACGCCAGAACACGCCGGCCACCAGGGCGGGAAAGAAGGTCGAACCCGCAATGGAGAACGCCGCCGCGACGACGGCCAGGATGTCGGCCGGCCGCGTGGACGCCACCGCCGCTGCCGCCAGCGCCGCAGCCAGCAGCAAGGCCTTGGACAGTGTCACCCGCCGCGTGCGCGAGGCCTCGGGATTGATGGCCTTGTAGTACAGGTCATGCGAGAGCGCACTGGAGATGGCCAGCAACAGCCCGTCGGCGGTGGACAGCGCCGCCGCCAGCCCGCCCGCGGCCACCATGCCCGAAATGACATAGGGCAGCCCGCCCAGCTCCGGCATGATCAGCATGACGAGATCAGGGTGCAGCCGCAGCTCACCCAGTTGCAGACGTCCGTCGCCGTTCAGGTCCACGGCCGACAGCAGCGCGGGATCGACGCGCTGCCACTGCCTGATCCAGGCCGGCAACTGGTCAAAGCTGCGCCCCACCAGGTCGTTGAACACCTCGGTCTTGACCATGACCGCCAGCGCCGGCGCCGTCAGATAGAGCAGGCAGATGAACACCAGCGACCACGCCACCGACTCACGCGCCGCAGCCACCGAGGGCGTGGTGTAGTAGCGCGTCAGCAGGTGCGGCAGACCGGCGGTGCCGACCATCAGGCAAAACATCAGGGCGATGAAGTTGCGCCGCGATTCGGCGGCCTGGTCGCGCTGGCCCAGGTCACCCTCCGGATCGCCCGCGAAGGGCTGGTTGTGCGGCGCCAACCCGGACAAGGGCTTGGCGTACTGCGTCTCGGCGGCGAGTTCGCGCCGCCAGCGCTCCTCGGCCTCGGCGGACGTGCGCGGCAGCGCGGCGCGCTGCTTCTCCGCGGCCTGGATCTCGGCCAGCGGCGCGTCCTGCGCCTTCAATGCGGCGATGCGGGCCGCCGCCTTGGTCTGCTGCTCGACCAAGGCCTTGGGCACGTCGGCCAGACGCGCCGCGGCCGCTGCGGCCTGCTGCTGGTGGATGGCGCGCACCTGAAGCTCGGCGGGGTCGCGGATCAGCTCGCGCTCGCGCTCGGCGAGCCGGTGCAGTTGCTGGCCATAGACCAGCTGCGGCAAGGGCCAGCCGGTCTGCTTGACGCTGAGCCACATGACCGGCACCAGGTAGGCCAGGATCATGATGAGGTACTGCGCGACCTGGGTCCAGGTGACGGCCCGCATGCCACCCAGGAAGGAGCACACCAGCACGCCGCCCAGACCCACGAACACGCCCACCTCGAAGCCCAGCCCGGTGAGCCGCGAGGTGATCAGCCCCACGCCATAGATCTGTGCGACCAGGTAAACGAAGGACACCAGGATGGCGGCAGCCGCACCGACCAGGCGCAATGTGCGGCTCTCGAAGCGCTCAGCCAGGAAGTCGCCCAGCGTGTACTGCCCCAAGCGCCGCAGATAGGGCGCGATGCACAGCGCCACCAGCACGAAGCCGCCGGTCCAGCCCATCACATAGGCCAGCCCCGCATAGCCGCTTGCATAGAGGGTGCCGGCCAAGCCGATGAAGGTGGCAGCGCTCATCCAGTCGGCGCCCGCAGCCATGCCGTTGTACAGCGGCGGCACGCGGCGGCCAGCGACGAAGTACTCGGCCGGATCGGCGGTGCGGCACAGGATGCCGATCACGGCATAGACGGCCACCGTCGCCCCCAGGAAGGTATAGCCTATCCAGGCCTTGGGCAGGCCGTTGCGTTCGGCCACGCCCAGGCCGACGACCATCGCGATGAAGCTCAGGGCAAAGAGGAAATAGCGGCGATGCAGGTGGCTCACGCCCTCATCATCGCGGGCCGACATCGAAGTTGGCAGTGCGGCAATCCCGATTCCCGCGGAGCCTCTTCCTCAGCGCGTGAGACGGGCCAAGCGCTCGATCACAGGCCGCTCCAGTTCAAGCGCCATGATTGCCGCCTTGCGCCGGAACATCACCCGCACGGACGGCGCATCTGGAAAAAGTTCATCCAGACACAGGCGCAGGCCCTCGCGCCTGAAGCCTTGAGGCAGGTGGAGCCAGCGGATCCAGGGCGACGGCCCCTCGTTCCATTCGCTGAGGTGCAGCCAGGGGTCCATCGTCGTCAACAGGCGCTGCTCGGTCTCTTCGCTGAGGTGGGCCCAGGTGACAAAGCCCACAGGGACCCGGTCGAAGTTCAGGAAGAAGGCAATCTTGCCGTGCCGCGCGCAGGGCAAGATCTCTTCTGCCAGCAAGGTGCGCAAGTCACCTCTCCAGCCCTCCTGTTCGGCCAGGATCAAGGACACCGCCCCGACCACGCGCTGGCGCTCGGGGTCCAGCATGGTGCATTCGCGCGTCAGCTTCAACATGCCAACAGTCCCATATCCAAACCGGTCAATGCGGCCGGTTCGCGGCCGCGACGTCGAACAGCCATCGGCTTCTGAGGCGCGCACGGGCCGCAGGCTCAATGTCCAAAAGCGCCAAGGGACTCAGCCGCTGATCGCCACGCTGCAAACGGCCATCGGCGGTCAGCGACACACTCTCCGATGTCAGCCATCCGCCCAGCGCCACCTGGCCGTCCGCCGCGCACTCGAACACGCCACGCCAGTCGGCCAGCGTGTCGTCGATCAGAGCGCCGAAATCACCGCCGCTCATGCAGACCTCGTGGATCACGCCATCGAGGTGCCGTCTGTAGAGCGGCGTCAGGTCGGCGTTGCGTTGCATCGCCCGAATCACCCAGGCCATACCCTGCTCCGGCCCACTCAGCTCCGCATCGGCCAGACTCCCAGCAGCGATCCGGAAGGCTTCGACGAACTCGCGCACGACGCCTGCCGGAAATGCCTCGGGTTCGGGCCGGTATGCGGATGACACCGGCAACCTCAGTCCCGTCGCCGCCTGCACGCCGGCCACCACCAGGCTGAACAGGTCGTCCACGCCCGCCTGGGGCAGCATGGGATGTTCATCGCCGCCGAAATAGAGATGCCCCTGCACCGAGCCACAGCCGATGGCCTGCACAAGTGCAGATAGCAGCTTCGCCTTCGCGCCGTCATCCAGTTGCACTGCCTGCTGAACCGGGAAGCCAAGCAGTGCCAGGTGCTCGCGCATCAGATAGTTGTGGTGCAGCCCGTTGAGCCGCGCCGTCAGTTCGCTCGACACCTGTTGAACCCGCTCGCGCCGCGCCGCGCAGCGCGCGTCGTACTTCGAGATGTAGAACAACAGGTCCGGCAGCGCTTGCAGCACCTGGTGATGCTGCTGCTGGCTCGTGAGCCCGCCCAGGCTCACCATGACGGGCTGCAGCGTCGAGAGCGCCGTGCTGGTGGTGAAGTCCAACAAGCGCCCGTCGATGCAGAAGTTGGAGGGAATCAGCGAGCCATGAACCAGGCGCTTGGTGCGCAACACGGCCATCTGGTTCATCAGGGGTTCGAACATCAGGAACAGGCCCTGGGCGGCCAGTTCGAAACTCGGCTCGCCCAGATAGCGGCACAGCCAGTTGGCGAGCCGGGGAATGCCGTCACGCATGCGCAGCAGTTCACGCTCGGCCAACTCGGACCCGACGTCCAGGAAAGACGAGCGCATGAAATGCGCAACTCGCACCGACAGTTCCCGATACAGGAGGGCACGCGGCGCCGAGCCTGGCAGCTTTTCTTCGCCGATCTCCGTCGCAAAGCCAAAACCCAGATCCGCAATGCCGAGCGCACGCACTGCACCGTGCGGCGCCGCCGTGGCGAACAGTTCCCCCATCAGAGTTTCGCGTACGGCATCCTGTAGCGAGAGTGCGCCGTGGCGATGCCACTTGTCCGTACCCGGCCCCGCCAGCACGCTGGGGCCTATGCCCTTGATCTGGCTGCCAGCGTAGTTCGCGCAACGAACGCCACCGGCATTCGCGCCAAGCCCGGAACCGCCGTACATCTCCAAGGCCGCGGTGATGTGCCCCTGCGGCACCAAAGACCCCACGTTGCCAGCATCGACAGGCCTGAACGCCAGCGCATGACGGCCCGAGCCGATCTTCGAGGTCCACCTACGCTTTTCACCGGCGTAGACCGGCAGTTCACATTCGACGAGCGAAAACGGGCTCAGCTCTTCCAAACAATCTTTATTCAAGCTGATATTCCGGCTTCGGCGCTTCTTGCTGCAAACAAACTGGCTTGCGCACCAAACATATTAACGCAGACAGCTTTTCGTACGCTCTTTGAAATAAATTCAAGACTTGATCATTCGATCGACAATCTTGGCGCTGATTGCCAAACCTCTGGCACGCACGCCGCCATCGATGTCTGAAAAATCAAACTTAGGATACTTCTCGCCTGCAAGAGGTACAGCGAGCACCTGCGCCTGTTCGAAATAAAACTTCACGCGCGCACCCACAGCGGGATCCTCTGCCGCCATCTTCAACGCATAACGAACCGCCGTCTGCGTATCCGCATCGACACCAAACAGACTTGTCTTGTTTATTGCCATTTGGAACAGCGCCGAAACATCGCCATTTTGTGCGTCATCCACCAGTTGCTGCAACAGCGGTGCACTACGCCCCCCGTCCAGAAATGCTTGCGAAGCTGCACCAAAGACCTTCTTCTCGATTGCCACATCCAAAAGGCGTTGACGGACCTGTCGAAGATCGCCGCTCACGGTCTGGCAGCTCGCCATTTGCCGCTGATACTCCTGCAAACGCGCATTACGGACTTGCCGCACCTCAGAACTACTATTGGCTTCGCCGCCCCTGGAGCTTTCTATTTCCAGAGTCTTTGAATTCACGCTGCATTCCTGCAGCTTCGCAGCCAAGTCGATCGCCATGTCACCATCACGACTGGCAAAGGCAGTTGATATCTGGTCACTCAAAGTGCCTGGATATCTATTCCAGTCAAGCTGACGGGGCGCCCCTGCCCGCAGCACCCCAACCGGGCTTTGCGAGCTTTGGGCGCCGCCTTCAACTGATTGCGGCGCACTTGACGAAAGGGATGGCTCCTTCAAATTGGCAGGAGCGGGCTCGCTTGATTTAGCCGAACCCAAATCCGCCGATGCAGCACCTTCAACATTGCCGCCCGTTAAACTTGAGTTGCGCGCAACCCAATAAAAGACGGAGCAGCCAAGAAGAACCGCCACCAGCCCATACATCAACTTACCACGCCGCAACATAAATATTACCCCCGCTCAGCGGCAGCCACGCATACATCACGCCTGACATCAATTTCATAGTTCGACCTGGCGTAATTGGTGTTATTCACGTCCGCACAATTGCCGGGCCCCACATTCACAGCTTCTTTCAAGAAACGTTTCCATTGCTCGATAAAGTACCCATAGCTGGTACTGTTACTCGACGCGCAAAAGGCCATATTGGCTTGGTAGATGTTGGAGACTTCCGTGCGCGAATCGATCCGATCACTTTCGCACTTTGCCTTCTCTGCCGCCTTCTGCTCCGGCGTCTTCGGCGGCGGGGCAGGCGGCCTGGTTTGCGCCTCATTTTCAGGAATGGAGCCGCTTCCGCTACTGCCGCCTCCACCACCACCTGAGTAAGCCCCACCGGGAATGCACGTTGCATTAACCGGGCAAGGCGCCGGTGAACTGTTGCCGCTGATATAGCATGTCGGCCCAATTTCGCAGCTGTCAGCCATAGCAGGGCCTGAAAACAATGCCGCCGGCGTCGTCAAAAAACCGACCGATGCCAATACCCGAATGCGTCGCTTCATACTTGAATACCTCCCTTATTCTCAAGCAAGCGGCGCGATTGTCTGCAATGGCAGCGCAAGCCCAGGCCTGCGCTGTCCCGGCAAATCGGGGCGGGGAAACCCTATTTCACGGCGGCCAGTCGCTGCCAGGTCTCGATGACGGTGTCGGGATTCAGCGAGATGGACACGATGCCTTCCTCGGCCAGCCAGTCGGCGAAGTCGGGGTGGTCGCTGGGGCCCTGGCCGCAGATGCCGATGTATTTGCCGGTGGCGCGGCAGGCGCGGATGGCGCGCGAGATCATGGCCTTGACGGCCGGGTCGCGCTCGTCGAAGTCGCCGGCCAGCTGCTCCAGGCCCGAGTCGCGGTCCAGCCCCAGGGTCAGCTGCGTCAGGTCGTTGGAGCCGATGGACATGCCGTCGAAATGCTCCAGGAACTGTTCGGCCAGGATGGCGTTGCTGGGCACCTCACACATCATGATGATGCGCAGGCCGTCCTGGCCGCGCTTGAGGCCGCGCTCGGCGAGCATGCTGACCACGCGCTCGGCCTGCTTCACCGTGCGCACGAAGGGCACCATGATCTCGACGTTGGTCAGGCCCATGTCCTTGCGCACGCGCTTCAGAGCCTCGCACTCCATCGCGAAGGCGTCCTGGAAGTCGCCGCTGATGTAGCGCGACGCACCGCGGAAGCCCAGCATGGGGTTCTCTTCGTCGGGTTCGTAGCGCGTGCCGCCGATGAGCTTGCGATACTCGTTGGACTTGAAGTCCGACAGCCGCACGATGACCGGCCGCGGGTAGAAGGCTGCAGCGATGGTGGCCACACCCTCGGCCAGCTTGTCCACGTAGAAGGCACGTGGCGACGCGTGGCCGCGGGCCACCGACTCGACCGCCTTCTTCAGGTCGGCATCGATGTTGGGATAGTCCAGGATGGCCTTGGGATGGACGCCGATGTTGTTGTTGATGATGAATTCCAGCCGGGCCAGGCCCACGCCGGCCGATGGCATCTGCGCGAAGTTGAAGGCCAGCTGCGGATTGCCGACGTTCATCATGATCTTGATGGGGCAATACGGCAGCTCGCCGCGATGCACCTCACTGACCTCGGTCTCGAGCAGGCCGTCGTAGATGTAGCCGGTGTCGCCCTCGGAGCAAGCCACCGTGACGAGCTGGCCGTCCTTGAGCTTGCTCGTCGCGTCGCCGCAGCCCACCACCGCCGGGATGCCCAGCTCGCGCGCGATGATGGCCGCATGGCAGGTGCGGCCGCCACGGTTGGTGACGATGGCCGCGGCGCGCTTCATCACCGGTTCCCAGTTCGGGTCGGTCATGTCGGTGACTAGCACGTCGCCGGGCTGCACGCGCTCCATCTCGGCGACGCTCTCCACCAGACGGACTGGGCCGGTACCAATCTTCTGGCCGATGGCACGGCCCTCGGCCAGCACGGCGCTGTGCGCCTTGAGCTTGTAGTGGTGCTCGACCTGGCCGGCCGCCTGGCTCTTCACCGTCTCGGGGCGGGCCTGCAAGATGTAGAGCTTGCCGTCCACGCCGTCGCGCCCCCACTCGATGTCCATCGCGCGCCCGTAATGCTGCTCGATGATCAGCGCGTACTTGGCCAGCTCGGTCACTTCCGCGTCGGTCAGCGAGTAGCGGTTGCGCTGCTCCGGCGCGGTCTCCACGGTCTTGACCAGCTTGCCAGACGCTGCCTTTTCCTCGGGCGTCGCGAACTCCATGCGGATCAGCTTGGAGCCCAGGTTGCGGCGGATGATGGCCTGCTTGCCGGCCCTCAGCGCGGGCTTGTGCACGTAAAACTCGTCCGGGTTCACGGCGCCCTGCACCACCGTCTCACCCAGGCCGTAGCTGGACGTGATGAAGACGACGTCGGGGAAGCCGCTCTCGGTGTCGATGGTGAACATGACGCCGGCCGAGCCCAGGTCGCTGCGCACCATGCGCTGCACGCCGGCCGACAGCGCCACGTCGCCATGCGCAAAGCCCTTGTGCACGCGGTAGCTGATGGCGCGGTCGTTGTAGAGCGACGCGAACACCTCGCGCATCTTGTGCAGCACTTCGTCAATGCCGTGCACGTTCAGGAAGGTTTCCTGCTGGCCAGCGAAGGACGCGTCGGGCAGGTCTTCGGCCGTCGCGGACGAGCGCACGGCAAAGGTGGCATCAGGGTTGTCGGCGGTCAGCCGCGCATAGGCCGCGCGCACCTGGGCCTCCAGGTCGGCCGGAAAGGGCTGGGCCTCGATCCAGCCACGGATCTCCGCGCCGGCCTCGGCCAGCGCGCGCACGTCGTCGATGTTCAGCGCAGCCAGCCGCGCCGCGATGCGCGCGTCCAGCCCTTCATGCTTGAGGAACTGCCGGAACGCATGGGCCGTGGTGGCGAAGCCGCCGGGCACGCGCACGCCGCTGGCGGCAAGCTGCGAGATCATTTCGCCGAGGCTGGCGTTCTTGCCGCCAACTGCCTCGACATCGGTCATCCTCAGGTTCTCAAACGGTACGACCAGGGCGGTCGCCTCGAACAGGGTGGACATAGAAAAACTCCGGGAGGTTGAAAAACCGGTGTCGTCGCGTCGTCCACGCCGGGTGCCGAGCCGGCAGGCTCAAGGCAGGAGCGGCTCCACCCATTTCTGGATTCTTCTCGGAGGGTGGGGCGGCGCATGGGGCTGATCGCGAGGAATTGCGGCGCATTCTAGGGCTTGAGTTTCATCGGGTAACGGCGCCGCGCCGTGACGAATGTCCCGGACCGCAACCCTGCCCCGTTTTCGAGGGGGGCGTGAAATCGTTGCCATCCAGTCGATGCAAATCAATATCGACGTCAGGCGGCTGGACACAATGTGCTCCATGGCCGCCGATCCCGCCTCCCAAGTCAACCCGCATTACCTCGACCATGTGATCCATGTGTCCGAGTCGCGGGCTGTCGCGGCCACTGAAGACATCGTCAGCCGGAACGGCATCAAGCTGCTGGCCAAGGGTGCACCGATCGACGCGCGCGTGCGCGACCGCCTGCTGCTGCACAAGCTGCAAAAGCCGCTGGAGGACTGCATCCAGGTCACCGAGGGCGTCATGCCCGAGAGCTTCGGTCCACTGGGCGAAGCACTGTTCGAGCAGTACCCGCTGCTCAAGGCCCTCTGCGACCACGACCTCTACCCCGCCGCGCCAACAACGCTGGCCACGCTGGAGCTCAGCATGCCGGTGCAATCGCTGCTGACCGTCTACGCCGAGCACCAGGGCGACCGCCTCAAGCACACCACTGGCGTGGCCATGCTGGCGCTGGCCCTGGCCCGGCGCACGCTGCCCGGCGAGAGCGAGCGACATCGCATGCTGGCTCTGGCAGGGCTGCTGCACGACGTCGGCGAGCTCTACATCGACCCCGCCTACATGCGGCCGGGCACGCCGCTGAGCCCGACGCAGTGGCGGCATGTGGCCTCGCATCCCGCCAACGCCGAACGCGTGCTGCGCCAGATGCCCGGCGCCGGCAAGGCCATCGCCAACGCCGTGCTGCACCACCACGAGCGCCTCGATGGCTTCGGCTATCCGCTCGGCCTGCAGGGCACAGCACTGCCAATCAACGGTCAGATCCTGGGCGCGGCGGAGTGGCTGATGGCACTGGTCGAGACCAGCACGACGCCGCTGACCCGCGCCAGCGTCGCAACCAAGCTCATCCCCGGCGAGTTCAGTCGCGAGCTGACGGAGGCCATCACGACGGCCGCGGCGGCCGATACCTCCGAGGCGGCGCCGGTCGCGGACCCCATGCCGCTGGAGTCCGCCATCCCGCGCGTCGTGGGCATTGCGGCAGCAATGGAGCGCTTTCGCGAGGCCCGGCCGTGGATTGAGGCGCGCCTCGCTGCGGCGCGCCCCGGGCTGCGCGCCGTGCTGGAGGCCTGCCAGAACCGCCTGCTGCGCATCCAGACCGCCTTCTCCAGCACCGGGCTGGACGCGCACGACCCCGACGCGCTGGTGGCCAGCCTGGCCGAGCAGGGCGACGCGAAGCTGCAGGTTGAGCTGATGACGGTCGTCGGCGAGTTGGAATGGCGGCTGCGCGAACTGGAACACGAATCGATGCTGCGCGCCAGCCAGCTGCCGGCCGAGGAGCGTGCCGTCATGAGCGAGCTCATCGCCAAGCTCAAGGGCGAGGCCTAAGTCCGCTGGCTATCATGACTGCGCCGTAACTCGGAGAATCCCCGCCATGACCGACAGAACCGTTTACTTCGTGTCGGACGGCACCGGCATCACCGCGGAGACCTTTGGCAACTCCATCCTGGCCCAGTTCGAGATCAAGCCACGCCATGTGCGCCGCCCTTTCATCGACTCGGCCGACAAGGCCCATGCCGTCGTGGCCGAGATCAACGAGGTCGCCATGCGCGAGGGGCGCCGGCCCATCGTCTTCGCCACGCTGGTGGACCGTGACGTGCTCAAGATCGTGCGCGAGCACTGCCAGGGCCGGGTCATGGACATGTTTGGCACCTTCATCGAGCCGCTGGAGGAGGAGTTCCAGACCAAGAGCAGCCACCGCGTGGGGCGCTTCGCCAACGTGGCGCAAAGCCAGGAGTACCACGACCGCATCGAGGCCATCAACTTCTCGCTGGCCCATGACGATGGGCAGTCGTCCAAGAACCTGGATGCGGCCGACGTGATCCTGGTCGGCGTGAGCCGCTGCGGCAAGACACCCACGTCGCTCTACCTCGCCATGCAACACGGCATCAAGGCAGCCAACTACCCGCTGATCCCCGAGGACTTCGAGCGCCGCAAGCTGCCCGCACCGCTGCTGCCGCACAAGCGCAAATGTTTCGGCCTGACCATCGACCCGGAGCGGCTGGCCTCCATCCGCAACGAGCGCCGGCCCGGCAGCAAGTACGCCGACGTGCTGAACTGCCGCTACGAGGTCAACGAGGCCGAGGCCATGATGAAGCGCGAAGGGATCTCGTGGTTGTCGTCCACGCACAAGAGCATTGAAGAGATTGCCACGACCATCCTGCGCGACATCCGGCCCGACCGTTTGATCTACTGACGCCGCACGGTTCGCGCTGCCATGGCCCGGCTTCCATCCGGCACTCGCACCCCGGCCGTCCCGCGGCGCGCGCGGCACTGGCTCGCCATGGGGCTGGGGATGGCCCTGGGCGGCCTGCCCGGCTGTGGTGATGCCTCACGCGGTCCGGAGAGCGATGCAGCAGCAGCGCCCGGTGCCGCAGCCCTGGTTCAGGCCCGCATCGACGCCACTGCGGCAGGCCCCGCGCGCCTGCGCCTGGCCCTGGCGTTCATCGATATTCAGACGGCACCCCCCAACTGAGCACCGCCTCCCCGATTGGCTCGCGCAGCGCGCCCGCCAGTACTGCGCCGCGCTACCTCGCGGATCGCCCGCCAGCGCCAAGCACTTCGGCACCGTCGGCGCCTTGGACACGGACGCCGGGCTGCTGTGCCGCGTGCTGTCGCTGCCCTTGTCGAAGAAGGTGGCCCGCCTCAGAGGGCAGCGCGGCGCCCCAGCAGCGCCTCGTACAGCGCCACATAGCGCGCGGCGGGCCCCTCCCAGCCAAAACGCTGCGCCATGGCGGCGCTGCGCACCCGCGCCCAGTACGCGGGCCGACTCCACAGCGCGAAGGCGCGGCGCAGTGCACGGCGATAGGCCTCGGCCGTGAAGGCATTGAAGACGAAGCCGGTGGCGGTGCCAGCGGCCAGGTCCTCCAGCGTGGTGTCGACCACCGTGTCGGCCAGGCCGCCGACGCGATGCACCAGCGGCAGCGCGCCATAGCTCAGGCCATAGAGCTGGGTCAGGCCACAGGGTTCGAAGCGGCTGGGCACCAGCATCACGTCGCTGCCGGCATAGATGCGGTGGGCCAGGTCCTCGTCGACGCCGGTGCGCCGGGCCACCTTGCCGGGGTGCGCCGCGGCTGCGTGGGAGAAGGCGGCTTCCAAGCGCGCATCGCCGGCGCCGAGGACGACCAACTGACCACCGGCGTCGAGCAGATCGTTCAATGCTTCGAGCACGAGCGGCAAGCCCTTCTGCTCGGTCAGGCGGCTGACGACACCGAACAGCAGCGCCTCGGGCTTGACGTCCAGACCGCACTCGCGCTGCAGCGCGGCCTTGCAGGCGGCCTTGCCCTCAGGCTGCGCGAGGCTGTAGACCTGGGCGATGCTGCGGTCGTGCGCGGGCGACCAGATGGCGTAGTCCACACCGTTCAAGATGCCATGCAGCACATCGGCGCGGCGGCGCAGCAGCCCATCCAGGCCGCAGCCCTGCTCGGGCGTCTGGATCTCCTTTGCATAGCTCGGACTGACCGTTGTGATCGCATCGGCGAAATGCAGGCCGGCCTTCATGAAGCTCACCTGGCCGTAGAACTCCAGGCCCTCGACGGCGTAGTGCTGCGGCGGCAGGCCCAGCTCGCAGAACAGCTCGGCCGGGAATAGCCCCTGGTAGGCCAGGTTGTGCACCGTGAAGACGGTGCGCGCGTCAGTGCGGCGGCGCGCACGGCTCGCCGCGACATGGGCGCAGGCCAGGGCGGCGTGCCAGTCGTGCGCATGGACGATCTGCGGCCGCCAGGCGGCATCCACGCCCTCGGCCAGACGCGCGGCCGCCAGGCCCAGCAGCGCAAAGCGGCGGTGGTTGTCGGCATAGGCCACGCCGGCCGCATCGCCATAGGGATTGCCGGGGCGATCGAACAGGCCCGGTGCGTCCAGCACATAGACCGGCATCGCAAAGCCCGGCAGGCAGCCGCGCAGCAGCGCCGCCCTCCCCTCGCTCCACGGCAGCGCGACGGGCGCGACGGCGCATTCCTCGCTCAGCGATTCGCGGATGGCCGGAAAGCCCGGCACCAACAGGCGCGGCTCGGCGCCGGCCGCCGCCAGTGCGGCGGGCAGCGCACCAGCCACGTCGGCCAGGCCGCCAGTCTTCAGCAGCGGGAACAGCTCCGCGCTGACTTGCAGCACGCGCATGATCAGAGCTTGGCCAACATGTGCTTGGTGATGAGCACGACGCCGCTGTCGGTGCGCTCGAAGCGGGCGGCGTCGAGCTTGGCGTCCTCGCCGACGACCAGGCCGTCGGGGATCTCGCAGCCGCGGTCGACGATCACCTTGGTCAGCCGGCAGTGCCGCCCCACACTGACACCGGGCAGCAACACGCACTGATGGATGTTGCAGAAGCTGCGGATGCGCACGTTGTTGAACAGCACCGAGTGCACCACGTGCGAGCCCGACACGATGCAGCCGCCGCTGACGATGGTGTTCACCGTCATGCCATGCATGCCGTTGTGGTCGGGGATGAACTTGGCCGGCGGCAGCTGGCGCTGGTAAGTCCAGATCGGCCAGTCGGTGTCGTAGATGTCCAGCTCGGGGCTGATGGAGGCCAGGTCCAGGTTGGCGGCCCAGAACGCGTCCAGCGTGCCCACGTCGCGCCAGTAGGGCGTGGCGCCGTTGGGATTCATGATGCAGCTCATGCCGAACGGGTGGGCCACGGCGCGGCCCTCGGCCACGGTCTTGGGGATCACGTCCTTGCCAAAGTCGTGGCTGGAGCTGGCGTCGGCCAGGTCTTCGGCCAGCAGGCGGTAGAGGTAGTCGGCATTGAAGACGTAGATCCCCATGCTGGCCAGGCAGGTGTCTTCGCGGCCGGGGATGCAGGGCGGGTCGGCAGGCTTCTCCTTGAAGGCGGTGATATGGCGCGCATCGTCGACTGCCATGACGCCAAAGGCGGTGGCCTCCGCCTTGGGCACCTCGATGCAGCCCACCGTGCAGCCAGCGCCCGTGGCGACATGGTCGGCCAACATGTTGGAGTAGTCCATCTTGTAAATGTGGTCGCCCGCCAGCACGACGATGTACTCGGCCCCGGTGCTCTGGATGATGTCCAGGTTCTGGTAGACCGCATCGGCAGTGCCGCGGTACCAGCTCTCCTCATCCACCCGCTGCTGCGCGGGCATCAGGTCCACCGTCTCGTTCAACTCGGCGCGCAGAAAGCTCCAGCCGCGCTGAATGTGGCGCAGCAGCGAATGGCTCTTGTACTGGGTGACGACGCCGATGCGGCGGATGCCGCTGTTGACGCAGTTGGACAGCGCGAAATCGATGATGCGGAACTTGCCGCCGAAATAGACCGCGGGCTTGGCGCGCGAATCGGTGAGCTGTTTGAGGCGTGAGCCGCGGCCGCCCGCCAGGACGAGGGCGATGGCGCGACGCGCGAGCTGATGGGGCGAGGCAACCGGAGGCATGAGCCAATCTCCGCAGAACTGCAACGCCCGCAGTTTGCGACCGACGCGCGTGGACGCCGCTGGGGGCTTCCCCTCAGGGCGGAGGCGCGCTGCCTTCGCCCGCGACCGCGAGTTGCAGCGCACGTTCGAAGGCACTGCGGCTGGGCGTCTCGACGAAGACGCAGCGCTTGCGGTGGCGCTTGCAGTGCTCCTTCACGCGCCAGTAGGCGTCGTGGCTGATGCAACCGGTCTGGCAGATGACCAGGTCGGCCGCGGCCAGCTGCGGCTCCAGCTGCGCCGGCTTGTGCTCTTCACCGCCGTCGTGGTGGAGAAACTGCGCGCCGCAGCCCTCCACCGCCTGGCGGTACTGCGGCACGCTGCCACCGCGCCCGCCCACGCACAGCACCACCCGGTGGGGCAGCCGTACGGGATGGGCCACGGCCTGCATGGGCGCGGGCGGCGGCGCGGACGGAGCCATCTCCAGCGCCGCCGGCAAGCGGGAGGACAGGCGGTTGACCTCGCGCTGCAGGGCCTGGTTGCGTTCCACCTGTTCGGCCAGGCGCTCGCGCAGCGCCTCGCGCTCCGGCAAGTCGGGATGCACCGCCTGCCAGTGCTGCAACTGCTCCAGGGCCTGCGCCAGCTGCGTCTGCAGCGCGATCAATGCGGCACGGTCCTGCATGCGGGCCTGCTCCCAGGCCTGCTGCTCACGGGCGCGCTCCTGGCTCCAGGCTGTCACGCGGCGCTGCACCTCGGCGTAGTCGCGCGCCAGCGCGCGGTGCTCGGCGGCCAGCTCGCGATAGCGCGTCACGTCCACGCGCTGCGCGGCACCCAACTGGTGCTGCAGCATGTGCACCTGGCCCAGCACGCGCATCTCCAGCCACTCATCGCAGCGGGCATGCGTGAGCGTTGCCCACAGCGCGCCGGCGATCTCGCCACCGACGGCACGCGCCCGCCACCAGGCCATCAGGCCATCACGACACTTGAGCTTGGCCGCCGCGCGCACGTCCAGCGCGAAGCGTTGCTCCAGCTCCTTCTGCAACGCCTCCGCCACCGCGTTGCGCCGCGCAGCCGCCGTCACCAGGCTGCAATGCAGGGTGTAGTCGTCCTCGTTCCCTTGCAGCACCAACAGCTTCTTCGCCAACTGGCGCACGCGCTGCAGCGGCACGCAGACACCGATGACAGGACAGTGCGCGTGACTGCCCAGTTCCCACAAGCGGCGGCGGCGCGAACCGGCGCGGACGGGTAATGCCGCATGGGCGGCGCAGCAGGCATCAGCCATGGATCAAGCCTCCAACGCGGAGCGCGATCACTCCGGCACGAAGAGCGCGGGCTGGCTGCGCCTGGCTGGCGCGGATGTCGAGGGGAAAGGTCGTTGCAAAGGGCTACTTGGTCAAGATCAGCTTGCCCTGTCTGGTCACACGCAGGCGGTAGACCTGCTGCTGGTGGACGATGTGCACCTCGCCGCGGGGGCTCAGCAGCGCGGCGCTGTCGATGCGACGGGGAGCGGCTGTGTCGGCGCGCGCCTGAGCCGATGGCGCGACGGGCTTGGGCGGGTCGGGTTCAACAAGCATGACCCGACTTTAATGAGATTAATTATCAAATGCAAGTAATTCTCATCTTCTAGGGGTGCTGCCCTCCCCCCCTCGCTGACGCTGCCGTTCGCTCTCGTAAAGGCAGATCGCGGCAGCCGCCGCGACGTTCAGCGACTCCTCACCTCCCGGCTGCGGAATGCCCACGGTCAACGCACAGCGCGCCATCAGCGCCGGCGACACCCCCTGGCCCTCGTGCCCCATGACCCAGGCACAGGGGTCGGGCAGCCGCACGCGGTCCAGCCGGTGCTCGGTATGGGGGCTGGTGGCGATCAGCGGCACGGCAAGGCCGGCAAGGTCGTCGGCGGACAGGCCTTCGCACAGGCGCAGCCCGAAATGCGCACCCTGCCCGGAGCGCATGACCTTGGGCGACCACAGCGCCGCCGTGCCCTTCAGCGCCAGCACCTGGCGCACGCCGAAAGCCGCCGCGCTGCGCAGGATGGCACCCACGTTGCCGGCGTCCTGCAAGCGGTCCAGCACCACGCTGGCGGCCTGGGGATCGATGGCTGGTGCCGGCGGCAGCGTCAGCTCGGCACCAATCTGCGCGGGCGACTCCAGGCCGCTCAGGCCCTTGAACAGCGCGGTGGGCACGACCAGGGCGCGCGGAGCGGCTTCGGCCAGGCGCGCCAGTGCGCCGTCCTGCAGGGCCGCGTCGGTCAGCACGACCAGCGCCGGTGTCCAGCCGCGCTGCAGGGCCGCGCGCAGCAGGTGGTCGCCCTCGATCCAGACGCTGCCGGTCTTGCGGTAGGCGCCGGCGTCGGCTGTCAGCTTGCGCAGCCGCACCAGCGCCGGGTTGTCGCGGGAGCTGATGTGCAGGACTTGCGTGCTCATCGCAGATGCTCCCGGACGGGCGCAAAGCTGCGGCGATGCCAGGGGCTGGCGCCATGCTCCTTCAGCGCCGCCAGGTGTTCGGCCGTGCCATAGCCTTTGTGCGTGGCGAAGCCGTATTGCGGATGGCTCTGATGCATCTGCTCGCAGAACAGGTCGCGCGCGACCTTGGCCAGGATGCTGGCCGCCGAGATGGCCGGCACGGTGGCGTCACCTTTCACGACGGCCTCGGCCGCCATGGGCAGCACCGGGAGGCGGTTGCCGTCCACGCGCACCAGCGCCGGCTTCAGGCGCAAGCCCATCACCGCCCGCTGCATGGCCAGCATCGTCGCCTGCAGGATGTTCAGGCGATCGATCTCCTCGATGCTGGCCTGGGCGATGCAGCAGCTCAGCGCCTTGGCGCGGATCTCGTCGTACAGCCGCGCACGCTTGGCGGCGGTCAGCGCCTTGGAGTCTGCCAGGCCGGCAATGGGGTTCAGGTCGTCCAGGATGACGGCGGCCGCAAACACCGGCCCGGCCAGCGGCCCGCGGCCGGCCTCATCCACGCCGGCGATCAGGCCGGCGGGCGTCCAGTCCAGGGATGCCTGCTCAGGCCTGGAGGAGCGTCGCAATGGCATCGGCGGCCCGCTGCGCCGTGTTCTGGCGCAGCCGTTCGTGGAGTTGGGCAAAGCGTTGCTGCACCGCGGCGCGGCGCGGTGCATCGGCCAGCCAGGCCTCGGCCTCGCGGGCCAGGTTCTCCGGCGTGCACGCGTGCTGGATCAGCTCGGGCACGACGAACTCGCGCGCCAGGATGTTGGGCAGGCCCACCCAGGGCAGCAAAGCCTTGTCCTTCATGCGCCACCAGTTCAGCCGGTTCATCCGGTAGGCGATCACCATGGGGCGCTTGAACAGCGCCGCCTCCAGCGCGGCCGTACCGCTGGCCACCAGGGCCAGATCGCAGGCTGCCAGCACCGCATGCGACTGGCCATCGACGAGCTGGATGTCGGCGCCCTGCAGCAACGGCTCGACCCGGCCGCGCAGACCCGGCACGACGGGCATCACGAAGCGTCGGCCGGGTTGGGCCATCCGCTTGGCGGCACCGATCAGCGCCGGCGCGATGTAGTGGATCTCGCTCTTGCGGCTGCCGGGCAGCAGCGCGATGACGGTGTCGTCTTCAGACAGACCGAGGCTCTCGCGCGACGCCGCGCGCGGCGGCTCCATCGCGATGGCGTCGGCCAGCGGATGTCCCACGTAGGTCGCACCGATGCCGGCGCGGTGCAGGATCTCGGGCTCGAACGGGAACAGGCACAGCACATGGTCGGCCGCGGCGCGAATCTTCTCGATGCGCTCGGGCCGCCAGGCCCAGATGGACGGGCAGACGAAGTGCACAGTCTTGATGCCCGCCTCGCGCAGCCGCGTCTCCAGGCCGAAGTTGAAGTCGGGCGCATCGACGCCGATGAAGACGTCGGGCCGGCTGGCGAGCAGGCGCTTGCCCAGTTGCTGACGGATGGACAGCAGCTCGCGGAGGTTTAGCAGCGCGTCGACGTAGCCAAAGATGGACAGCTTGCTGTGCGGCCACCAGGTCTCGAAGCCCTGGGCCATCATCTTGGGGCCGCCAATGCCTGCGGACTTCAGCCCGGGCCAGCGTTCGCGCAAGCCTTGCAGCAGCAGGCCAGCCAGCAGGTCGCCGCTGGCCTCGCCGGCCACCATGCCGAGGCGGGGCGCGGTCTGCATCAGCTACCGAACAATGCCGCGGGTGGACGCGGCGAGGAAATCCAGCATGTTGGCAATGTCGGCATCCGCCGCACCGCCCTCGCTGCCCCGCAACGCCGCGATGGCCGCCATGGCCTCGTCCAGCGTGTGGCCGCTGCGGTAGAGCAGTTTGTGCATTTGACGGATGACGCCGATGCGTTCGGCGCTGAAGTCGCGGCGCTTCAGGCCCACCAGATTGACGGCGCGCGCGACGAGCGGGTTGCCATCCACCGTCAAGAATGGCGGCACGTCCTGCGCCACATGGGCCTGGAAACCGATCATCGCGTGGTCGCCGATGCGCATGCGCTGCAGCACGCCGGTCAGGCCGCCGATGGTGACATGGTTGCCCACACGCACATGGCCGGCCAGTGTGGCGCCATTGGCCAGCACGCAATCGTTGCCAATGACCACGTCATGCGCGACGTGGCAATAGGCCATGATCCAGTTGTCGTCGCCCACCGTGGTTTCGCCGCGATCCTGCACAGTGCCGACGTTCAGCGTGCAGAACTCGCGGATGGTGTTGCGGTCGCCGATGACCAGCGTGGTGGGCTCGCCAGCGTACTTCTTGTCCTGGTTGGCCGCGCCGATGGAGCTGAACTGGAAGAAGGTGTTGTCGCGGCCGATGGTGGTGTGGCCTTCGATGACGACATGCGGGCCGACCTTGGTGCCCGCGCCGATCTTCACGTGCGGGCCGATCAGCGTGTAGGCACCGACCTCGACGCTGCTGTCCAGCTCGGCGGCCGGATCGACGACGGCGGTGGGATGGATGGCCATCGCGCCTTCCTTCAGGCCTCGATGCGACGCATCGTGCACATCAGCTCGGCTTCTGCCGCCAGCTGGTCGCCCACCAACGCGCGGGCGGTGAACTTGTAGATGCCGGCCTTGGCCCGGCCCAGCGTCACCTCCAGCACCAGTTGGTCGCCAGGCTCGACCGGGCGCTTGAAGCGGGCACCGTCGATGCCGGCGAAGTAGACGACCGAGTTGTCGTCCAGCGTGATGCCCACGCTCTCGATGGCCAGCAGCGTCGCGGCCTGGGCCAGGGCCTCGAGGATGAGCACGCCGGGCATGACCGGGCGGTGCGGGAAATGGCCGAGGAAGAACGGCTCGTTGATCGACACGTTCTTGATCGCGCGGATGCGCTCGCCCTTGACCAGCTCCACGACGCGGTCCACCAGCAGGATGGGATAGCGGTGCGGCAGGCGCTTGAGGATGTCGTGGATGTCCATCGTGATCGTGTCAGTCGTCATTTCTTCTCAAGCGCGCGGACACGCTCTCTCAGGCTGTGGAGCTGGCGCAGCGTTGCCGCGTTCTTCTGCCAGCTGGCATTGTCTTCAAAGGGATAGGCGCCGCTGTAGGCGCCGGGCTGGGTGATGTCCCGCGTGACCAACGTGCCGGCCGTGATGTGCACGCCGTCCACGATGCTCAGGTGGCCGATGATGTTGACCGCGCCACCGATGGTGCAGTTCGCACCGATCCGCGTCGAGCCCGCGATGGCACCGCAGCCCGCCATCGCGGTATTGCGGCCGATGTGGACGTTGTGCGCGATCTGGATCAGGTTGTCGAGCTTGACGCCGTCCTCAATGACGGTGTCGCTCAGCGCGCCGCGGTCGATGCAGGTGTTGGCACCGATCTCGACGTCGTCGCCGATGACGACGGCGCCCAACTGCTCGATCTTCACGTAGCCCTGGCTGGACGGCGCGAAGCCGAAGCCGTCCGCACCGATGACCACGCCGCTGTGCACGATGCCGCGCGCGCCGATGCGGCAGTCGTAGCCCAGCACCACCCGCGGCGCCAGGCGCGTGGCTGCGCCGACCTGGGCATTGCGCTCGATCACGCAGTGCGCGCCGATGCGCGCGCCATCACCGATGACGGCACCCGCCTCGATGACGGCCAGCGGGCCGATCTCCACGCCCTGCCCCAGGCTGGCCTCGGGCGACACGACGGCGCTGGGGTGCACGCCGACCACGGCAGCCGGCCGCGTGCGCGCGGCCCACCATTGCGTGAGGCGGGCAAAGTACAGGTAGGGGTCGGGCGTGACGATGGCCGCGCCGCGCGCTGCCGCAGCTTGCGCCAGCGCCGGCGCAACGATGACGCAGGCCGCGCGCGTGGTCGCGAGCTGGGCCTGGTAGCGCGGGTTGGCAAGGAAGGCGATGCTGTGCTCGTCGGCCTCGTCCAGCGGCGCGATGCGGGCAATGCGCGTTTCGGGCCCACCAAGCAAATCGCCGCCCAAGGCGGCGATCAGTTCGGAGAGCGCGACGGGTGTCGGGCTCATCGCGGGCGGCGCTTACTTCTGCGCGTTCAGCGTGTCGATCACCTTCTTGGTGATGTCCACGCGCGGACTGAAGTGGATGGCGTCCTGCAGGATGAGGTCGTACTTCTCGTTGTCGAAGATCTGCTTGATGACCTTGTTGGCACGCTCGACGACGGCCGACAGTTCCTCGTTCTTGCGCTGGTTCAGATCCTCCTGCCACTCGCGCTTCTTGCGCTGCAGGTCGCGGTCCTGCTCCAGCACCTCGCGCTGACGGCGGTTGCGCTCGGCCTCGGACAGCGTGGGCGCGTCCTTCTCCAGCTTCTCGGCGGCGCTTCGCAGCTTGTTTTCCAGCTCACGCAGATCCTTCTCACGCTTGCCGAACTCTGCTTCCAGCTTGATCTGGGCAGCCTTGGCCAGGTTGGCCTCGCGCAGCACGCGCTCGCTGTTGACGAAGCCGATCTTCAGCTCCTGGGCCTGCACGGCCGACGTGGCCACCACCATCGAAGCAGCCAGAGCCACCGATTGCAAAAGCTTGCTCATATCAGAATGCAGTCCCGATCTGGAATTGGAATTTCTCGATTCTATCCGTGCGTTCCTTGCGGATAGGCTTGCCATAGCTCAGGCGCAGTGGACCCATGGGCGAGATCCACGACAGGCCGATACCGACCGAAGCGCGGATGCTGTCGAACTTGAGCTTCTCTTGCGAGCCCCACACGTTGCCGGCATCGCCAAACAGGAAGATCCGGAAGCTCTTGTCGTTGCCGCTGCCGGGCACCGGCAGGTAGAGCTCGGCGTTCACATTCAGGCGCCGGTTACCGCCGCTGTACGAACCGGTGACGTCCACCGGCCCCAGCGAGCCGGCCTCGAAGACACGCACCGAGCCCAGACCACCGCCATAGAAGTTCTTGAAGATGGGATAGGGCTTGCCGCCTATGCCCTCGCCCCAGCCGAGTTCGCTGTTCAGGCCCAGCGTGATCTTGTTGGTGATCTCGAAGTAGCGCTGGTACTGCAGGTTCAGGCGTGCGAACTGTGCGTCACCCAGCGGGCTGATCTCGAAGTTCACACGCTGGTAGATGCCCTTCATCGGCGTGATGACGCTGTCGCGGCTGTCGCGCTGCCAGCCGATGGTCAGCGGCACGGAGTTGCTGCGCTCGCCGAACTGGTTGCGGAACAGGAAGTAGCTATTGGGCAGGCCGCGTGAGGTCGTCAGGTCGGTCTGCTCATAGCCCACGCCGAAGAACACCGTGTCCAGCTCCGAGAACGGCACGCCGAAACGGATCGCGCCGCCCTTGGTGACGTACTGGTACTCCTCGCCCAGCGTGTTGATCGGGCGCGTCGTGCGGTAGAACAGGTCCAGCGCACGCGACACGCCGTCCACCGTGAAATAGGGGTCGACGGTGCTGATCTGGAACTGCCGGCCGGTGCGCGCGGTGGCCACGTCGATGCCCAGGTAGTTGCCCGAGCCGAACACGTTGTCCTGGCGGATGGAGCCGGAGAACGACAGCTTGGTCTGGCTGGAATAGCCGGCACCGACGGTGATGGCGCCGGTCGGGCGCTCGACGACGGTCAGGATGACGTCGACCTGGTCCTGCGCGCCCGGCACCTCCTGGGTGTCAATGGAGACTTCCTTGTCCTTGAAGTAGCCCAGACGCTCGACGCGGTCGCGCGAGGCCTTGATCTTCTGACCGTCGTACCAGGCAGACTCGAACTGGCGGAACTCGCGGCGGATGACTTCGTCGCGTGTGCGCGAGTTGCCGGAGATGATGACCCGGCGCACGTACACACGGCGCTGTGGCTCGGCGATGAAGGTGACGACGACCTGGCCGGTGGCGCGGTCGATTTCGGGGCGGCTGTCGACGCGGGCGAAGGCATAGCCGTAGGAGCCGAATAGGTCGCTGAAGGCGCGCGTCGTGGCCGCGACGGCCTCGCCCTGATAGGGCTGGCCGGGCTTGAGCATGACCAGGTGCTTGAAGTCTTCCTCACGGCCTAGGTAGTCACCCTCGAGCTTCACGCCGGTCACCGTGTAGGGCTGACCCTCGCTGATCGTGATGGCGATGCTGATGCTTTGCTTGTCCGGCGATATGGTCACCTGGGTGGAGGTGATGGCCACTTCCAGATAGCCGCGGTTCAGGTAGTAGCTGCGGATGGTTTCCAGGTCCGCATTGAGCTTGGCGCGCGAGTAACGGTCGGTCTTGGTGTACCAAGTCAGCCAGCCGCTGGTGGTCTGTTCCAGCAGGCCCAGCAGCGTGCTCTCGGAAAACACCTTGGTGCCCAGGATGCGGATCTCGGCGATCTTGGCCAGCTCGCCCTCGGTCACGTTGAAGCTGACGTTGACACGGTTGCGCTCGATGGGCGTGATCGTGGTCGTGACCTCAGCGCCGTAGAGGCTGCGGGTCAGGTACTGACGCTTGAGCTCCTGCTCGGCGCGATCAGCCAGCGCCTTGTCGAAGGGCTTGCCCTCGCCGATGCCCACGTCCTTCAGGGACTTGGTCAGCGCTTCGGTGTCAAATTCCTTCAGACCCACGAAGTTCACGTTGGCGATGATGGGCCGCTCATCGATGATGACCACCACCGCATCGCCCTCTATGCTGATGCGCACGTCCTTGAACAGGCCGGTGGCGAACAGCGCGCGCAGCGCGGCCGCCCCCTTCTCGTCGTTGTAGGTGTCGCCAATGCGAAAGGGCAGCGACGCAAACACCGTGCCGGGATCGGTGCGCTGCAGGCCCTCGACGCGGATGTCCTTCAACACAAAGGGCTCGACCGCCCAGGCCAGCCCCGACTGGAGCATCCCCAACAGAGCCAAAGCCAGGTGCGAGGGGCGCAGCGATGCTCCCGAACTGAATGAAAAGGACATGGGAACCGGGGAGTTTCAGTGCCAACCCGCGAGGCGGGCGACGTCGTTGGAAAGGGCCAAGGCCATCATCAGCATCAGGATCAGCGCGCCTGCGCGCTGCAGTTGCCGCTGCCACCATGCAGATACGGGGCGGCCGCTCAGACCCTCGAAAAGATGATACATGAGGTGTCCGCCATCCAGCATGGGCAGCGGCAGCAGGTTCAACACCGCCAGGCTGAGCGATATCTTGGCGAGGAAATCGAGGTAGGACGACAGCCCCGCCTGGGCCGACTGGCCCGCATAGTCGGCGATGGCCAGCGGGCCGCTGAGGTTCTTCACCGAGGCCTCGCCCACCAGCATGCGCCCCAGCAGCTTGAGCGTGGTGGCTGCCATGTCCCAGCTCTGCTGGATCCCCCCCCACAGGCCGTCGATGAAGCCGCGGCTGACAAACACCCGCTCTGGCGGCGCGCCGACGCCGATCTCCAACCGCGCAACGCGCCGCCCGCCCTCCTCCAGCAGGCGGGGCGTGACCTCCAGCTCCACGATGCGGCCGCCACGCTCGACCCGCCAGCTCATCGTGCGCGGCCGGTCGCCGTCATGGGCACGGCGAATGGCGTCGCGCAGGAAGGCGGCGTCGGGCACCTGCTGGCCGTCGATGGTCAGCACGCGGTCGCCGGCCTGCAGGCCGGCGCGGTCGCCCGCGCCGCCTGGTGCCACCCGCTGGATCAGCGGCTCGGCCAGCGGCGCCAGGCCGATGTCAGTGAACAGCTGCGCGTCGGGCGCGCGGCCAGCCAAGCGGTCGGTATCCAGCTTCAGGCTGCGCGAGCCGTGGCCGCGCGCATCGCTGACGGACAGATACAGCGGCTCGCCCAGCGCCTGCGCCCGTGCGACGGCCGACATCAGGTCGGGCAAGGCCTGCACATCGACCCAGGCCTGGCCATCCGGCGAGGTCGCCTGCACCCAGTCGCCTGCACGCAGCCCCGCCCGCTCGGCCAGCGAGCCGGCCGGCGGCGTGCCCAGCACCGCCCTGGGCAGCTCGCTGCCCAGCCAGGCGGCGGCCGCCAGCAGCAGCACGGCCAGACCCCAGTTGGCCGCTGGGCCTGCGGCAACGATGGCCGCACGCTGACGCAGCGGGCGTTGGTTGAACGCCTGTTCGCGCTCGTGCGGCACCACCGGCCCATCGCGCTCATCCAGCATGCGCACATAGCCACCCAGCGGCAGCGCGCTGAGCGTGAATTCGGTGCCGTCGCGGCCCACGCGGCGCCACAGCACCGGGCCGAAGCCGATGGAGAAGCGCAGCACCTTGACGCCGCAGGCACGGGCGACGCGGTAGTGGCCCCATTCGTGCACCGCGATCAGCAGCGCCAGCGCGACCAGAAAGGCGAGCAGCGTGGTCACAGCAGTGCGCGCGCATGCGCCCGGGTGCGGGCATCCAGCGCCAACAAGGCCTCGATGCTGCCGCAGTCACCGGGTTGGACGTCGGCCAGACATTGCGCATTGATCGCGTAGATGCGATCGAAGCGCAGGCGGCCGCTCAGGAAGGCATCCACGGCGACTTCGTTGGCCGCATTCAGCACCGTGGTGCTGCCCTCGGGGCCCTTGAGCGCCTGCCAGGACAGGTGCAGCCCCGGGAAGCGCACGGCATCGGCCTCCTCAAAGCTGAGGCCGGGCGTGCTCAGCAGGTCCAGCCGGCTCGCACCCGACGTGATGCGCTCGGGGAAGGCCAGGCCGTAGGCGATGGGCACGCGCATGTCGGGCGTGCCCAACTGGGCCAGCACGGACTGATCGCGGCACACCACCATGGAGTGAATGATGCTCTGCGGGTGGATCAACACCCTGATCTGCTCGGGCGCCAAGCCGAATAGCCAGCGCGCCTCGATGACCTCCAGCGCCTTGTTCATCATGGTCGCGGAGTCGACCGAGATCTTGCGACCCATGACCCAGTTGGGATGGGCGCAGGCCTGCTCGGGCGTCACGTCGGCCAGCGTCTTGGGGTCGCGGCTACGGAAGGGGCCGCCGGAGGCGGTCAGCACGATGTGGTCTATGCGCCGCGCCCAAGTCGTGCGGTCTTCGGGCAGGCACTGAAAGATGGCCGAGTGCTCGCTGTCGATGGGCAGCAGCGTCGCGCCGCCCTGCTCCACCGCCTGCATGAACAGGGCACCGCCAACGACGATGGCCTCCTTGTTGGCCAGCAGCAGCCGCTTGCCGGCGCGCGCCGCAGCCATGGCAGGTGCCAGACCGGCGGCGCCGACAATGGCCGCCATGACCGTGTCGACGTCGGGGTGGGCGGCGATCTCGGCCAGCTTGTCCGCGCCGTCCAGCACCTCGGTACGACTGCCAGCCTCGCGCAAGCGCTCACGCAGCCGGGATGCCGCCCCTGGCTCGGGCATCACGGCAAAGCGCGGCTGCCAGGTCAGGCACTGGGCCAGCAGTTCGTCGACGCGGCTCATCGCGCTGAGCGCGACGACCTCGTATCGCTCGGGATGGCGCGACAGCACGTCCAGCGTGTTGACGCCGATGGACCCGGTCGAGCCGAGCACGCAGACGCGTTGACGGTTCATAGGCTGATGAGGGCAAGGGCCAGCGGAAACACCGGCAGCAGCGCGTCGATGCGGTCCAGCACGCCGCCGTGGCCGGGCAGCAGCTGGCTGCTGTCCTTGGCGCCCGCGGCCCGCTTGACCAGGGATTCGAACAGGTCCCCCACGACACTCATCGCACCGAGGAAGACCAGGGCCAGCAGCGCCACCCAGCCATGGCGCTGCACCAGCAGCGTGTAGAGGCTGGGCGAGTCCACGGCGAGCCGCACGTCGATGACATGCACCCACACGAAGCCCAGCAGGATGACGCCGGCCATGCCGCCCCACACCCCTTCCCAGCTCTTGCCAGGGCTGATGGCGGGTGCAAGCTTGCGGCGGCCGAAGGCGCGGCCGCAGAAGTAGGCGGCGATGTCGGCCATCCAGACCAGGCAGAAGACGGACAGGATGAAGTTGATGCCGATGACCTTGGCCTGCACGATGGCCAGCCAGGCGCCCCACAGCAGCAGCGCTCCCAGCGCCAGACGGCCACCGCGCGCCAGCTGCGGCCAGCCGGTCGGGCCGGCACGCAGCGCGTAGCCGCCACCCAGCACCCAGACGCCCGCGGCCAGCCACCAGATCCACGACGGCGGCGCATGCAGCGCGCCCAGCAGCAGCGTCCAGACGCAGGCCAGCGCCAGCGCCACGCCGCCGGCCACTGCACCGGTGCCCGCCAGGCCGTTGAGCCGCACCCACTCCCAGCCGGCCGCACCCATCAGCAGCACGGTGACCCACGCGAAGGGCCAGGGCGAAGCCTGGAACAGCACCGGCAGCAGGACGGCCAGCAGCACGACGGCCGTGATGACGCGGGTCTTGAGCATGAGGCGAGTCCGTCAGGCGGCGACGGGCGTGTCCTTGACGCCGCCAAAGCGGCGATCGCGCTGATGGAAGGCGGCGATGGCCGCATCAAGCTCGCGCTCGCCGAAATCAGGCCACAGGCAGTCCGAGAACACGAACTCGGTGTAGGCCGCCTGCCAGAGCAGGAAGTTGCTGATGCGCACTTCGCCGCCGGTGCGGATGAAGAGGTCGGGGTCGGGTGCATAGCTCATGGCCATGAACTCCGACAGCTTGGCCTCGGTCAGTTGCTCGGCCGGCACACCGGCCTCGATGGCCTTGCGACAGGCCTGCACGATGTCCCAGCGGCCACCGTAGTTGAAGGCCACGTTCAGCGTCAGCTTGGTGTTGTGGGCCGTGCTGGTCTCGGCCTCGTGCCAGGCATGGCGCAGCTTGTCGGACACCGTATCGCGGTCGCCGACGATGCGGATGCGCACGCCCATCGCGCCCATCTTGGCCAGATAGCGGCTGACGGCGGCCAGCACCAGGCCCATCAGGCCGGAGACCTCGTCGCTGGGGCGCTTCCAGTTCTCGCTGGAGAACGCGAAGACGGTCAGGTGCTCGATGTCACGGTCGATGCAGGCCTGGACGACCTTGACCAGGCTGTCCACGCCGGCCTTGTGGCCGAAGAAGCGCGGCAAAAAGCGCCGCTTGGCCCAGCGGCCATTGCCGTCCATGACGATGGCGACGTGGCGCGGCGGCGCGAGGCGGTCTTGCGCCATGGTGCGGGCCACGCTCAAACCGCGAGGATCTCGGTTTCCTTGGCCGAGACGATCTTGTCGATCTCGGCAATCACGCGGTCGGTGAGCTTCTGGACATCGTCCAGGCTGCGACGCTCCTCGTCCTCGCCGATCTCCTTGTCCTTCAGCAGCTTCTTGGCCTGCTCATTGGCCTCGCGGCGCAGATTGCGGACCGCCACCTTGGCGTCCTCGCCGACGTTGCGCACGACCTTGGTCAGCTCCTTGCGGCGCTCTTCGGTCAGCGGCGGCATGGGCACGCGGATCAGGTCGCCCTGGGCCGAGGGGTTCAGGCCCAGATCGCTCTCGCGGATGGCCTTTTCGATCTTGGCACCCATGCCCTTTTCCCAGGGCTGGACGGAGATGGTGCGCGCGTCCAAAAGGCTGACGTTAGCGACCTGGCTGATGGGCACCATGGAGCCGTAGTACTCGACGCTGACCTGGTCCAGGATGCCGGGGTGGGCACGGCCGGTGCGGATCTTTTGCAGTTCGTTCTTCAGCGCCTCGACCGACTTGGCCATCTTGGCCTCGGCGTTCTTCTTGATGTCAGCGGTGCTCATGATCTGTCGTTCCTCGTGGGTTCACTCAAACGTGGACGAGGGTGCCTTCGTCCTCGCCTTGCACGACGCGCTTGAGCGCGCCGGCCTTGAAGATGCTGAAGACCTTGATCGGCAGCTTCTGGTCGCGGCACAGCGCGAAGGCGGCGCCGTCCATGACCTGCAGGTTGCGCGAGATGGCCTCATCGAAGCTGATGCGCGAATAACGCGTGGCCTCGGGATTGCTCTTGGGATCGGCGGTGTAGACGCCGTCGACCTTGGTGGCCTTCAGCACAATCTGCGCACCGATCTCGGCGCCGCGCAGCGCGGCTGCCGTGTCGGTCGTGAAGAAGGGGTTGCCGGTGCCGGCGGCGAAGACGACCACCTTGCCTTCTTCGAGATACTGCAGTGCCTTGGGCCGCACATAGGGCTCAACCACCTGCTCGATGGCGATGGCCGACATCACGCGGGCCGTCATGCCCTCCTGGCGCATGGTATCGGCCAGCGCCAGCGAGTTCATGACGGTCGCCAGCATGCCCATGTAGTCGGCCGTTGCGCGGTCCATGCCGACTGAGCCGCCGGCCACGCCACGGAAGATGTTGCCGCCGCCGATGACCACCGCCACCTCCACGCCCATCTGCGTCACCTCCCGCACCTCCTGCACCATGCGGACGATGGTCGCGCGGTTGATGCCGTAAGCATCGTCGCCCATCAGGGCTTCGCCGGAGAGTTTGAGCAGGATGCGCTGGTACGCGGGCATGTTGTCCTCGGGGTTCGGAGCGGGCTGGTGGCGGCCCGCAAGTTTAAAGGGCGCCTCGGAGACATTCCGGGCGCCCTTTCAGTTTTGCGAGAGTCTTTACTGACCCTTTGCAGCGGCGACCTGGGCCGCCACTTCGGCCGCGAAGTCGTCCACCTTCTTCTCGATGCCCTCGCCCACGACGTAGAGCGTGAAGCCCTTGACCGTCGTGTT
>JBKBOJ010000034.1:0-34169 GCA_046294815.1 Roseateles sp. | reverse complement strand
CGCCCCCGGGCTGGCCGGGCTGATCAGCGGCTGGCGGCGCTGGTACGAGCTGCTGCGCCCGGACGTGCTGATCTGCGACCACGCCCCCACCGCGCTGCTGGCCGCGCGCGGGCTGGGCATGCACGTCTGGACCATAGGCACCAGCTTCGAGGTGCCGCCGCGCGGCGCGCACTTCCCGCCCATGGCCTACTGGGAGCCGCAGGCCGGCGCCCGCTGCGCGGCCGACGATGCGCTGCTGCTGCCGATCGCGAACGACGCACTGGCGCGCCACGGCATGCCGCCGCTGGCGCGGCTCACCGAGCTGTTCGACGGCGCCCACCAGGCCATCGCGTCGCTGCCCGAGCTGGCGCATTACGACGGCTATGGCCCGGACCTGCCCTTCTGCGGCCCCACCTACGTGGGCGACAGCGGCGTGCCACCTGCCTGGCCCGACGGCAAGGGCCCCAGGGTGTTCGCCTACCTGAACCCGATGCATGCTGAGTTCGCGCGGCTGATGCAGGCGCTGCGCGAGCTCGGCGTGCGCGCGCTGGTGCATGCCAAGGGCTTGTCGGCCGCGGCAGCCCAGCGTCTGGGTGGCCCGCAGCTGCGCTTTGAGGCCCAGCCGGTGCAGCTCGACGCGGCGCTGGCCGATGCCGACCTGGTGGTGTCGCACGGTGGCCTGGGCACGGTCACGGCGGCGCTGCTGGCCGGCAAGCCGCAGCTGGCCGTGGCCAACCACATGGAGCAGCTGATGACGGGGCGGCGCTTGTCCACGCAGGGCCTGGGCCTGGTGGTGCCGCCCGGCGCGCCTGCGCCCGATTGGCGACGGCTGATGCGCCAGCTGCTGGACGAGCCACGCTTTGCCACCGCCGCCCGTGCCATCGCCGCGCGCCACCGCGGCGAGACCGCCGCCGGCACGGCCGAGCGGCTGGCAGACCGGGTCGAGGCGTCGATGCGGCGCTGAGGGCCGGGGCCTCTCACCCCGCCGCCAGCAACTGCTCCAGCCGCTGCTCGCGCAGACCGTAGAAGCGCTTGATCTCGGCGATCTGCGCCAGCAGCTCGGGACGGCGCGCGGCCAGCGCCTCGGCGGCCGCGCCTTGCGCCTTCACGGCCAGGATCATCTTGTTCTTGCTGGTGTGCTCCAGCGCAATGAACTCGAACACCTGGGTGCGGTAGCCCTGGCTCTCAAGCAGCAGCGCACGCAGGCTGTCGGTCACCATCTCGGCTTCCTGGCCCAGGTGGATGCCGTGTTGCAGCATGGGCCGCAGCACGGGCGGCAGCGTCATCTGCGGGCGCAGCTCCTTGTGGCAGCACGGCGAGCTCATGATGATGCGGGCGCCGCTTTGCAGGCCCACGTGCAGCGCATGGTCGGTGGCGATGTCGCAGGCATGCAGCGCGATCATCACGTCCAGCGGCCGCACGGGCTGGGTACGCACGTCGCCCTCGTCAAAATGGATGCCGCTGAGCTGCTCGGCCTGCACGACCGCCATGCAGAGCTGGACCATGTCCTTGCGCAGCTCGATGCCAGTCACGCGCGGCTGCAGGCCCCTGGCCTGCAGCCAGGCGTGCACGGCAAAGGTCAGGTAGCCCTTGCCGGAACCGAAGTCCGCCACGCGCACCGGCCCTTGCAGCCCGGCCTCGTCGACGGCGGCGGCCAGAATCTCGACGAAACGGTTGATCTGCTTCCACTTGCGCGTCATGGCCGGCACCAGCGCCGGCTCGCCCTTGACGAGGTGGGTCAGGCCCAACGCGCGCCAGACTGGGTGGGCCATGGCCAGCGGGCGGTGCTTGGGGCGGTCGTGCGCGGCGGGCGGCGGGGCCTTGGCGGCGTCCACGCGGGTCACGCGCAGCGTCTCACGGCCCTTGCGGCTGACGGCGAACTGCACCTCCTCGGTGGCCGTGTGCAGATGGGCGTTGCGAAAGCGTGCGCCCAGCAGCGCGGCGATCTCGGCCAGGCCGGCCTCGGGGGTGTGGTTCTTGGTGACGTCCTTGGTGCGGTGCCGCCACAGAAAGCTCAAGCTGGGCTCGCCGCGCAGCGCGATGGCGCGCACGGTCAGGCGCTCCACGTCCGCGTCGTCGCCATCGGCTGCCACGGGGCCGGACAGCAGCAGCTTGCCGAACTGGCCACTGGCCAACGCCAGGCGCAGCAGGTGCAGAAAGCGTTCGTGCGCGGGCGCGGTGGCGGCGGGGGGCGGGGTGATCAGGCTCGTGAACATCGAGCCGGATTGTCTCAAGCGTGGGTGATCAGCTCGCGACGCTCGGGGCTGTCCAGGTGCGGCAGCGTGTTGAAGGTGACGAGGTGATGGCGCCGGGGGTTGAAGGCGAACTCGCTCACCGATGCGTTGCGCAGCCGCAGGTTCAGCTCGACGACGGCCTCCGGCGCGCAGGCCAGCACCTGACCTACGGCCGTGGCGATGGGCCCGCCGCTGGACACGATGAGCACCTGGCGCCCCACGCCCAGCGCCAGCACGCGCGCCAGCGCATCGGCCACGCCGGCGGCAAACGCGGCGTGCAGCGGCATGCCCGCCGGCGCCGTCTCGCCGCGCATCCACGCCAGCAGGCCCTGGCGCAGCAGCCGGAAATGCTGCTTGACCGCTTGCGCATCGGTGGGCGGGGGCAGCGGCGCAGGGTGCACGGCGCGCACGACGGCCTCGCTGTCGTACTCGTTGAGACCCGGCAGCGCGGTGGCCGGCAGGGCCTCGCCCAAGCCCTCGACGATGGCGGCCAGCGACTGCGCATGGCGCTTGAGCGTGCCGGTGAACACCGCGTCGAAGCGCTGGCCGCGCTCGCGCCAGTAGGCGCCCAGCAGGCGGCATTGCTCATGGCCGCGGGGGCTGAGCTGGTCGTAGTCGGCGGCGCCAAAGCTGGCCTGACCGTGGCGAACGAGGTAGAGGTTGCCCATGGGCCGCATGATGGCGCGCGGGGCCGCCGCCGACTGTCGCGACAATGACGGCCATGCTGCTGCGCCAAGCCACCCGCGCCGACACCGCCGAACTCTGGCGCGTGCGCTACGCCGTCACCGAGAACCGGCTCACGCCCGGCCGCATCGGCGACGCCGAGCTGCACGCCTACCTGGAAGAACACGGCCGCGGCTGGGTGGTGGAACTGGCGCCCCACCCTCACCTGAGGATTGCCGGCTTTGCGATCGGCGACGCGCGCGACGGCCATATCTGGGCGATGTTCGTCGACCCGCCGCTGCACGGCCAGGGCCACGGCCGCGCGCTGCACGACGTGATGGTGCAATGGCTGTTTGCGCAAGGCCATGCGCGGCTGACGCTGGGCACCCAGCCCGGCTCGCGCGCCGAGGCCTTCTACCGCCGCGCCGGCTGGCGGCCGCTGGGCGACGGCCTGGACGCGCACGGCGACCACCCCTATGAACTGCTGAAGAAAGACTGGCATCCCCATGCTTGAGACCCATGTCATCGAGACCGGCCCGCAGCCGCGCACGACGATCATCGTGCTGCATGGCCTGGGCGCCGACGGCTACGACTTCGTGCCCATCTGCGGCGAGCTGGACCTGGCCGCCATCGGCCCGGTGCGCTATGTGTTCCCGCATGCGCCGCAGCGGCCGGTGACCGTCAACAACGGCTATGTGATGCGCGCCTGGTACGACATCCTCGGCGTGGACCTGGTGCGCCGCGAGGACGAGGTCGGCCTGCGCGAGTCGCAGCGGCAGATCGCCGCACTCATCGATGCCGAGCGCGAGCGCGGCATGCCGGCCAGGCGCATCGTGCTGATGGGCTTCTCACAGGGCTGCGCGATGACGCTGATGACGGCGCTGCGCTACCCCGAGCGACTCGGCGGTGCGGTGGGCCTGTCGGGCTATCTGCCGCTGGCCGAGACCACCGCCGCCGAGCGCCATCCGGCCAATGCCGACCTGCCCATCTTCCTGGCCCATGGCCGGCAAGACCCCATCGTGCCGCATGCGCGCGGCGCCGCCAGCCGCGATGCGCTGCGTGCGCTGGGGCATGATGTGCAATGGCACGACTACCCGATGCCGCATTCGGTCTGTGCCGAAGAGATCGCCGACCTGAACGCCTGGCTGCTGCAGCAACTGAGGTGACTTGACCCTGCTGTTTGCCTGCTCGCCCGATGGGGCGTGCAGCGAAGATCGATAAGTCATGGAGCGCCTGGCCGAACAGATCGTCGATTGGCACAACCGCCACCCGCTCGCCCGCCGCATCACGGTGGGCGATGTGCACACCATCGGCGTGGTGGCCCTGCCCTTCGTGCGCGCGTCGGCGCAGGCCAGCGACGTGGTGGAGCCCGTGCTGACCGACGCGGTCAGCGCCTTCGATGACTTGCAGGGTCTGCCGCCGGTGTCGCGCGGCGCGGTCTGGCTGCAGCGGCTCAAGGCCTTGCCGGCCCGGCTGCGCGGCCTCCTGGGCCGCGCGCCGCGCACGCAGTGGCGGGCCTTCAACGAGAAGTTCCTGCCCGGGCTGAGCCCCGCACGAATCGAACGCTTTGCGCTGGCACATGGCTTTGCCGACCCGCCTGCCTCGCCCGAGGCCCGTCCCTGGCGCGTCATCGTCATCGACGAGAAACTGGCCAACGCCCGTGGCGGCTGGCCCTTCGAGCTGTACCTGATGAGCGCCGGCATCGACGTCGGCGCGGCCCGCACCCGCGTGCTCAGCGGTCGCGGCATCCCATCGGAGATCATCGGCCGGCGCCTGTGGGACCCGCTGCGCGTGGGTCTCGCGGCCGCCGCACTGGTGCTGCTGGCCGTGGCAGGCGCATGGGCGCTGTGGCCCCGCAGTGCCGCCGCGCCAGGCGCGGCACCGCCCGCGGCTACGGCGTCGGCGGCGTCGGCAGCCTCTGCGGTGCCCGCAGCCGCAGCGGCTTCGCTGCCGCAGTGGCCCGCCTCGGTGGCCGACGCTGGCCCTTCGGCGTCGGCCGCTTTGGCTCCGCCAGCCGCAGACACCGCCAGCGCGCCGCAACCCGAGCCGGCAGCCAGCGACGCGCCGTTGCCCGACATCCGCCCGCGCCTCGTGGAGAGGGCCGACGGCAAGCGGCTGCCGCCGCTGCTGGGTGGCAAGCCCGCGTCTGCGCCCGCTGCCCCGGCAGCCGCCGACCCACCCACGGACAAGCCCGCGGCGACGGCGGCAGCCAAGTCCACCGAGAAGCCCACCGAGAAGCCCACCGAGAAGTCCACCAACAAGGCTGCCGCAGCGACCGAGCCGCCCGACCCGCACCTGGCGCACCTGGCCGCGACGCCAGGGCAGGCGGCCGTCGCGCTGGTGGGCCCGCCCGGCACCAAGGCCCAGGCCGAGGCCTTGCTGGCCAAGATGAAGGCCGGCCTGGTGGGCGTGCACAGCAACCCCGACGCCCTGCAGGCCGACGTCATCCAAACCCCCGAAGGCTGGCGCGCGACGATCTGGCCCTTCGCCAGCCGCGAGCAGGCCCAGCTCATCAACGCGACGCTGGTGGCCCGCGGGCTCAAGACCAAGGCGGTGAATTTTTAGGAGCCTGCGCGGTACCGAGAGTGGCCCGACAGGCTCCTAGGGTCACGGATCAGTGCACTTCCAGCCCCATCGCATGCGCGATGAAGGCCAACACGTCGCTGCGCTCCTCGATGATTTTGGAAGTCGGCTTGCCGGCACCGTGGCCAGCGTTGACCTCGATGCGGATCAGCTTGGGTGCCGACCCCGTGTCGGCCGCCTGAAGCGCGGCGATGTACTTGAAGCTGTGCGCCGGCACGACGCGGTCGTCGTGGTCGGCCGTGGTGACCAGCACGGCCGGGTACTTGGCGCCGGCCTTGATGTTGTGCAGCGGCGAATAGGCGTACAGCGCCTTGAACATCTCGGGGCTGTCGGCGCTGGTGCCGTAGTCCGACGCCCAGGCCCAGCCGATGGTGAAGTGCTGGTAGCGCAGCATGTCCATCACGCCCACCTGCGGCACAGCTGCGGCAAACAGGTCGGGGCGCTGGTTGGTGACCGCGCCGACCAACAGGCCGCCATTGCTGCCGCCATTGATGGCCAGCGTGGCGGGGCTGGCGACGCCGTTCTTGACCAGCCACTCGCCGGCGGCGATGAAGTCGTCGAAGACGTTCTGCTTGTTCAGCTTGGTGCCGGCCTCGTGCCAGGCCGAACCGTATTCGCCGCCGCCCCGGATGGATGCGATGACGTAGACGCCACCCATCTTCAGCCAGGTGGCGGCGGTGACGCCGTAGCTCGGCGTGATGGGGATGTTGAAGCCCCCGTAGCCGTACAGCAGCGTGGGGTTGCGGCCGTCCAGCTTCAGCCCCTTCCTGGCGGCGATGAAGATGGGGAAGCGCGTGCCGTCCTTGCTGGTGACGAACTCGCGCCGGGTCTCGAACTCGTCGGTGTTGAAGGCGGTCTGGGGCTTCTTGAACAGCTCGATCTTGCCGGTCCTGAGGTCGTAGCGATGGATCTCGGCCGGCGTCGTCAGGCTGGTGTAGCTGAAGAAGGTCTCGGTGTCGCCCCAGCGGCCGCCAAAGCCGCTGGCCGTGCCCACGCCAGGCAGTTGCACGTCGGACAGCAGCTTGCCGTCGGCGCCATGCACGCGCACCAGCGTGGCGGCGTCCTTCAGATAGCTCAGCAGGTAGCGGCCACCCACGGCCGAGGCCCCGGTCATCGCGTCGGGACCCTCGGGCACCAGCGTCTTCCAGCCGCCAGGAGCCGGGTTCTTCAGGTCGATGGCGATGAGCTTGCCACGCGGCGCGCCCTTGTCGGTGCGCACCACCAGCTTGCCCGCGGTGACGGCGACGGGGCTGTACATGGCGTCGAAGTCCAGCGTGATGGGCCGGGGTTTGCCGCCGGCGAACGCCCGCTTGGGCAGCGGCAACACCAGCAGGCCGTTTTTGCTGCCGGCGCTCTTCCAGACGGTGATCAGCAGCCACTGACCGTCGTCGGACACGTCGGCGCCGAAGCCCCATTCCTTGTCGTCGCGGTTCTCGGCCACGAGCACGTCGTCGGACTGCGCGGTGCCCAGGCGGTGGTAGTAGAGCTTCTGGAAGTAGTTGGCGCCCTTGAGCTTGTCGCCCTCCTTGGGCGCGTCATAGCGCGCGTAGAAGAAGCCGCGGCCGTCGGCCGTCCAGGCGGCCCTGCTGAACTTGACCCACTCGATCTTGTCGGCCAGGTCCTGTCCGGTGGCGAGGTCGCGCACGCGCCAGGTCTGCCAGTCGGAGCCGGCGCCGGCCACGCCGTAGGCCAGCAGCTTGCCGTCGCGCGAGGGCACCAGGCCGCTGAGGGCCACCGTGCCGTCCTTGGAGAAGCCGTTGGGGTCCAGCGCCACCACCGGCGTGTCTTTCAACGACTTGGCGGTGTAGATGACGTTCTGCTGCTGCAGGCCGTCGTTGCGGCTCCAGAAGTAGCGGCCACCTTCCTGGAAGGGGATGCCGAAGCGCTCGAAGTTGTAGAGCTCGGTGTAGATGCGCCGCGCCGGCTGGCGCTGCGGCATGGCGTCGAGGAACTTGTCGGTGACGGCGTTCTGCGCGCTGACCCAGGCCTTGGTTTCGGCGCTGTTGTCATCCTCCAGCCAGCGATAGGGATCGGCGACGATGGTGCCGTAATAGCTGTCGGTCTGATCGACCTTGCGCGTGACGGGGTAGTTCAGCGACTGGGCTTGGGCCACAGAGGACAGCGTGGCCGCAAGGGTGACGGCGGTCAGGGAGAGCTTCATCGTGCGAAGTCCTGGGTTCAAGAAGGAACGGATTCTCCCTTCCCCTGCGCAGCGCCACCGATGGTCATGCGATGAAGCCTGACAGCACAAACCCCAGGCGGGTCAGCTGCGATAGTCGGCGTTGATGCTGACGTAGTCGTGGCTGAGGTCGCAGGTCCAGACCGTGGCGCTGGCCGCACCGCGGTTCAGGCCCACGCGGATGGTGATTTCGCTCTGCTTCATGACGCGCTGGCCGTCTTCCTCGCGGTACTCGGGCCGCCGGCCGCCGCGGGTCACCACATGCACATCATCGAGAAACAGGTCGATCAGGCCCTGGTCCAGGTCGGCGATGCCGGCATAGCCCACGGCCGCCAGAATGCGGCCCAGATTGGGGTCGCTGGCAAAGAACGCGGTCTTGACCAGCGGCGAGTGGGCGATGGCGTAGGCCGCCAGTTTGCACTCCGCTTCGTCACGGCCGCCCTCGACCGTGATGGTGATGAACTTGGTGGCGCCCTCGCCGTCGCGGACGATGGCCTGAGCCAGTTCCTGGCTCAGCGACACCAGCGCGTCGCGCAGCGTCTTCGCATCGGCACTGTCCAGCGTCGTGATCTCGGCATGCGCAGCCTGGCGGCTGGCGATCAGCATGAAGCAGTCGTTGGTGGAGGTGTCGCCGTCGATGGTGATGCGGTTGAAGGACGCATCGGCGGCTTGCTTGACCAGCGGCTGCAGCAGCGCAGGCGCAATGTTGGCGTCGGTGGCAACGAAGCCCAGCATCGTCGCCATATTGGGCCGGATCATGCCGGCACCCTTGGAGATGCCGCTCAGCGTGACCGGCACGCCGCCCAGGGTGATGCGGCGCGACGCGGCCTTGGGCAGCGTGTCGGTGGTCATGATGCCGGCGGCGGCCTCGGCCCAGCCGTCGGCCTTCAGCGCTGCCAGCGCAGCGGGCAGGCCGGCGGTGATGCGGTCCACCGGCAGCGTTTCCATGATGACGCCGGTGGAGAACGGCAGCACCTGCTCCGGCGCGCAGCCGATGAGCCCGGCCAGCGCCGCGCAGGTCTGGCGCGCACGTGCCAGGCCGTCCGCACCGGTGCCGGCATTGGCATTGCCGGTGTTGATAACCAGCGCGCGCACCGCGTTGCCGCCGGCGAGGTGTTCGCGGCACACCTGCACCGGCGCGGCACAGAAGCGGTTGGTCGTGAACACGCCAGCCACGGCGGCACCTTCGTCCAGCACGATGACGGTCAGGTCACGCCGGTTGGCCTTGCGCACGCCCGCCATCGTCACGCCGAGGCGCACGCCCGGCACGGGCAACAGGGTAGCGGGATCGGGGGCGGAAAGGTTGACGGGCATGGCGCGCTCGGTGGTGTCTATAAGGCCGGCGGATTCTAAGAAGCGCAAAAGGCTCCCGAAGGAGCCTTTTGCAGCGATATGCGCCGGATCAGCGCGGCAAGCGGCGGCGGGCCAACATGCCGATGGCCCCCAGGCCGGCCAGGAACAGCGCGTAGCTCTCGGGCTCCGGCACGGCGGTGACGGCGGTGGCCACCACCAGGTCCTGCAGGCTCGCATGGCTGAGGCGCGTCAGCTCGTAGCGGGCCGGGCCGGTGTACGCCAGCGCCTGAGTCAGGAAGGCGTTGGCCTGTGCGGCCACGGCGGTGCTGGTGGGGTCGCTGCCGACGATGTGGAAGCTGCCGCCGCTGGTGTCCAGCGAGGGGCTGCTTTCGCGCATCAGCTCCCACAGCGCCAGCTGGAAGGCCGCCTTGTCGTCATAAGTCGACAGGCTGGCGTAGCTGCTGGAGAACAGGCCTTGCAGCTGCTGGGCCTGAGCGCCCGAGAAACTGCCCACCTCGTAGACGCGGTTCACGCCGGCACGGCCATTGACCTGATTGGGCTCGATGCACCAGGCGATGAAGCTCTCGTTGGTGTCGACATAGGTGTAGTTCAGCGCCGTGGTCGCGTAGTTGCTGGTGACCGGCGTGGTCGCCGACACGGCGGCGTCCATCGTGCTCAGCTTGATGCCGGCAAGGTCGACGCCCTGCCACTTGATGGTGACGGTGCCGGCCGCGGTGGCGGCTTGGCAGGCCAGCAGGCCGACGGACAGGAGGCTGGTGACGAGGATGCGCTTCATATAGGGAGTCCGGTTCGGTAAGGGGCTCAGGCTTGACGCCGGCGGACGCTGGCGGCGCCGGCACCCAGAAGGGCCAGCAGGGCCAGGGCCACGCTGCCGGGCTCGGGCAATTCCAGCGAGGCGTCGTAGCCATGGCCGAGCTTGTCGGCGTAGCTGACACCGGCAATCGCCAGCTCCCAGTTGCCGGCGCTCAGCTGTCGCACAGGCAGGCTCCACTGCTCCACGCCGCCCACGGCGACGTCCCAGTCGATGGCGATGGTCTCGGCCCAGCCAAACTCGCTGCCGATGCGGCGCAGCTTGACCGACTGCACGTCGATAGAAGGATCGCCCGGCAACAACGAGCTGGTGGCCAGCAGGCCGCTGACCCAGGTGTCGCCGTCCAGCGAGAAGCTGTAGACGTCCTCGAAGGCCTGACCGAAGCCTGTGACGTCCTGGTGACCATAGTTGCTGAAGCTGACGGTGCCGGCCGAGGCACTGGTGGCCAAAGCGATTGCTGCGGCTGCGAGCAGGGCTTTCATGCTGGACTTTCTGAAACTTCTATCGGGTTAACCCTGGCGGGGTGAGTTGCGTTGAACTCTAGGGCAGTGTTGGCCGCGCGAGCACCCCCCAAGCGTGTGGCCACTGCTGCCGATCGTGTGCAAACGCACATTCGCCCCCCTGGATGGGTGAGAGCCGCAGGCGGCACAACCTCAATGCAAACGGGCCTGCAAAGCCTGCTCGTCAGGGGCTGAAACCGCTGCGCGCAATCAGGCCAGCTTGCCGTGGCAGGCCTTGAATTTCTTGCCGCTGCCGCACGGGCAGGGGTCGTTGCGGCCCACATGGCCGTAACGCTCCAGCAGCGTCGCCGGATCGACCTCCTGGGACACGGAGCCGTCCTCGTTGGGATGCTGATAAGTCACGTTGGCCACCGCCTCGGCACGACGCTCCATGGCCTCGGCGGCGGCGTTGGCCTCCTCCTGGCTCTGAATGCGCACGTTCAGCAGCGTGCGGGTGACTTCCATCTTCACCTGGTCCAGCATCTGCGCGAACAGCTCGAAGGCCTCGCGCTTGTATTCCTGCTTGGGGTTCTTCTGTGCATAGCCACGCAGGTGGATGCCTTGGCGCAGGTAGTCCAGAGCAGCCAGGTGCTCGCGCCAGCGCTGGTCGATGCTTTGCAACAGCACCATGCGCATGAAGGGATTGAACTGCTCGATGCCGACGCGCTCCAGCTTGCTCTGGAACAGTTCGTCGCCGGCCTTTAGCACCAGATCCAGGATCTCCTCGTCGGTGATGGAGTCGCTCTGCTTGACGAGGTCGACCAACGGGATGTCAAGCTGCCATTCGTCCTTCAGCACCTGCTGCAGGCCGGGCACGTCCCACTGCTCTTCCAGGCTCTCGGCCGGGACATAGGTGCGGACCACATCGGTCAGCGTAGAGGCGCGCAGGCTGGCAATCTGCGCCACCAGGCTCTCGGCCTCCAGGATGTCGTTGCGCTGCTGGTAGATGACCTTGCGCTGGTCATTCGCCACATCGTCGTACTCCAGCAGCTGCTTGCGGATGTCGAAATTGCGCGCTTCGACCTTGCGCTGCGCGCCTTCGATGCTGCGCGTGACGATGCCGGCCTCGATGGCCTCGCCCTCGGGCATCTTCAGCCGGTCCATGATGGCGCGCACCCGCTCGCCAGCGAAGATGCGCATCAGCGGGTCGTCCAGCGACAGGTAGAAGCGCGAACTGCCCGGATCGCCCTGGCGGCCGGCGCGACCACGCAGCTGGTTGTCGATGCGGCGGCTCTCGTGGCGCTCGGTCGCGATGATGCGCAGGCCGCCAGCGGCCTTGACCTTGTCGTGCAAGCCCTGCCACTCGTCCTTGAGCTGCTGGATGCGGCGCGCCTTCTCGTCGGCAGGGATGCTGTCGTCGGCCTCGAGGAACTGGATCTGCTTCTCGACGTTACCGCCCAGCACGATGTCGGTGCCGCGACCTGCCATATTGGTCGCAATCGTGATCATGCCCGGCCGGCCGGCCTGGGCCACGATCTGCGCCTCCTTCTCGTGCTGCTTGGCGTTCAGCACGTTGTGCGGCAGCTTGGCCTCGGTCAGCAGCCTGGAGATCAGCTCCGAGTTCTCAATGGAGGTCGTGCCCACCAGCACCGGCTGACCGCGCTCGTGGCAGCGCCGGATGTCCTCGATGACCGCAGCGTACTTTTCCTTGTCGGTCTTGTAGACCAGGTCCAGCTCGTCCTTGCGGATGGTGGGTTTGTTCGGCGGGATGACCACCGTCTCCAGGCCATAGATCTCCTGGAACTCGTAAGCCTCGGTGTCGGCCGTACCCGTCATGCCGGACAGCTTGCCGTACATGCGGAAGTAGTTCTGGAAGGTGATGGACGCCAGCGTCTGGTTCTCGGCCTGGATCTGCACGCCTTCCTTGGCCTCGACGGCCTGGTGCAGGCCGTCGCTCCAGCGCCGACCCGTCATCAGGCGGCCAGTGAACTCGTCGACGATGATGACCTCACCGTTTTGCACAACGTAGTGCTGGTCCCTGTGATAGACGTGGTGGGCCCGCAGCGCTGCGTTGAGGTGATGCAGCAAGGTGATGTTGGCCGCGTCGTACAGGCTCGCGCCCTCGGCGATCAGGCCGGCCTGGCTGAGCAGCCGCTCTGCCTTCTCGTGCCCGTCTTCCGTCAGGTGGATCTGGTGGCTCTTCTCGTCCACCGTGAAGTCGCCCGGCTCGATGACGCCCTCGCCGGTGCGCGGATCCAGTTCGCCGATCTGCTTCTTGAGATGCGGCACGATGGCGTTGATCTTGATGTAGACGTCGGTGTGGTCGTCGGCCTGGCCCGAGATGATCAGCGGCGTGCGCGCCTCGTCGATGAGGATGGAGTCCACCTCGTCGACGATGGCGTAGGCGAGACCCCGCTGCACACGATCGGTCGTCTCGTAGACCATGTTGTCGCGCAGATAGTCGAAGCCGTACTCGTTGTTGGTGCCGTAGGTGACGTCGGCGGCGTAGGCGGCCTGCTTCTCCTCACGCGACATCTGCGGCAGGTTGATGCCCACCGACAGTCCCAGGAAGTTGTACAGCTTGCCCATCCACTCGGCGTCACGGCGCGCAAGGTAGTCGTTCACCGTGACGACGTGGACGCCCTTGCCCGTCAGCGCATTCAGGTAGACAGGCAGCGTGGCCATCAAGGTCTTGCCTTCGCCGGTGCGCATCTCGGCCACCTTCCCGGCGTTCAGCACCATGCCACCGATCAGCTGCACGTCGAAGTGGCGCATCTTCAGCGCCCGCTTGCTGCCCTCGCGGCACACGGCAAAGGCCTCGGGCAGGATGTCGTCCACCGTCTCGCCGGCGGCGATGCGCTGCTTGAACGCCTCGGTCTGGCCGCGCAGTTCGTCGTCGCTCATCGCCTCATACTTGGGCTCCAGCGCATTGATCTGCTGCACGGTGCGGCGGTATTGCTTGAGCAGGCGCTCGTTGCGACTACCGAAGATCGAAGTGAGAAGCTTGGGCAACATGCTGGAATTGAGGTAGGCGTGCGGCGATGTGCCGGCGTGACGCGCAAAACTGGGGGCGCGAGGGCGCTTTGCAAGAAGAACTTGCCCACCCGCGCAAAGCGGGGCAGTTTAGCAGTCGCGCCATGCGGAGCCGGCTGGCTGACTACACTGCCACCATGGCACTGCCCCGCTACCTCGCACCCAAAGGCGTGCGCGCCAGCGTCCCCGATCCCATCCCGGTCGCACAGGCCTTGCGCGCGCATGAAAGCCTGGTGCGCCTGGGGGAACGGCTGGAAGCATCACGGCGCCGGCTGCGCGTCATCGCCCCAGCCCTGCCGGGCAATCTGCGCGCCAGCATCCAGGCCGGCCCGCTGGACGAAGACGGTTGGAGCCTGCTGGTGGCCAATGCCGCCGTCGCGGCCAAGGTGCGCCATCTGTTGCCGCGCCTGGAGGGCCTGCTCGCGCAAGCTGGCCTGCCGGGCCGCATCCGCGTAAAGCTGGCGCAGAAATGAAAACCCACGGCCATCAAGCGCTGAAGGCCGTGGGTTGAGTTGGTGCCGGCTATCGGATTCGAACTGATGACCTACCGCTTACAAGGCGGTTGCTCTACCAACTGAGCTAAGCCGGCGAAACAGACTGCGATTCTAGAGGCTGGACGACCCCGCTCACTTCACCCGTTTGAGGGCCGGACGCGCGCCGCCACCCGACCCGTCGGGCGCAGGCGTCCCGTCGTCGTCGTGCTCACCGGCCTCGCTCGCCAGCCGCAGCCCGCTGCGACGCGGCTCGGCCGGCGCGGGCACTGGCATTGGCGGTGCCGCGCTCTCCGCCAGCGGTTCAGGCGCCGGGAAGGCCATGCCCTGGCCGTTCTCGCGGGCGTAGATGGCCACGACGTGGTCCACCGGGATGATGATCTCGCGCGCCACGCCGCCGAAGCGGGCCTTGAACTGGATGAAATCGTTGCCGAGGTCCAGCCCGCTGGTTGCGTCGAAGCCGATGTTCAGCACGATCTCGTTGTTGGACACGTACTCTGCCGGGACCTGCACCGATCGGTCGACGTGCACCGCGATGTAGGGCGTGAAGCCGTTGTCCGTGCACCAATCATGCAGCGCGCGGATCAGGTACGGCCGCGTCGAGCTGCCGCTTGCGGCACCACCTTCGCCACCTTGCGATTTATCCATTTACAACAGCCTGCCTAACCAAGGGGCAATACAGACGGGAGATCCAGCGACCGCCGCGGAACCGGCTTTGCCGGGCCGCTGGCAGTGCCCCCTTGAGGGGGCGCGCTGAGCGCATAGAGGAGACGCCGATCAGCGGCGCATCACTTTCTCGGATGGCGTCAGCGCCTCGATGTAAGCCGGGCGGCTGAAAATGCGCTCGGCGTACTTCAGCAGCGGCAGCGCGTTCTTGGACATGTCGATGCCGTAGTAGTCCAGGCGCCACAGCAGCGGGGCGATGGCCACGTCCAGCATCGAGAAGTCGTCGCCCAGCATGTACTTGTTCTTCAGGAAGATGGGGGCGAGCTGGGTCAGGCGGTCGCGGATCTGCGCGCGGGCCTTCTCCAGTTGCTTGTCCGTCGCCTTGGTCGTCATGCCACGGCCTTCGAGCACGTTCACGTGGGCGAACAATTCCTTCTCGAAATTCAGCAGGAACAGGCGCACGCGGGCACGGGCGACCGGGTCACCGGGCATCAGCTGCGGATGCGGGAAACGCTCGTCGATGTACTCGTTGATGATGTGCGATTCGTACAGGATGAGGTCGCGCTCGACGAGGATGGGCACCTCGTTGTAGGGGTTCATCAGGGCGATGTCTTCGGGCTTGGCGAACAGGTCGACATCGCGGATTTCGAAGTCCATGCCTTTCTCGAACAGCACGAAACGGCAGCGGTGCGAGTAGGGGTCGGTGGTGCCGGAGTAGAGGACCATCATGGCTTGGGCTCCCGAGGGGTCAGTCAATCAAAAGGCGCGGCGAGCCGCGCTGAAAAAGCAAACGCAGTGGGTGGCTGCAAGCCCGCCGCACTGCGTGTTTGGCGCCGCCTCAGCGGGCGACACCGGGGCTCAGAGTTTTACTTCACGTCCTTCCAGTAAGCCGCGTTCAAGCGCCACGCGAACACGGTCAGCACGCCGAGGAAGATCAGCACGATGACACCCAGGCGGAAACGCTGCGACTGGGCCGGCTCGCCCATCCACTGCAGGTAGGCCACCAGGTCAGCCACCGCCTCGTCGTACTGGCGCTCGGTCAGCGTGCCGGGCGTGAGTTGCTGATAGCCAGCAAAGACATGCGTCTTCTTGGTGGCGTCGTGCGGATCAGCCACCTCCTCAAACTTCGCGGCGCGCTGCCCTTGCAATTCCCACATCACATGCGGCATTGCGACACTGGGGAAGGCCAGGTTGTTCCAGCCGGTCGCCTTGGTGTCGTCGCGGTAGAAGCTCCGCATGTAGGTGTAGAGGTAGTCGGCACCGGACCCCTTCGACGTGTCGGCGCGCGAGCGGGCGATGACGGTCAGATCAGGCGGATTGGCACCGAACCAGTCCTTGGCGTCCTTGGGATCCATGCTGACCTTCATGGTCTCGCCCACCTTGTCGGCGGTGAACAGCAGGTTGGCCTTGATGTCGGCATCAGTCAGACCGATGTCACGCATGCGGTTGTAGCGCATGAAGGCCGCGGCATGGCAGTTCAGGCAGTAGTTGACGAACAGCTTGGCGCCGTGTTGCAGCGCGGCCATGTCCGACATCTTCTCCTTGGGGAACTTGTCCCAGGCGATGCCGCCACCGGCGGCATGGGCAGCACCGGCAAGGCTCAGCGAAGCCAGCAGGATGGCGATCAGCTTTTTCATTTGTGTTGTAGCTCCGCGGCTCAGTGGGCGTGGAAGGTCACGCGGTCGGGCACCGGCTTGGGCGTCCCGATACGGCTCCACCAGGGCATCAGCAGGAAGAAGCCGAAGTAGAACAGCGTACCTGCCTGCGCCACCAGCGTGCCCGCGTCGCTGGGTGGCTGGATGCCCAGATAGCCCAGCACCAGGAAGAACACGACGAACACGGTGTACACCCACTTGTGCCAATCCGGGCGGTAACGGATGGACTTGACCGGGCTGTGGTCCAGCCAGGGCAGGAAGAACAGGATCACAACGGCACCGCCCATCACGACCACACCCCAGAACTTCGCGTCGAAGACCTTGAGCAGGAAGATCAGCACGGCTGCACCAACCAGCAACGCGATCTTGGCGCCACCACCAAACTTGCCCTTCAGGAAGCTCACCACGGCCGCGATGGCGATGACGCCACACAGCACATTGACCATCACGTCGGTAGTCGCACGCAGCATCGAGTAGAACGGCGTGAAGTACCAGACCGGCGCAATATGGGCCGGCGTCTTCAGCGGATCGGCCGGGATGAAGTTGTTGTACTCCAGGAAATAGCCGCCAAACTCGGGTGCGAAGAACACGATGGCGGTGAAGGCCATCAGGAACAGGCAGACGCCGTAGATGTCGTGCACCGTGTAGTAAGGATGGAAGGGCACGGCGTCCAGAGGCTTGCCATTTGCGTCCTTCGGCCCCTTCTTGACCTCGATGCCATCGGGATTGTTGGAGCCCACGTCGTGCAGCGCCAGCAGGTGGGCCACCACCAGGCCGAGCAACACCAGCGGCACGGCGATGACGTGGAAGCTGAAGAAGCGGTTCAGCGTCGCGTCGCCGACGACGTAGTCGCCACGGATCATCAGCGCCAGGTCTTCACCAACGAAGGGCACGGCAGCGAACAGGTTCACGATGACCTGGGCACCCCAGTAGGACATCTGCCCCCACGGCAGCAGATAGCCCATGAAGGCTTCAGCCATCAGACACAGAAAGATCGCGCAACCAAAGATCCAGACCAGCTCGCGCGGTTCGCGGTAGCTGCCGTAGATCAGGCCGCGGAACATGTGCAGATAGACGACCACGAAGAAGGCCGAGGCGCCCGTGCTGTGCATGTAGCGGATCAGCCAGCCCCATGGGACGTCGCGCATGATGTATTCCACCGACGCGAACGCAAGATTGGCGTCCGGCTTGTAGTGCATCACCAGAAAGATGCCAGTGACGATCTGGATCACCAGCACCAGCAGCGCCAGCGATCCGAAGATGTACCACCAGTTGAAGTTCTTCGGCGCGTAGTACTCCGCCATGTGGACCTTGTAGGCGTCGAACGCGGTCGGGAACCGGTTCTCCAGCCAGGTCATGGTCTTCACGCCCAACGAGGCGCCTGCGGGAGCTTCCTTGAATTCAGCCATGTGTCGTCCCGATTTCTAGTTAGGCCTTCTTGTCCTCGCCGATCAGCAGCTTGGTGTCGGACAGGTACATGTGGGGCGGCACCTCGAGGTTGTCGGGCGCGGGCTTGTTCTTGAAGACACGGCCGGCCATGTCGAAGGTCGAACCGTGGCAAGGGCACAGGAAGCCGCCCGCCCAGTCGTCCGGCAGCGAGGGCTGCGGGCCGGCGGCAAACTTGTCGCTGGGCGAGCAGCCCAGATGGGAACAGATGCCCACGGCGACGAAAAACTCGGGCTTGATCGAACGGTACTCGTTCTTGGCGTACTCGGGGGTCGGGTAGGCCTTGCGGTCCGAGTTGGGGTCGGCCAGCTGGCTGTCGTGCTTCTTCAGGGCCTCCAGCTGCTCAGGCGTGCGGCGCACGATCCAGACGGGCTTGCCGCGCCATTCCACCGTCAGCTTCTCGCCGGGCTTGAGGCTGGAAATGTCCACCTCCACGGGGGCGCCGGCTGCCTTGGCCCGCTCACTGGGGGCAAAGGTGCTGACGAAGGGAACGGCCGTCGCAACGCCACCAACGGCACCGGCGCATCCGGTGGCGATCAACCAGGTGCGCTTGCCTTGGTCCACTTGCTGGTCACTCATGAGGGTCCTCTGAAGAGACTTCTATTTGGGGCAGCCGGGGATTCTAGCGGACGCCGGTTTGCGATCCGCCCGCACCGCCGCCTGCCAGAGCACAGGTTTACCCGCCTTTTGCGGCCCGCCGGCCGGCGTCCACAATGAACGCCTACACTCGAGCACCCCAGGGAGCGCAACGCATGAGTTTCTTTTCCGAGTTCAAGGAGTTCGCCGTCAAAGGCAACGTCGTCGACCTGGCGGTCGGCGTCATCATCGGCGGCGCCTTCGGCAAGATCGTCGACTCGCTGGTGAGTGACGTCATCATGCCGGTGGTCAGCAAGATCTTCGGCGGACTGGACTTCAGCAACTACTTCATCCCGCTGGCCGGCCAGACGGCCACCACGCTGGCCGAAGCCAAGAAGGAAGGGGCCGTGCTGGCCTACGGCAGCTTCATCACCGTGTCGCTGAACTTCATGATTCTGGCCTTCGTCATCTTCCTGATGATCAAGCAGATCAACCGGCTCAAGCGCGCCGAGCCTGCCCCCGCGCCGACGGAGCCGCCGCCCACGCCTGAGGACATTCAGCTGTTGCGCGAAATCCGCGATGCGCTGAAGCGATAGTCGGAGCCGCTTGACGCCGCAAGCCCGGTAAGCAATGGTTACCGGGCTTTTTTTGTTACAGAGTTGGCACCTAGCGAAAACCCGCGCCTGTTGCTGGCGCGATACTTTTCGGGCCTCCCGTGAATCCCGTTGATGAACGCGCCCGAGCCACGTCTGAACCCGCACCTCGAAGCCTCGCTGACCCGCATCCGACTTGCGGCCGAGCAGGCGGCGGAGCGCTGCACTGAGGGCCTGGGCCTGTCGGCGCTGTCAGCCGGGCAGGTCAAGCGGCGTGATGCGCTGCTGGCGGCGCAGTTCGTGTTCCGCCAACAACAGGGCGTCTTCCTGCAGCGCCTGTTGCAGAGCCTGAGGAGCCAGATCACGACCGAGCAGGGCGAGACGAAAACCGCGACCACCCCCGCCAAGAAGGACTGGGGCGAGCTGTCGCTGATGGACGACGAACAGGTCAACAAGCTGGTCGCGGCCGACCGCATAGGCCTGGCGATCGGCCACCACTGCGAATGGGAGCTGCGCGAGGTCGAGTCCTACTTGGCCGGCATCCAGGTCGGCGAGCGCAACCCGCTGCGGCCGGAGCTGATTGGTCAGGCCCTGCTCGATGCCGTGCAATCGATCACCGACGACCCGCTCAGCCGCCAGACGCTGACGGACGAGCTGACCCGCTCGCTGGCCCAGGAGATGCGCGCGTGCTATGCAGACATCGCCGAGCTGTTGCGCTCGCGCGGCCTGCGGCCGCAGGACCTGCGCGTGCGCGCCTCTACGAGCGGTGGCGGCTCACGCCAGGCAGCCTTGGGTGGCGCCACGCAGTCCGGCGAGATCGACTCCGGCCATGGCGGCATGTCCACCCGCGGCGGCTACGGCGCCTCTGGCCATGGCGGGCTGGGCGCAAGCATGGGCCGCAGCAGTGCACATGGCAGCTTTGGCGTCCGCGGCAGCGGTGGCGGTTTGGGCCGGGTCGACCCGCAGATGATGGAGCTGCTACGCCGGCTCGCGCAGGCGCCGGCTGGCCATGACGGCGGCTACGACGGTGCTTACGACGCCGGCTCCTCGGGCCGCATGGGGCTGGACACCTTGTCCGGCGGACCCAGCGCCTGGGGCCAGCTGCCGGTGCCGGCCAACCTCATCCAGCAGCATCGCGACGAACTGCGCCAGGCGGCCACGGGGCGGCTGGACCACATGGTCATCGACGTCGTCGCGGGCCTGTTCGACCAGATCCTGGCCGACCCCAAGGTACCGCCGCAGATGGCGCGGCTGCTGGCGCGGCTGCAGTTGCCGGTGCTGCGCGTGGCGCTGGGCGACGAGAGCTTCTTCTCGTCGCGTCGCCACCCGGTGCGCCAGTTCGTCAACCGCATGGCGTCGCTGGCCTGTGCCTTCGACGACTTTTCGGAAGACCCCGGCCGCGCCTTCCTGACCCATGTGCGCGACCTGGTGCAGGACGTGGCCAACGGCGACTTCGACCGCATGGACGTCTACACGGCCAAGCTGGATGCGCTGGAAGCCTTCATCGCCGAGCAGACCCGCGACACATTGAAGGCCGCCGGTGACGCCGCCGCGCTGGTCGAGCGCCGCGAGACCGACCTGCGCCTGCAGCAGCGCTATGCGCTGCAGCTGCAGCAGCAGCTCGCCAAGGTGCCCATGCAGGAGTTCCTGCGCAACTTCCTGGCGCAGGTCTGGAGCCAGGCCATCGTGCTGGCCTCGCGCGAGGGCGCGCCGGAGCGCGCGCTGCGCCTGCGCACGCTCGGCCGCAGCCTCGTGATGAGCGTGCAGCCCAAGGGCGGAACCGCCGCGCGCGCGGACTTCCTGCGCGAGCTGCCCAACCTGATGCGCACGCTCAACGAGGGGTTGGACCTGATCCGCTGGCCCGACGGTCCGCGCAAGGACTTCTTCAGCGCGCTGCTACCGGCGCATGCCGAGTCGCTGAAGGGCCAGGCCCCCAGCGCCCTTGAAACCAACCTGCTGATCAAGCAGCTGGACCAGATCTTCGGCGTGCCGCCGCCCAGCGAGGCCGACCTCGCCAAGCCCATCGCCGGCGAGATTCAGCCGGCGGAGCTGGACGCCAGCCAGCGCCTGACGCCCGCCGAGGCCAAGAGCCTGGGCCTGGTCGACGAGGCCAGTGTCGACTGGAGCGGTGCGCTGGACCTGGACCTGTCGGGCAACGATGCGCAGGCCGCCGCCGAGCCGCTGCAGGCCGTCGACATCTCCATCGACGGCCTGCCCGCCGCCGAGAGCGCACCCGAGCCCAGCAGTGGCGTGCTGTTGATGGACAACATGCAGCTGGGCTTCGCCTATCAGATGCACACCGGCGAGCGCTGGCAAAAGATGCGCCTGGCCCACATCAGCGCAGGACGCAGCTTCTTCATCTTCACGCACGGCACCCGCCACCAGCAAACCGTCACGATGACGGCGCGCATGCTCAGGAAGCTGTGCGAGGCCGGCCGCATGCGCGCCTTCGAGCCCGCGCACTTGCTGGAGCGCGCGACGGCGCGCGCACGGGCGCAGCTGGCTGCGCTGTCTAAGCCGCGCTGAGGCGGCGCGCCATCGCAAGCGCCGCCTGAAGGCTGGCCGGGTCCGCGATGCCACGGCCGGCGATGTCGAAGGCCGTGCCGTGGTCGGGGCTGGTGCGCACGAAGGGCAGACCCAGCGTGACGTTGACGCCCTGCTCCACGCCCAGGTACTTGACCGGGATCAGGCCGTGGTCATGCGTCATCGCGACGACCACGTCGAACTCACCGCGGCGCGCACGCATGAAGACGGTGTCGGGCGCATAGGGGCCGCTGACGTCCCAGCCAGCCGCGCGCGCGTCGGCAATGGCTGGCGCGATGTGGACGATCTCCTCATCGCCGAACAGCCCGCCTTCGCCCGCATGCGGGTTCAGCCCCGCCACCGCGATGCGCGGCGCTGCAAAACCCATGCGCTGCAGCGCGGCGCCGGTGATCTGCAGCGTCTCCAGCACCGCGGCACGGGTCACGCCGGCGATGGCGTCGCGCAACGAGCAGTGGATGGTGACCAGCACCGTGCGCAGTTCCTCGTTGGCCAGCATCATGCGCACCGGCGGGCCGCCGGTCAGGGCCTGCAGCATCTCGGTATGGCCGGGATACGGAGAGCGCGCGGCATGCAGGGCTTGCTTGTGGATGGGCGCCGTCACGAGGGCACGGCCCCGGCCGGCCCGGATCTCGGCCACGGCGGCCTCGATGCAGCGCACCGCGGCCGCACCCGCACGGGCATCCACGCGGCCCAGCGGCAACTCGGCCAGCCCGGCCGGCAGGCCCGGCGGCTGCCAGACGGGCAGGCAGCGCGGCGGCACACGGTCCAGGTCGGCCAGGGTGTCCAGGGATGCCACCGCCAGGCCGCCACCGACCTGGGCGACGGCCCGCCGGAGCACCGCCACGTCGCCGACGACTGCAGCGTCGACAGGGCCGTCGCGCAGCCACAGCCGGGCGATGATTTCGGGACCGATGCCACAGGCATCGCCCAGGGTCAGCAGCAGGGGTGCGCGCATGGCAGCTGGTTCAGGCCGGGTTGTCCACGTCGATGAAGCGCCAGTCCAGCCCCAGCTCGCCTGCCACCCGCTCGCCCACGGCCTGCACGCCATAGCGCTCGGTGGCGTGGTGACCGGCCGCGACGAAGGCCACGCCGGTCTCGCGGGCGTAGTGCGCCTGGGGTTCGGAAATCTCGCCGGTGACGAACACGTCCGCACCGGCCGCGATTGCCGCCTCGAAGTATCCCTGCGCGCCGCCCGTGCACCAGGCCACGCGGCGCAGCGGCCGGCCGTCACCTGCGGCCAGCACCGGCGCGCGGCCGGTCAGCGCCTGCAGCTGCGCGGCCAGCGCGTCCAGCGTGGTCGGCTCAATGGCAGCGATGAAGCCCAGGTCGGCATCGCCGAAGCGCGCATCCGCCGTCCAGCCGAGCCGCCTGCCCAGCTGCGCGTTGTTGCCCAGCTCCGGGTGAGCGTCCAGCGGCAGGTGGTAGGCAAACAGGTTCACGTCATGGCGCATCAGCTGCGCCAGCCGCTGCTTCATCCAGCCCGTCACGCGGCCGTCCTGGCCGCGCCAGAACAGGCCGTGGTGAACCAGGATGGCGTCGGCGCCGGCCTCGATGGCAGCGTCGATCAGCGCCAGGCTGGCAGTGACCCCGCAGACCAGCCGCTTGACCTCCGGGCGGCCCTCGACCTGCAGGCCGTTCGGCCCATAATCTTTGAAGCGCGCGGGCTCCAGCATCTGCTCAAGGTGGCGCTCCAGCGCGGCGCGGTCGGTCATGGCTTGTGAGGTATGGGGTGTTGAAACGGCTCTGGCTGATTTTCGCGCAGGCAGTCACGGTGGCCCTGGGCGTGGTCTTCGTCGTCGGCACGCTAAAGCCGCAGTGGCTGCAACAGTGGCGCGGCCCCGATGCTGCCGTCGCGCAGACGGCGCACGACATCGTGCTGCCGCCGGCCCCGCCCTCCCCCGCTGCCTCGATCGCGCGCGCCGGCTTCGCCCAGGCGGCACGCGTGGCCGCACCGGCGGTGGTCAGCATCACCGCCAGCAAGGCGCCGCCACGCCATGCCGGGCGCGTCAATGAGCCTGGTTTGCCGTTCAGCTTCCCGTTCAGCCCGCGCGCGCCGCGCGGCGCGCCTCAGCTGGGGCTGGGCTCGGGCGTCATCATCTCCAGCGACGGCGTGCTGCTGACCAACAACCATGTGGTCGACGGTGCCTCCGACATCGAGGTGCAGCTGAGCGACGGCCGCCAGGCGCAGGCCACGCTGGTGGGCACCGACCCCGAGACCGACCTGGCCGTGCTCAAGGTGGCCCTGCGGGGCCTGCCCGCGATCGCGCTGGGCGATGCCACCAGCCTGCAAGTGGGCGATGCAGTGTTGGCCATCGGCAACCCGTTCAACGTCGGCCAGACGGTCACGTCCGGCATCGTCTCGGCGTTGGGCCGCAACCAGCTGGGCATCAACACCTTCGAAAACTTCATCCAGACCGACGCGGCCATCAACCCCGGCAACTCCGGCGGCGCGCTGGTGGATGCAGACGGGCGGCTGGTGGGCATCAACACGGCCATCTTCTCGCGCAGCGGCGGCTCGCTGGGCATAGGCTTCGCGATCCCGGTTGACGTGGCGCGTCAGGTGGCTGCAGCCATCCTGAAGGACGGTGTGGTGGCCCGCGGCTGGATCGGCGTGCAGACACGCGAGCTGACGCCCGAGTTGGCCGAGGCACTCAAGCTCGGCGAGGTCAAGGGCGTGCTGATCGGCGGCGTCGTCGCCGATGCGCCGGCGGCGCGGGCCGGCATCAAGCCGGGCGATGTGCTCACCCGCGTGGGCGCGCAGCCGGTGGTGTCGCCGGCCGAGCTGCTGGCCGGCGTCGCGGCTTTGAGGCCCGGCAGCCAGGTGGAGGTCGCGGTGCAGCGCGGCGGCAAGGCACTGCGCTTTCAGCTCGCCGTGGCCCAGCGCCCGCGGCCGCAGCGGCTGGCCACCGACGAGTGATCAGCTCCGGTCGTCGTCGTCCGGCGCCTTGGTCGCGCGAATGTAGAAGCCCGCCGCGAACAAGCCCAGCTCATAGAGCAGGCACATCGGGATGGCCAGCGCCAGCTGCGAAACAACGTCCGGCGGCGTGATGATGGCGGCGATGACGAAGGCCAGAACGATGAAGTAGCCGCGCCACTCACGCAGCTTGTCCACCGACACGACGCCGATGCGGGCCAGCACCACCACCACCACCGGCACCTCGAACGCTGCACCGAAGGCGATGAACATGTTCATGACGAAGCCGAGGTAGGCCTCGATGTCGGGCGCCGCCGTGATGCTCTTGGGTGCGAAGCTTTGGATGAACTTGAAGACCTGGCCGAAGACGAAGAAGTAGCAGAACGCCACGCCGGCAAAGAACAGCAGCGTGCTGGAGATCACCAACGGCAGCACCAGCCGCTTCTCGTGGGAGTACAGCCCCGGCGCGATGAAGGCCCAGGCCTGGTAGAGCACCACCGGCAGCGCCAGCATGAAGCCGGCCAGCAGCGTGATCTTCAGCGGGACGAAAAAGGGCGCGATGACGTTGGTCGCGATCATCGTGGTGCCGGCCGGCAGATGCGCCACCAGCGGCGCGGCCAGCAGGTCGTACAGCGCGCCCGGTCCGGGCCAGGCAGCCAGCGCGCCGAAGCACACCGCAATTGCGATCAGCGCGCGCAGCAGGCGGTCGCGCAGTTCCAGCAGGTGGGCAACGAAGGGCTGTTCGGTGCCGGCCAGTTCGTCGTAGTCGGGTTTCTGGAAGGAGCTCATGTCGATGATTCCTCGGGCTCCCGGTGCATCCGGAATTGATCGGACCGAGCGCAGGGCCGCTGCCGAGCCGGCCCGTCATGGTGATGCGCTTGCCGGTCAAGCCGACAAGCATGGCCGTACCCGCGGGGGGGCCGCCAAGCGACGCCTTGGACAAGGCGCATCAACGTTTCGGCCGGAAGCGCGCCACGCGCGCAGCGCCGGACTGGGCGTGGCGGCGCACGCCCGCCTTCTGCTTGAACCACAGCGGCGTGGCACCGCGCTTGAGGCGCCAGTTCTTCTTTGGATGGCGGTACTCGGGCGGCGGTGGCGTGTAGGCGAGCACGCCGTCCGCCTCGCCGGTCACGTCGCTCCAAGTCTGGTTCAGCGCCTGCGTGGCGGAGTCGACCTCCTGGCGCACGCTCTGCTCCACCTCGTTGACGGCACTCTGGAACTGGGACTTCATCTTCTGAAGTTCCTCCAGTTCGATGGAGCGGTTGACCTCGGCCTTCACGTCCGCCACATAGCGCTGCGCCTTGCCCAGCAAGGTGCCCACGGTGCGGGCGACGCGCGGCAGCTTCTCGGGACCGATGACGATGAGCGCCACCGCGCCGATCAGCGCGAGCTTGTCAAAGCCGAAATCCAGCACTCGGTGTCAGCTCAGGACTTGGTCTTGGCGTCGACGTCGACGGTGTTCGGGTCATTGGCCTTGTTGGCCGTGACCTGCTGGGGAGCTGCGGCCGCCGTGTCGGTCGAGCCGTCCTTCATGCCGTCCTTGAAGCCCTTGACCGCGGCGCCGAGGTCGGAACCGACGTTGCGCAGCTTCTTGGTGCCAAAGATGGCGATGACGACGACCAGGACGATCAGCCAGTGCCAGATGCTGAGTGAACCCATGCTGCTTACTCCTTGTGGACTGGCTCAAATTCTAGGTGAGCGGCCGTGACGCCGCTGGCGCCAGACCCACGACGCGCTCACAGGTTGTGCCGCTCGTCAGCCTTTCAACCACGGGCGCGGGCCGCCCATGACGTGCAGATGCAGGTGGTACACCTCCTGCCCGCCGTCCGGCCCGGTATTGATGACGTGGCGGAAGCCGTTGGTCACGCCCAGTTCCTTCATCAACCGCGGGCCCAGCGTCGTCATCCTGCCCAGCAGCTGGCTCTCCGCCTCGGTCACCTCGGCCATGGACGCGATGTGGCGCTTGGGGATGATGAGGATGTGCACCGGCGCCCAGGGATGGATGTCGTGGAAAGCGAGCAGTTCCTCGTCCTCGTAGACCTTGCGGCTCGGGATCTGGCCCGCGACGATCTTGCAGAAGATGCAGTTGGGGTCGGCGTTCATCACTTGCTCGTTCGTTGTGCAAACTCGGTCAGGCCCGACAGGCCCTCGCGCCGCGCCAGCTCGGCCAGCACGTCCTCGGGCTTGAGGCCGAAATGGGCCAGCGCCACCAGGCTGTGGAACCACAGGTCGGCCACCTCGTAAACCAGCTTCTGCGGGTCGCCATCCTTGGCGGCCATGACGGTCTCGGTGGCTTCCTCGCCGACCTTTTTCAGGATGCTGTCCAGGCCCTTGTCGAACAGCTTGGCGACGTAGCTGGTGCTGGGGTCGGCGCCCTTGCGGGACTCGATGACCGCACCGACGCGGCAGAGGATGTTGTCGTCACTCATAGATCTTGTGCGGGTCTTTCAGCACCGGCTCGGTGCTGTGCCAGACGCCGTTCTCCAGCTTCAGGAAGAAGCAGCTGTGCCGGCCGGTGTGGCAGGCAATGCCGGGATCATGGCCCAGCTGCGTGACACGCAGCAACACGACGTCGTTGTCGCAGTCCAGGCGGATCTCGTGCACCTGCTGGAAGTGCCCGCTCTCCTCGCCCTTGTGCCACAGCTTGCCGCGCGAGCGGCTCCAGTAGACGGCCTGGCCGCGCTCGGCGGTCAGCGCCAGCGCCTCGCGGTTCATCCACGCGAACATGAGCACGTCGCCCGTGCTCTGCTCCTGGGCGATCACGGGCACCAGGCCCTTGTCATCCCACTTCACTTCATCCAGCCAGTTCATGTTCATTCCAGGTGGGTCGCACCAACATGGCCGCGCTCGGCGGCGAACCATTGCAGCACGGGGATGGTGCCGGGCAACACCGGCTTGACCTGCACCGGCAGCTGGCACCAAGCCATCTGCTGGCCTTCCAGCATCTGGAACTCGCCGCGCCAGTCAAACACCTTGCAGAAGTTCAGGCGCACGCGGGCATGGGGATAGTCCATGACCAGCACCTGCCAGGGATGGATGGCGCCGATCTCGATGCCGATCTCCTCGCGCAATTCGCGGGCCAGCGCCTGCGCGACCGTCTCGCCCGCCTCGACCTTGCCGCCAGGAAACTCCCAGTAGCCGGCGTAAACCTTGCCCGCGGGCCGGGAGGTCAGCAGGAAGTCGCCTTCACGCCCGTCGGCGTCGCGCTGCACCAGCACGCCCACGGCCACCTCCACCGGCTCGCGCTCGGCGTCAGACATGATCCAGACCTTGCGGCGCGTCGCCCTCGATCTGCCGTGCCGGCGCGGCCTCGCCCACGGCACCGCGACCGGCACGGTCGCGCGCGAACTGCCAGGCCACGCGGCCCGAGCGCGAGCCACGCTCCAGCGCCCAGATCAGCGCGTCCTGGCGCGCCGCCTCGATGGCCGCGTCGTCCAGCCCGAAATGGCGCAGCCAATGGGCCACGATGCTCAGGTACTCGGCCTGGCTGAACGGGTAGAAGCTGATCCAAAGGCCGAAGCGCTCGGACAGCGAAATCTTCTCCTCCACCGCCTCGCCGGGATGGATCTCGCCGTGCTCGCCATGCGTGCCGGCCAGGTTGTCCACCATCTTCTCGGGCAATAGGTGGCGGCGGTTGCTGGTCGCGTAGATCAACAGGTTGTCGCTGGCCGCCGCCACGGAGCCGTCGAGCACGCTCTTGAGCGCCTTGTAGCTGGCCTCGCCTTCGTCAAAGCTGAGGTCGTCGCAGAAAACCACGAAGCGTTCCGGCCTGTCGGCAACCTGTTCCACGATGTCCGGCAGGTCCACCAGATCGGCTTTGTCGATCTCGATGATGCGCAGGCCCTGGGGCGCAAACTCGTTCAGCACGGCCTTGATGAGCGAGCTTTTGCCCGTGCCCTTGGCGCCGGTCAGCAGCACGTTGTTGGCTGGCCGGCCAGCAACGAACTGGGCGGTGTTGCGCAGCAGCTTGTCCTTTTGCGGCCCCACTTCCTGCAGGTCTGACAGGCGAATGCGACTGACCGCACGCACCGGCTGCAGGCACAGCGCCCCATGGCGGCGGCGGGCGCGGAAGGCGGTGGATGCGCCCCAGTCAGGCGGCGTGGCGGCCTGGGGCAGGACGGCCTCCAGGCGGGCCAACAGCCCCTCGGCGCGGGCGAGCAAAGATTCCAAAGCGGCAGACATGCCGGCAGTGTAGTTAGCCGATGCTCTTCAACGCCGCATCCAGCTGCTCGGTCGGCAAGCGCTTGAAGCCCGAGCGGGCATAGCGGTGCAGCCGGCCGACGATGAAGGCCACCCACACCGAGGCCTGGACATTGGCCTGCACGGTGGGCGCCAGCGCCCCCTGCGCCTCAGCCGCCGCGCGCAGCACCTGGCGCAGCGATGACTCCACGCGGTCGAAGAACTGGTTGATGCGCGCGGTGAGCCGCTCGTGTTCGTAGACCAGCGCATCGCCCACCATCACGCGGGTCATGCCCGGGTTCTTCTCGCCGAACTGCAGGATGACGCTGGCGATGCGCGCCGCCTGCCCTGGCATGGGCTGGGGCACGTCGACGATCTGGCGAATGAGGCCAAACACGCTGCTCTCGATGAAGTCGATGAGCGCCTCGAACATCTGCGCCTTGCTGGCGAAGTGGCGGTACAGCGCCGCCTCGCTGATCCCCAGCCTGGCGGCCAGCGCGGCGGTGGTGATGCGGTCGGCGCCCGGCTGCTCCAGCATGCCGGCCAGCACCTGCAGGATCTGCGCGCGCCGCTCGCCGGGCTTGAGGCGCTTCTTGGGAGCGGGGCTGGCGGCGGGCAGGTCGGCGTCCATGCGGGGGATGCTAGTCCCTCAACCAGCCCAGCCGCCGCGCCTCGTAGATGGCTTCCACCTTGGAGCGCACGTGCAGCTTGCGGTAAACGCGCTTCACATAAGTCATCACCGTGTGCGGCGACACCTGCATGAACTGCGCAATCTCATCGAAGGTGAAGCCCTTGGCCGCCAGGTGCAGCACGCGCGACTCCTGCTCGGACAGAGCCACCACCTCCTCGTCGACCATGGCCAGGGCCGAGGGGACGGTGGCTTGGGCGCCGGGCGCCAGGCGCACCAGCAGGCGACGGGCAATGACGGGGCTGATGGGGCTGCCGCCGGCGCGCAGCGAACGCAGCTGGCCGGGCAGGTCCAGCGCCAGGCAGTCCTTGAGCAGGTAGCCCGTCGCGCCGGCCTCGATGCTGGACACCACATGCTGCTCGTCGCCGAACACGGAGATCACCATCACCTCGCATTGCGGTCGCGTCTGCGTGGCATGGCGGATCAGCTCGATGCCGCTGCCGCCGGGCAGGTCCAGGTCGACCAGCAGCACGTCGGGCTGCAGCTGATCGAACATGCGCCGCCCCTGCGGCAGGTCGGGCGCGATGCCAAGCAGTTCGATGTCGGGCACGCTGCCCAGCGCATGCGTGAAGGCCTCCCGGAAGCGGGCCTGGTCTTCAACGATGAGGACCGAGAACGGGGTCATGGAGTCAGAGCGAGCTCAGAGGCTGGGGCCGACGATTGTCCGCTGAGGATACGCCTTGCCCGCCTTCAAAATTGGGGGGCCCTGGCCAACGCGGCGAGCGAGCGCACGCGGCGGTCCACATAGGCCGGCCGGTGCTGCAGACGCCGGCCGGCCGGCGTCTTGCGCAGCCAGCGCTGCATCCAGACCGTGGACATGCCGACGCGGCGCGCGGACTTCTGGTGGATCAGCGTGTCCTCGACGAGGATGCAGCGCTCGGGCCGCAGCTTCAGCCGCGCCAGCACCACGCGGAACATGCGCGCGTCGGGCTTGGGTCGCGAATGGCCGAAGACCCTCATGTCCTCCACGCAGATCAGCCGCTCGAAGACACCGCTCAGGCCGATGGCCGTCAGCACTCGCTCGGCATAGTTGCGCGGCGCATTGGTCATCAGCAGCTTGCGCCCCGGCAGCCGGCGCAACGCGGCCAGGTCGTGCGCATGGCCGTGCAGGTGGGTCTCCAGCCCCGGCAGCTTGTGCGTCTCGTGCAGGAAATGCGCCGGCTTCACACCGTGGTGGCGCTGCAGGCCGGTCAGCGTCGCGCCATAGCGCAGCCAGTAATGGTTGCGCAACGCGGCGGCGGCGTCCTCGCTCAAGCCCAGGTAGGTGACGATGTAGGCCGCCATCGACGCGTTCAACTCCTTGAACGCCCGGTGCGACGCGTTGTGCAGCGTGTCGTCGAGGTCGAACAGCCAGACCTTGTCGCGCAAGGCCATCGGTCAGCGCGACGAGATCATCGTGCCGTAGGCCTGATCCGTGAGGATCTCCAGCAGCATGGCGTGCGGCACGCGGCCGTCGATGATGTGCACCGCGTTGACGCCACTCTTGGCCGCATCGATAGCGCCGGCAATCTTGGGGATCATGCCGCCGCTGATCGTGCCATCGGCCACCAGTTCGTCGATGCGGCGTGGCGTGAGCTCGGTGAGCAACTCGCCCTGCTTGTCCAGCACGCCGCGGATGTTGGTCAGCATCAAGAGCTTCTCGGCCTGCAGCACCGTGGCCAGTTTGGCGGCCACGACGTCGGCGTTGATGTTGTAGCTCTCGTTCTTCTCGCCGAAACCGATGGGGCTGATGACGGGGATGAACTGGTCGTCCTGCAGCGCCTTCACGACCGACGGGTCGATGGAGACGATGTCGCCGACCTGGCCGATGTCGTGCTCCTTGCTGGGGTCGTCCTTGTCCTGCACCTTGAGCTGCTTGGCGCGGATCATGCCGCCGTCCCTGCCGGTCAGGCCCACGGCCTTGCCACCGGCGGCGTTGATCAGCCCCACGATGTCCTGCTGCACCTCGCCGGCCAGCACCCACTCGACCACGTCCATGGTCTCCGCGTCGGTCACGCGCATGCCCTGGATGAACTCGCCCTTTTTGCCCAGCTTGCTAAGCAGGCCCTCGATCTGCGGACCGCCGCCGTGCACGACGACGGGGTTCAGACCGACCAGCTTGAGCAGCACCACGTCTTCGGCGAAGTCCTGCTGCAGCACCGGATCGGTCATCGCGTTGCCGCCGTACTTGATGACGATGGTCTTGCCGTGGAACCTGCGGATGTAGGGCAAGGCCTGCGACAGGATCTCGGCCTTCTCGCGCGGCGCGATGTGGGAGACGTCGGTAATGTGGGGCGTGGTCATGCGCGGGCTTCGATGAACTGCAGCGCATTCTAGGAGCCTGTCGGGCTTTGGATCGGGTGCGCATTGGGCCCCAAAGTCCGACAGGCTCCTAGGAAGGCTCGCCACCACCGGCCGCACAATGCCGGCATGCAAGCGCACAGTTACCTCAAGCTCTCCGTCGCCACGGCGATCGTCACGATCGCGCTGAAGACGGCGGCCTGGTGGTGGACGGGATCGGTCAGCCTGGCCGCGGACGCGCTGGAGTCGCTCGTCAACCTGGCCGGCGCCATGTTCGCGCTGGCGATGGTGACGCTGGCGGCCCAACCGCCCGACGAGGAGCACCCCTACGGCCACCACAAGGCCGAGTACTTCTCCAGCGGCTTCGAGGGCATCCTCATCATTGCCGCGGCGCTTGGCATCCTGTGGGGCGCGGTGGACCGCTGGCGCCACCCGGAGCCGCTGGAGGCCATCGGCCTGGGCGTCGCGCTGGCCGTGGTCAGCTCCGCGCTGAACGGCGCGATGGCCTGGGCCATGTTGCGCAAGGCGCGCGAGCTGCGCTCTGTGGCGCTGGAGGGCGATGCCCGCCACCTGTTCACCGACGTCTGGACCTCGGCCGGCGTCGTGGCCGGGCTGATCGGCGTGATGGCCACCGGCTGGCACTGGCTGGACCCGCTGCTGGCCATGGTCGTCGCGCTGAACATCCTGCGCGAAGGCGTGCACCTGCTGCGCGAGTCCAGCAACGGCCTGATGGACCGCGCGCTGGGCGACGACGACCAGGCCCGCGTGCAGGCGGTGCTGGACGGCTTCCGCCAGCCCCACGGCCTGCGCTTCGACCACATCGCCACCCGCGTCGCCGGCCAGCGCCATTTCATCGACCTGCACATGCACCTGCCCGCCACCTGGACGCTGGCCCGCTCGGCCGCACTGCGCGCCGAGGTGGAGCAGGCGCTGATGCAGACCATTCCCAACCTGCACGCCAGCATCCAGATGCTGCCCATGGACGTGGAGCCCCGCACGCTGGGCGACGAGGAGACGAGGACGTGATTGCGGTCTTGCAACGGGTGCGCGAGGCGCGCGTGGAGGTGGGCGGCGCCGTCGTGGGCGCCATTGCGCAAGGCCTGCTGATGCTGGTCTGTGCCGAGCCCGGCGACACCGAGGCCACGGCCGAGAAGCTCATCGCCAAGGTGCTGAAGCTGCGCGTGTTCAGCGACGAGGCCGGCAAGATGAACCGCAGCCTGCAGGACGTGGGCGGCGGCCTGCTCGTCGTCAGCCAGTTCACGCTGGCGGCCGACACGGCGGGCGGCAACCGGCCCAGCTTCTCGGGCGCGGCGCCGGCCGAGCTGGGGCGGCGCCTCTACGAGCACACGCTGACGTTCGCGCGCAGCCAGCACCCGACCGTTGCCAGCGGCGAGTTCGGCGCCGACATGCAGGTGCATCTCGTCAACGACGGGCCCGTGACCATTCCGATACGGATGAACTGATGACCACCCCTGAGATCGTCCTGATCGACACCACCGCCGACCGCACCCCGGTGCTGGACCAGCCCCGCGCCGACCGCCGCGTGCAGGGTGCGCCACAGCGCCGCACCTGGACGCTGCACGAGGCCGGCCCCATGAGCGCCGGCGTGTGGGAATGCGAGGTGGGCCGCTGGCGCATCGTGTTCCCGGCCGGGCGCCAGGAATACTTCCACGTGCTCGAAGGCCGCGTGCGGCTACATGGCCCGGCCGGTGCAGTGGACATCGGCCCCGGCCAGGGTGCGGTCATTCCACCGGGATTCGAGGGGGAGTTCGAAGTGCTGGAGCCTGTGCGCAAGCACTTCGTGTTTGTCGATACGAGCGTCTAGCCGATCTCCACCGTCCACCGGCTGACGCTGCCCGCCGCCGGCCGCGGCAACGCCAGTGCGCCCATCCGATAGGCATGCGGCCGGCGCGTGGCGGGCAGCGCCTGGCCGGCCTCGTCGCGCACGCGCTCCACGCCGTGGCCGCGCGGGCCCACGCGGTAATTCAGCTCGAAGCGCAGGTCCGCCAGCTGCACCTGCACCTGCAGGCCGTCCAGCCGCTGCGGCATCACCGGGTCGATGACCAGTTCGCCCTGCTCCAGCCGCAGGCCCAGCAGCGAACCGATGACCAGGCCCAGCGCGATGCCGGGGCCGCTGGAGTAGATGCGCCAGCCGCCGTCCAGCGCGACCTCGCCGGCCAGCGCGCGGCCGTACTGGGCCTGGGCGACATAACGGTCCGGGAAGGCGGCGTCGGAGCTGGAGTAGTAGCAGTTGGCCTGGCGCGGGCTGGCGCTGGCTACGCGCTCGCGCAGCGCGATGGGGTGGGCCTGCATCAGCGCCTGCAGGAAGGCCTCGGCATGGCCCAGGTGCGCCAGCATCTGCGCATAGCGCAGGTGGGCATGCATGTACATGATGCCGATCTCGCGACCGAAGAAGGTGCTGGTCTCGGCGCGCTGGAAGAAGCGCGACGGCCCGCCGCGGTAGGGCAGCGGCGCGTCGAACAAGCGGGCACCGTCAGGCCCCTTCAGGTGCTGCTCGATCAACGCGGCCTGGGTGCGTGCCTGCTCGGGCGTGAGCAGGCTGTCGATGACGGCGTGCATCATCGGCAGCAGGCTGTAGCGCAGGCCGGTGCGGGTGTCGGCCGGGTGGATCCACAGCTCGCGCTCGCCCTGTTCCGGGAACAGCGCATAGCCCGCTACCACGCCGTCCTGCACCAGCAGGCGCTGGAACTCGGCGCGCACCGCTGCCGCCTCGGCCACCAGCCGGGCCGACTCGTCGGCGCGGCCGATCTGGCCGAAGGCGCGGGCCAGCGTGTGCAGCGTCTGGTGGTGCAGCGTGACGGTCCAGGCGCTGCACAGGCGCTCGCGCAGCGCGGGGTCGGCGGGCTGCAGCGAATCGTTCCAGTCGCCATGCCAGTAGGC
>JBKBOJ010000033.1:0-34436 GCA_046294815.1 Roseateles sp. | reverse complement strand
ACGAGACCGTCGAGCTGCGCGCCCGCTGGGTGGTGCTGGCCACCGGCGCGGTCCCGAAGGCGCTGACCGCCGCCGGCATGTGCGAGCGCCACACGCCCAGCGGCGTGGCGCTGCGCGGCTACGTGCGTGCGCCGCAGATGGTCGGCAAGATCAAGGCGCTGGAAGTCGTCTGGGACAAGGCCGTGCGGCCGGGCTATGGCTGGATCTTCCCGGCGCCGGACGGCCACTTCAACATCGGTGTCGGCGTCACCGACTCGCACAAGGACCTGGGTGGCGGCAAGGGCGTCAAGAAGGACGTCAACCTGCGCGCCATCTTCGACGCCTTCGTCGCCAAGTACCCGCCCGCTGCCGAGCTGATGCGCGTCGGCGAGCTGGTCGGCGAGCTCAAGGGTGCGCCGCTGCGCTGCACGTTGACGGGCGCGAAGTGGACCCGGCCCGGCCTGCTGGTCACCGGCGAGGCGGCGGGCTCGACCTACTCCTTCACCGGCGAAGGCATCGGCAAGGCGATGGAGACCGGCATGCTGGCCGCCGACGCCATCCTGGCCCATCGCGAAGACGACACGGCCGCACGCGCCGCCTACGAGGCCGCGCTGACAGCGCTCAAGCCCAGGTTCGACCTCTACGAGCGCGCCAACCGCGTCAACGCCCATCCCTGGCTGGCCGACCTGCTGATCTGGCGCGCCCAGAAGAGCCCGCGGCTGCTCAAACGCATGAGCGGCGTGCTCAACGAAACCAGCAACCCGGGCAACCTCGTGAGCCTGAAGGGCATCGCCAGGCTGTTCTTCGAATGAGGGTCAGACCCTTTCGACGATCAGCGCGATGCCCTGCCCCACACCGATGCACATCGTGCACAGCGCGTAGCGGCCGCCTGTCACTTCGAGCTGGTTGACCGCCGTCGTCACGAGACGCGCGCCGCTGGCGCCCAGTGGGTGGCCCAGCGCGATGGCACCGCCGTTGGGGTTCACCCGCGCATCGTCGTCCGCCAGGCCCAGGTCGCGCAGCACCGCCAGGCCTTGGGCGGCGAAGGCCTCGTTCAGTTCGATGACGTCCATCTGCGCGAGCGTCAGGCCGGTCAGCGCCAGCACCTTGCGCGTGGCCGGCGCCGGGCCCATGCCCATGATGCGCGGCGCCACACCGGCCGTAGCCATGCCCACGACGCGGGCGCGCGGCGTGAGGCCGTGGCGGGCAGCGGCGGCCTCGCTGGCCAGCAGCAGCGCGCAGGCGCCGTCGTTGACGCCGCTGGCATTGCCGGCCGTCACCGTGCCGTCGGGCGTTACGACGCCCTTGAGCTTGGCCAGCGCCGCGAGGCTGGTCGCGCGCGGGTGTTCGTCCAGCTCCACGCGCAGCGCCTCGCCCTTCTTCTGCGGCACGTCGACCGGCACGATCTCACGCGCGAAGAAACCGCGCTGCTGCGCGGCGAGCGCCTTCTGCTGCGACGCCAGCGCCATGCGGTCCTGCGCCTCGCGTTCGATGCCGAACTCGCGCGCGACGTTCTCGGCCGTCTCCGGCATGGCGTCCACGCCGTACTGCGCCTTCATGCGCGGGTTGACGAAGCGCCAGCCTATGGTGGTGTCGTAGACGGCGTTGCTGCGGCTGAAGGCCGATTCGGCCTTGGGCATCACGAAGGGCGCGCGGCTCATGCTCTCCACGCCGCCGGCGATCAGCAGCCCCGCCTCGCCGGCACGGATGGCGCGGGCCGCCGTGCCCACCGCGTCCAGGCCCGAGCCGCACAGCCGGTTCACCGTCACGCCCGGCACCTCGATGGGCAGACCGGCCAACAGCGCCGCCATGCGGGCGACGTTGCGGTTGTCCTCGCCGGCCTGGTTGGCGCAGCCGTAGACGACGTCGTCCACCGCCGCCCAGTCGACGCCCGCGTTGCGCGCCATCAGCGCTTGAATGGGCAGCGCGGCCAGGTCGTCGGTGCGGATGCTTGAGAGCGCGCCGCCGTAGCGGCCGAAGGGGGTGCGGATGGCGTCGCAGATGAAGGCTTGCGTCATGTCACTTGTCTTCTGAGATAAGGGCTGACGCGGTAGCGCTCGCCCCGGTAGTAGGCGTCCAGCCGGTCCAGCAGCGGCACGATGGCGTCGGCGCCCCATTGCGCCGCCCACTCAAACGGCCCGGCGGGGTAGTTGACGCCCAGCTTCATCGCCGCGTCGGCGCCCTCCTCGCTGCACACGCCCTGCTGCACGGCGTCGTGTGCCTCGTTGACCAGCATGGCGATGGTGCGCGCGACGATGAGGCCGGGCACATCCGCCATCGCGCGCGGCGTGAAGCCCAGCGCCGCCAGCCAGCCGAGGTGGCCATCGCAGTCGCCGGAGCACGCATAGGCCAGGTCGCCGCCCAAGCCCAGCGGCAGGTCGAACACGACGACAGGCGCCTTGAAGTCGCGCGTCGCGGCGATCTCGCTCGCGGTGCGGCCATCGGTCAGCCGCAGCTGCAGGCGGTCGGCCTCCAGGCCTATCCAAGCGCTGTCCAGCTGCCGCGCCACATCGGGCAGCGCCGCCGCCAACCGGTCGGCGATGGGACCGCGGCCATGCAGCATCAAGTGACGCGCGTCGGGCCGGGTCCGCTCGCCCGACGGCGGCGGCAGCGCCGGCGGGCCTTCGGGGTAGCGGTAGAAGCCGCGCCCCGTCTTGCGCCCCAGGAAACCCGCATCCACCAGCTCCTGCTGCACGAGCGACGGCGTGAAGCGCCGGTCGAAGAAGTTGGCCGCAAACACCGACTGCGTGACCGCAAAGTTGGTGTCGTGGCCGATCAGGTCCATCAGCTCGCACGGCCCCATGCGGAAGCCCGCCGCGCGCAGGCAGGCGTCGATCACCTCGGGCGTGGTGGCCCGGTCCTGCAGCAGCATCAACGCCTCGGCGTAGTAGGGCCGGGCGATGCGGTTGACGATGAAGCCCGGCGTGGAGCGCGCATGCACCGGCACCTTGCCCCAGCGGGCCGCGAGGTCGAACACCGCCTGCGCGACGCCGGCATCGGTGCCCAGGCCGCGCACCACCTCCACCAGCTTCATCAGCGGCACGGGGTTGAAGAAGTGCATCCCGACCAGCCGCTGCGGCCGCCGCATGTCGCGCGCCAGCGCGGTCACGGAGATGGACGAGGTGTTGGTGGCAATCACCGCGTCGTCGGGCAGCAGCGCCTCCAGTTCGGCGAACAGCGCGCGTTTGATGTCCAGGTTCTCGACGATGGCCTCGATGACCAGGTCGGCCGGCTGCAGCGCGGCCACCGGCGTGATGCGGGCGAGCGTCACGGCCACCGCCTCGGGCGTCAGCTTGCCCTTGGCGGCCAGGCCTTCGAGCGTGGTCGCGAGCTTGGCTTTGGCGGCTTGGGCCGCGCCGTCGCGGTTGTCGTAGAGCGCCACATCGTGGCCCGCCTGGGCGGCCACCTGCGCGATGCCTGCGCCCATCAGGCCGGCGCCGACGACGAGGATGCGGGCGTTGTCGAGCTTCATTCGTTGGCGTTCCAGTTCGGCTTGCGCTTGCCCAGGAAGGCGGCAAAACCCTCGCGGGCCTCGGGCGTGCTGCGCACGCGGGCAATGGTTTGAGCGCTCAGCTCGCGCACCTCGGCCGTCACCGGGCCGGGCGCCAGCCGGGCATAGAGCTGCTTGATCTCGGCCTGCGCCGCGGGCCCGCAGGCCAGCAGCTCGACCAGCAGCGCATCGACGGCGGCATCCAGGCCCTCGGCCGCCACCACGCGCTGCACCAGGCCCACGCGCAGCGCCTCGGCGGCATCGATGCGGCTGGCGGTGAGCGCCAAGCGGCGCGCCTCGCGCAGCCCCACGGCGTTGACGAGGTGCGGCCCGATGACGGCCGGCAGAATGCCCATGCGCGCCTCGCTGACCGCAAAGCTCGCGGCGTCGGAGGCGATGGCCATGTCGCAGGCCGCCACCAGCCCCACGCCACCGCCCAGTGCCGCGCCGTGCACGCGCGCCAGCGTGGGCTTAGGGCAATCGGCGATGCGCGCCAGCATCGCCGCAAAGCGCCGTGCGTCGGCCAGGTTGTCGGCCTGCGACGCGGCTGCGGCGCGCTGCATCCACTGCAGGTCGGCGCCAGCGCTGAAATGCTTGCCGGCGCCGGCCAGCACGATGGCGCGCACGCTGGCATCCTGCGCCAGCTCTGCAAAGGCCGCGTCCAGCTCGGCGATCAGCACCTCGTCGAAGGCGTTGAACACGGCGGGCCGGTTCATCGTCAGCTGGGCAACGCCGCCCGCGCGGCGTTCGAGGTCGAGGGTGGTCCAGGCAGGCATGCGGGCATTCTGCCGTTTCCCGACCGAGCGGTCGATTAACCATTCAACCTAAAAACAGCCAGTGGCCGGCGCCCATGGGCAAACCCTTGGGCGGGGCCATGGGGCAAGTCCAGAGAATCCGCGCCGTTACAAATCGAAAACACCGCCATGACGAGCGCCCTGCCCAGCCCACGCTTCGATCACTTCTACCGCCATGACGAGCTGACGGCCCTGCTGTTCGCCTACGCCGAGGCGCGGCCCAACCTGGTGTCGGTGCGCTCCATCGGCAAGAGCTACGAGGGCCGTGACATCTGGCTGGTCGTCGTCACCAACCTGGCCAGCGGCATGGACATCGACAAGCCCGCGATGTGGCTGGACGGGAACATCCACGCCGCCGAGCTGACTGCCTCCACCGCCTGCCTGTATTACCTGCACCAGCTGGTGACGCTGCACGGCGGCACCACGGCCGAGGCGCAGCAGGTCAACCGGCTGCTGGACACGCGCACGCTGTACATCGTGCCGCGCCTGAACCCCGACGGCGCCGAGCTGGCGCTGGCCGACCGGCCGCGCCACATCCGCAGCTCCACGCGGCCCTACCCCTATAGCGAGGAGCCGGTGGACGGCCTGACCATCGAGGATGTGGACGGCGACGGCCGCATCCTCACGATGCGCGTGCCCGACCCGCATGGCGGCTACAAGAAGCACGCCGGCGACCCGCGGCTGATGGTGCCGCGCGAGCCCGGCGAGTTCGGCGGCGAGTACTACCGCCTGCTGCCGGAAGGCTTCATCAAGAACCACGACGGCCTGACCATCCCGCTCAACCCCGACCGCGAAGGCCTGGACCTGAACCGCAACTTCCCGGCCGACTGGCGCCAGGAGTTCCAGCAGCTCGGCGCCGGCCCCTATCCCACCAGCGAACCCGAGGTGCGCGCGATGGTGGACTTCATCGTCGAGCACCCCAACATCGGCGCGGCCATCAGTTTCCACACCCACAGCGGCGTCATCCTGCGCCCCTGCGGCACGCGCAGCGACAAGGACATGACGCCCGAGGACCTGTGGCTGTTCCAGCGCTTCTCGGCGCTCGGCGAGAAGCACACCGGCTATCCGGCCGTCAGCATCTACGAGGAGTTCCGCTACCACCCCAAGGACGTCATCACCGGCACGCAGGACTGGCTCTACGAGCACCTGGGCGCGCTGTTCTGGGTGGTGGAGCTGTGGTCGCCCAACAAGGAGGCGGGCATCGAGGGCTACAAGTGGATCGACTGGTTCCGCGACCATCCAGTGGAGGACGACCTCAAGCTGCTGAAGTGGAGCGACGAGCAGTGCGGCGGCCAGGCCTATGTCGCCTGGACCCCGTTCCAGCATCCGCAGCTGGGTGCGGTCGAAATCGGCGGCTGGGACAAGATGAACTACTGGCGCAACCCGCCGCCGGCGCTGCGCGAGCGCGAAGCCGCGCGCTTTCCCGGCTGGATCACGCAGATCGCGATGAGCCTGCCCAAGCTGGAGTTGATTCGCACCGAGGTGCGGGCGCTGGGCCCGGACATGTGGCGCGTGCGCCTGGCCGTTGCCAACGCCGGCTACCTGCCCGCCTACGTGACGCAGCGCGCGCTGGAGCGCAAGACGGTGCGCGGCGTGATGTTCGAGATCCACCTGCCGGTGGGCGACCCGACCATCAGCCTGGTCAGCGGCAAGGAGCGCATGGAGGGCCCGCAGCTCGAAGGCCATGCGCCCAAGCAGAGCCAGCTGGCCTTCCTGCCAGCCAAGCAGCTCACCGGCGACCGCGCCGTGGCCGAATGGGTGGTGCGGGCGCCGGCGGGAACGCGACTGGCGCTCAGCGCGAGTGCGGAGCGGGCGGGCGTGGTGAGAACCGAGGTCGTGCTGGACTGACCCCGCCTAAGCGCCTGTCGGGCTTTCAATCTGCTGCGCCGCCGCCAACGCCTCGCGCCACAGCCGCGCCGGGATGAAGCTGCGCAGCTGCTCCATGGCCTTGTCGATCAGCGCCGGGTGCAGGCCGTGGTCCAGGTGGGGCAGCAGGTCGGCCGTCACGTCAGCGCCGAGTTCGACCAGCGCCTGGGCCGCGTCGACGACGTTGCGATAGGGATACTGCCGGTCCTCCAGCCCATGCAGCAGGTGCACGCAGACGTCCTGCGGCGCCGTTTCAGGTCGCGCAAGGTAGCCGCCGGCAAACGCCAGCACGCGGCCGACGAGTGCCGGCTCGGCCTGCACGGCCTCCAGCGCCAGCAGGGCACCGTCGCCCACGCCGGCCAGCGCCACGCGCTGCCAGGGCAGGTTCAGCCGGGCGGCCTCGGCGCGCAGGTGCTGCACAAGCCGTGGCAGGACCGCCGCGACGCCATCAGGCGTGGCGGACGGCTCCGCCCACCAGCGGCAGCGACCTTCGGCGTCGCGCAGCGGCGGATGGACGGTCAACAAGGCGGCACCTGCGTACTGCCGCTGCAGCGCAGCCGCCAGCGGCGCCAGGGTGTCCGGGCCGTCAGGGGCGATGCCGCTGTCCGGCAGCAACACGAACAGCAACTGGGGCGCCGGGGTGTCGGTGACTTCATTCATGGCGCGATTGTCAGCTGGACCCTGCAGACCTTGGGCGTCGGGCCCAAGGTGGCGCGAAACGTGAAGAGCGTCAGCCGAACGGTCGTGCGTTGCACACAGACCACGGGCGCGGCCGACAGAACCGGTTTCAGTATCACGTGCAAATTCGACTTTGAGCCGAATAGATATCGGTTGGCGATCAGAAATCCGAGCTTGGCAACCGCGAATTTCACGTAACGGAAGGAAACCGCCTTTTTTTACAGCTCTGTAGAATCGATCACAATTGGCCTTGGTTGTCAAGGGGGAGAGACCTGCCTTCACCCACGAGGAAGGATCCCCACAAACTAGCCAAACAAATTTAACCCGCCCTTAAACGATGAAATCCTACGGAAACATTCCCAAGATCGCTGTCACGCTGACGGCCGTTGCCGCCCAGCTCTATTGCGGCACCGTGCTGGCCCAGAACGCTCCCGCCACGACCGAGCGCCTGGACCGCGTCGAAGTGACCGGCTCGAACATCAAGCGCCTGAACGCTGAAACCGCTTCTCCGGTGCAGGTCTACACCCGCACGGACATCAAGCAGACCGGCGCCAACACCGTGCGCCAGGTGCTGGACACCATCACGGCCACCACCACCAACGAGCTCCGCGACGACGGCAGCACCACCAGCTTCGCCGCCGGCGCCACCGGCGTCTCCCTGCGCGGCCTGGGCAAGAGCGCCACGCTGGTGCTGGTCAACGGCCGCCGCGTGGCCTACTACCCGTTGGCCGACGGTGCCAAGGAAACCTTCGTCAACACCGACTCCATCCCGGCTGACGCCATCGAGCGCATCGAAATCCTGAAGGACGGTGCCTCCGCCGTCTACGGTTCCGACGCCATGGCTGGCGTGATCAACATCATCACCCGCCGCGACTACCAGGGCGTGGGCCTGAGCGCCGCCTACCAGACCTCCGAGTCGCCGGCCATCCGCAAGGAAAAGACCGTCGGCATCGTGGCCGGCTGGGGTGACTTCGCCCGCGATCGCTACAACGTTCTGGCCAACCTCGAGCTGTACGAGCGCGACGGCTATTTCCTGAGCGATGTGCTGTCGGCCTACCCCTCCTGGCACAAGGCCATCGTGAACCCCGCCTTCGGTGATCCGAGCCTGGTGTCCTATCCGGGCAACCTGATCCGCGGCACGGTCAACCCGACCACCGGCCTGTTCACGCAAGCCACCAGCAACTTCCGCGTCCCGACGGCGGCCTGCCCGGCCTCGCAGAAGAACACCGCCGGCGCGTGCACGACCAACATCAATGGCTTGAACCAATGGTCTGACCCGGCCAAGCGCATGAACCTGTTCACGTCCGGCCGCCTGGCGCTGGGCAACGACATGGAAGCGTTCGCCGAAATCTCGTATTCCAAGACCAAGACCGAATACCGGGACCTGCCCTTCGGCATGAATGCCCCGGGCACGGCCTACCGCTGGTTCGACGGTTACGCCCGCAAGGTGCAGATTGTCCAGAAGCCGCTGCTCGCTGCCAACAACCCGGCCAACACCACGGGCGCCCCGGCCGGCCTGGAGTACCGCTTCATGGACAACACCGACATGTGGTCTGTTCCGGCTGAGGCCGACCAGTACCGCGTGCTGGCCGGCCTGAAGGGCACGTTCGGCAACTGGGATTGGGAAACCACGATCGGCCGCATCGGCGCCGACGGCACCAAGCAGGGCATCGGCGCCCATCGCACCGAGTTCGTTAACGCCATCAGCAGCGGCGAGTACAAGATTGGCGGAAGCAACTCGCAGGCTCTGCTGGATCGCATGTTCCAGCGCACCGAGCTGGGCGGCCGCAACTCGCAGAACGTGGTCGACTTCAAGGCCAGCGGCGAACTGTTCCAGTTGCCCGCCGGCCCGGCAATGCTGGCCTTCGGCGGCGAGTACCGCGACGAGAGCCTGCGCATCAAGTCCAGCCAGAACCTGCTGAACGCCGAGATCATCGGTCGCGGTTCGGTGTGGGTGGAAGGCCAGCGCAAGCTGTACGCCGCGTTCGCCGAACTGGAAGCGCCCCTTGCCAAGGGCTTGACCGCCAACGGCGCCGTGCGTCTGGACAAGGCCACCGGTTTCGATGCTCACGTGTCGCCCAAGCTGTCGCTGCGCTACGAAGCCCTCCCCGGCACGCTGCTGCTGCGCGGCACGGTCGGCTCCGGCTTCCGCGCTCCGAACATTCCCGAGACGCTGGGCATCGTCGGCCTGACCGGCTTCTTCAACGGCACCATTGACCCGAAGCGCTGCGAAACGGCCACCCAGATCCGTGACATCCTGCGTACGGGCGATGCGAACGACCGCGCCGACGCGACGGCTGCCTACAACTCGGGCTGCTCGGTCTCGATTCCGGCCATGATCTCGGCCAACCCGAAAGTCAAGCCCGAGCTGTCGCGCTCGGTGACCGTCGGCTTCGTGTTCGATCCGGTCAAGCAAATCTCGATCGCGATGGACTACTTCCGCATCGAGCGCCGTGACGAGATCTCCTATCGCGACCCGGACTACGTGCTGGCTCGTGAAGACCAGCCCGGCTACAAGGACCTGATCTCCCGCGCCGCCATCAGCTCCACCGACCTGCAGCGCGCTGCGCGTGCCAACGCGCTGCGCCCTGGCGCCAACATCAGCTGGGCGGCCGGTGACCTGATCACGCTGCTGCTGCAGTACGAGAACTTCGGCAAGTCCCTGGTCTCGGGTCTGGACCTGGACATCAAGGGCCGCTTCAACCTGGGCGAAGTCGGCACGCTGAACACCACGTTCACGTCCACCTACATGCTCCAGCAGAAGGAGTGGGATATCGACGCGGGTGAATACCGCCCGAACCGCGTTGGCCTGCGCAATGCGCCGCGCATGCGTGTGGTGTGGGGCATGTCGCTGAGCAAGGGCAACTGGACTCCGTCGCTGCGCTTGAACTACACGACGAAGATGGCTCACAACAACGACGAGACAGACTACGCCAACTGGAACGAAGCCGCCTGCCGTGCTCGCCTGAACCCCGGTGACCTGCCCTGCTACCGTACCGCGGACATGCGCGTGGACCTGGGCCTGCGCTACACCGGCTTCAAGGGCCTGACGCTGGCGGCCAACGTCAACAACGTGCTGGGCGACGACCTGCCGGTCAACCTGCGTGACGGCTACAGCTGGCGTCCGCGCACCTACAAGCTCACGGCCGAATACAAGTTCTGATGTCGTGATCGAGGCGACCTGCGAGTCGCCTTCGCCCAAGTCCAGGGGACGCGCGCAACGCGCGTCCCCTTTTTCTTTGCGCGCCGCGCGACGCTGCCAAGCAGCGTGCGGCGCTTCGCCTCGAGCCACGAAGCAGCAGCTCGTCGTCTGTGGCGGCCGACTGCTACCCCCTGGCCGCGGCCCGAGCGAGGCCCGTTCTCACACCTGGATCTTGAACGGATTGAAATCCGTCCCGCGATCGTAGTGGTCCACCCCCTCAGCCCGCTTCAGGAAGCCCACCACCCGCGCCGTGACCGGATACATCACGGCTTCCCAGATGGTTTTGAAGAGGTACTGGGCCACGATGACGGCAACCAGCTGTTCGGTGGCCCAAATGCCCCAGAAAGCGATCAGGAAGAACACGGTCGTGTCGACGAATTGGCCCACGACGGTGGAGCCCACGATGCGCGCCCACAGGTAGCGGCCCTTTGTCGCGATCTTCATCTTGGCCAGCACGAAGCTGTTGGCGAAGCTGCCGCAGGCGAAGGCGATCATGGAGCCGGCGACGATGCGCCAGGTGTTGCCGAACACGGCCTCCAGCTGCCCCTGGTAGACCGCCATGAACTCGGTGGGTGCCGGCGGCTGGTGCACGACGACATAGGCCATGAAGGCCGAGAACGCCAGCGCCGCAAAGCCCGTCCAGACGACGCGACGGTCCCGCGCGTAGCCGTAGACCTCGGTCAGGATGTCGCCAAAGATGTAGCTGATCGGGAAGAAGAACAGGTCTGCGCCGTAGGTCACCGGGCCGAAGAAGGGCAGCGTGAGCTGCGCCTGCTTGGCTGCACCGATCAGGTTGGAGCACAGCAGCACGGTCACGAAGGCCGCCATGATCAGGTCGTAGTACTTGAAGGTGCGCGGCTGGGCTGGGTTCACGCGGCGGCTCCGGTTTGCAGGCAGCGCATGGTAGCGGCCGGGCCGCCGCTCAGGTCCGCGACATGAGGCGCAGCAGCGTGGCGTGCAGCTTGACCAGGTCGATGGGCTTGGTCAGGAAGTCGTTCATACCGGCAGCCAGCGCGTCGTCGCGCTCGGACACCAGCGCCGCAGCGGTCAGCGCGACGATGGGCAGCTCATCCGCCGAGAAGTGCTTGCGCAGTTCGCGCGTCGCGTCGTGGCCGCCCATGACCGGCATCTGCACGTCCATCAGCACCACATCGAAGGGCTTGCCGACGCTGGCCGCCGCCAGCACCGCCTCGATGGCCTGGCGGCCGTCGCTGGCCTGCGCCACCTCCATGCCCCATTGCTCCAACTGGGCCACGGCGATGAGCATGTTGACCGGATGATCCTCGGCGATCAGCACGCGCCGGCCATGCAGCGCGTCATGGCCGCCGCCGGCGGCGCGGGGCTCGCGCGGCTGATGGGCCGCGGGTGCCGGTGCGGCCGGCAGCGGCAACTCGGCCCAGAAGGTCGCCCCCTCGCCCACGGCGCTGATGACGCCCACCTCGCCGCCCATCAGCGTGGCCAGCTCGCGGCAGATGGACAGGCCCAGGCCCGTGCCGCCGAAGCGCCGCGTGGTGGATTCGTCGGCCTGGGTGAAGGGCTTGAACAGCCGCGCCTGCTGCTCCGGCGCGATGCCGGGGCCGCTGTCGCGCACCTCGATGCGCACCCATTCGCCGGCACTGCCCAGCGCGTTGACGGACAGCGCCTTGACGCTGACGGTGATGCCGCCGTGCTCGGTGAACTTCAGCGCGTTGGTCAGGTAGTTGGACAGGATCTGGCGCGTGCGCAACGGGTCACCGAACACCCAGCCGGGCAGCGCCTCGTCGATGTCGACGCTCAAGCTCAGGCCGCGCGCCTGCGCCAACGTGAGGTAGGCCAGCCGCATGGAGGCCAGCAGCTCGCGCAGCGAGAAGGGCTGGCTCTCCAGCGTGAGCCGGCCGGCCTCGATCTTGGACAGGTCCAGGATGTCGGAGATGAGGCCGGACAGGCTCTCGGCGCTGTCCATCATTTGGTTCAGGTACTCGCGGCGCTGGGCGTCGGAGATGTCGGGCTGCTGAGCCAGGCGCCCCAGGCCCAGCAGCCCGTTGAGCGGCGTGCGGATCTCGTGGCTGGTGTTGGCCAGGAAGGCGCTCTTGGCACGGTTGGCGGCCTGGGCCTCGTCCATGGCTTGGGCCAGCTGGTCTTCCACGCGGCGGCGCTCGGTGATGTCCTCGATGATCCAGATGGTGCCGCCGCGGCTGGGGTGGGCGGGGTCCACCGCTTTGGCCAGCAGGCGCGCGAGGAAGGTGGAGCCGTCGCGGCGGCGCATGGTGCGCTCGCTCTCCACCTGCTCGCCGGCGGCCAGGCGCGGCCCCAGCTCGCGGCCCACGGCCTGCCAGTCCGCCATCGACGGCCAGACCACGCTGCCATGCTGGCCCACCAGCGCGCCGCGCGGCCAGCCAAACATGGCCTCCACGCGCGGGTTGGCCAGCACGAACTGCTGGTCGCGCGTCAGCGTGATACCGATGGACGCGTTCTCCAGGATGGCGCTGTGCACGAGGCGGGTCCGCTCGCTTTCGGACACGTCGCGCGCGTAAAGCACCAGGTAGTTCTCGCCGTCCAGCTCGAAGGGCGCGACCGACACCAGCATGGAGATCGCGCTGCCGTCCTTGCGGCGAAAGGCGATGGGCAGGTTGCTGGCGACGCCATCGCGGCGAATGGTCTCGAGGAGGGCGGTGCGGTCGGCGGGGTTCTGCCAGATGCCGATGTCCTCGGCCGTGCGGCCCAGCACCTCGGCGCTGGTCCAGCCGCTGAGCTGCTCGAAGGCCTTGTTGACCATCGCGTAGCGGCCGCTCTCGGCCTCGGTCAGCGTGATGACGTCGGGGCTGGTGGCCACCAGATGACTCAGCAGCCCCTCCGAGCGCCGCAGCGCGTCCTGCGCCCGGCTCTGCTCGGTCTGGTCGGTGAAGAAGGTCAGCGTCGCCGGGCCCGAGGCGGTTTCTACGCGCACGCTGGTGGCCTGCACCAAGCGGCGACGGCGCGACAGCGTGCGCAGGCGGTACTCGGCCATGGGCTGCATGGCGCCGGGCGCCAGGCCCTCCAGCCGCGCGGCCTGCTGGCGCGCCGTCTCGTCGTCGCCGGGCTCATAGTGGCTGAACAGGTCCTGCCCGATCATGCTGGAGCGCTGCGCATAGCCGAACATCGCCATGGCCGCCGGGTTGGCATCCACCACACGGCCCCAGCGGTGCAGCACCAGTGGGCTGGGCGAGCGGCGGAACAGCTCGCGGTAGCGCGTCTCGGTGGCATGCACGGTCTGCTCGGCGGCGACCTCGTGGGTCACGTCGCGGCCCACGCCCCAATAGCCGCGGAAGTTGCCCTGCGCATCAAAGCGCGGCTCGCCGCTGATGGACACCCAGCGCGGCCTGCCGTCGGCGCCGGTGCGGCGCGCCACCATGCCCTGGAAGGGACGGTGCGACTCCAGGTCGGCGCGATGCGCGTCCAGCTCGTCGTCCGTCAGGCCCAGGCCCTCCAGCTCCCACGGCGTCTTGCCGACGCTCGCAGCCAGGTCCAGCCCCAAACTGCCCGGGCGGTCCTCGGCCACATGCGTGAAGCGGAACTCGCGGTCCATCTCCCAGTACCAGTCCACCGCCATGCCCAGCAGACCCCGGAAGCGCGCGGTCCGCTCGTCGGCCTCGGCCAGCGAGCGCTTGACCATCTTCAGCATCGCAATGCCGGTCAGCAGCCCGGCCAGCAGCAGGGCCGCCTGCGCCAAGGCGCGCAGCAGCAGGTCGGTGGTCGCCATCCGCGTGGCCCAGCCCAGCCATTCCGCGGTGGCCAGCCCCGCCAGCGCCGCAGCGCCGAGCAAGGTCAGGGTCAGGCCGGCCCACAGACCCAGCAGGCCGGTGGCAAATGCGACGACCAGGCCCATCAACGGCAGGCTCATGGACCACAGGCCCAGATCGCGCGACACCGACACCACGACCGGCAAGGCCATCACCAGCGCCATCATGGCCAGCGCCATGAGGGGCCGCTCGCGCTGCCGCGGCGAGCGCGCCAACACCCACAGCCGCAGCAACGCCAGCAGCGCGATCAGCAGCGCCAGCGCCGGCGGCAACCAGCCCCCCTGCCACTCGTGTGGTTCGCGCGTAAACCACAGCAGCAGCGCCACCGGCACGCATACCTGCGCACTGGCCAGCAGGAACACGCGCGAGGCCTGCAAGCGCATGCTCAGCTGCAGCCGCTCGCGCTGCTGCTCGGGCGGCGCGCCGTGCCCGCCCAGGCTGCTCAGGTATTCGTCGGTGACGCGCCGCATGCTCAGGCCAACGCCAACCGGGTGGCCTCGGCCACGGCGCGGGCCTGCGCGGCAAAATCTGCGCCCTTGCCGGCATACAGGATGGCCCGCGAGGAATTGACGACCAGCGGCGCACTGCGGCCGGCCGCCTGCACCACCGCCGCCGCGTCGCCGCCCTGCGCCCCCACGCCGGGCACCAGCAGCGGCAGCGTGGGCGCCAGCTCGCGCACGCGGGCGATCTCCTGCGGGTAGGTGGCGCCGACGACCAGGCCCAGCTGGCCGTGACGGTTCCACTGCGTCTCGGCCAGGCGCGCCAGATGCTCGAACAGGCGCGGCTGACCGGGCACGTCGGCCAGGCGCTGCATCTGCCAGTCGTCGCCGCCCTTGTTGGAGGTGCGGCACAGCAGGATGGCGCCCTTGCCCTCGTAGGCGAGGTAGGGCTCGACGGAGTCGAAACCCATGAAGGGCGACAGCGTCACCGCATCGGCCTGGTAGCGCTCGAAGGCCTCGCGGGCGTATTGCTCGGCGGTGGAGCCGATGTCGCCGCGCTTGGCGTCCAGGATGACCGGCACGCCGGGTGCCACGCGGTGGATGTGGGCGATCAGCCGCTCCAGCTGGTCCTCCGCGCGATGGGCGGCGAAGTAGGCAATCTGCGGCTTGAATGCGCAGACCAAGTCGTGCGTCGCATCGACGATTGCCGAGCAGAAGTCAAAGATGCGGCTGGCATCTCCGGCCCAGGCGCCGGGCAGGCGGGCGGGTTCGGGATCCAGGCCCACGCACAGGCGGGAGCTGGGGGTCAGGGCTTGCAGCTGGGCGAGAAAGTTCATGGCACAGGCGCCGGGCTGCGGGCGCAGGCCGGCTTCATCACAGGGCGTAGGCAGAAGAGGGGAGGCAGACCGGCAGATTCTCGGCCAGCACAGCCGCAGCGAACGCGTCCGCCGGCAGCGGCCGCCCCAGCAGATAGCCTTGCACGGCCTCGCAGCCACGCTGGCGCAGGAACTCCAGCTGGCCCGCGGTCTCGACGCCCTCGGCCAGCGTCTGCATCCCTAGCGCAGCGGCCATGCGGATGACGGCGTCCACGATGGCGCTGTCCTCGGCGTCCTCGGTCAGATCACGCACGAAGGACTGGTCGATCTTGAGCTTGCCGACGCGGAACTTCTTCAGGTAGCTCAGCGACGAATAGCCGGTGCCGAAATCGTCGATGGACAGGCGCACGCCGCGGGCATGCAGTTCGTTCATCACGGTGATGGCCACGCCGGGGTTGTCCATCGCAGCGCCCTCGGTCAGCTCCAGCTCCAGGCGGGCGGGGGGGATGCCCACGTCGTCCAGCACGCGGCTCACCAGCCCGGGCAGGTCGGCATTGCGGAACTGCACGGCCGACAGGTTGACGGCCATGGTCAACTCGGGCAAACCGGCCTCGTCCCAGCGGCGCAGCTGCGACAGCGCCTGCTGCAAAACCCATTCGCCGATGGTCAGGATCAGGCCGGTGGCCTCGGCGATGGGGATGAACTCCGCCGGTGACACCCAGCCCAGCTCCGGGTGCTGCCAGCGCAGCAGTGCCTCGGCGCCGACGATGCGGACCTCGCCGCCCGCCTCCAGTGCGAACTGCGGCTGATAGTGCAGGCTGAGCTGCTGCCGCTCCAGTGCGCGACGCAGCGCGTTCTCCAATGTGAGTGCGCGGGCCGACTGCGCCTGCATCTCGCTGGTGAAGAAGCGGTAGGCGTTGCGGCCGTCGCGCTTGGCGCGGTACATGGCCGCGTCGGCGCACTTGAACAGCGTGTCGAAGTCGTCGCCGTCGGTCGGGAACATCGCGATGCCCATGGACGGCGTGACGGTCAGCTCCTGCTGCTCAACCTGGAACGGCGCGCTGGCCAGCGACATCAGCTTGGTGGCCAGGTGCGCTGCGCCGGCGATGTCGGTCATCGGCAGCACCAGCACGAACTCGTCGCCGCCGGTGCGGGCCACGGTGTCCTGCTCGCGCACCGCGCCGCGCAGCCGCGCGGCCAGTTGCACCAGCAGCTCATCACCCACGCGATGGCCCAGCGAATCGTTGACGTTCTTGAAGTGGTCCAGGTCCAGGAACAGCACGGCCAGTGGCTCGTCGCTGCGGCGCGCGATGTCGATGGCCTGGCTGGCACGGTCGGCCAGCAGGTGGCGGTTGGGCAGACCGGTGAGGGCGTCGAACATGGCCAGGCGCTGCGCCCGCGCCTCGGCCGCCTGCTGCTCGGCGATCTTGAGCTCCAGCGCCGCCACCGTCTGGCTCAGCTGCTCGGTGCGCTGCGCCACCAACACCTCCAGCTGGGCCTTGGCCTGCACCAGCTCCTGCTCGGCGCGCTTGCGGGCGGTGATGTCCTGCACGATCCAGATCGTGCCGCGCGAGAGGTCGCGACAGTCGATGGCCTTGCTGCGCACCTCGCACCAGACCGGCGTGCCGTCCTTGCGGCCCAACAGCATCTCGGCATGGAAGGCTTCGCCGCGCGACAGCGGCGCGTAGCAGAGGTCGCCCGCAGCCTTCCAGTCCTCGTCGCTGAGGTACCAGGCGCGCGACAGCTGGCCGTCCAGCTCACCCGGCTCGTAGCCGAAGATCTGTTCGAAGGCGCGGTTCACCCGCGTGACGCGGCGGCCACGCAAGAAGACGATGCCCACCATCGCATGGTCGAAGATCAGCTGCTGCTCGGCATGCAGGTCGGCCAGCGCAGCGTCGGCCAGCTTGCGCTCGTGGACGTCGTCGACGAGCCAGATCGAGCCGACGGCCGGGTCGTCGGGGTTGATCAGCCGACCGGTCAGGTGGGCCCAGAACCGCTCGCCGTTCTGGCGCCGCATCAACTGCTCGCCACGGTAGGTCTGGCCCGCAGCCAGCAGCGGATAAGCCCGCCGCCCCAGCTCCCGCGCGTCCGCCTCGCTGTCGTACAGCTCCAGGCTGCTGCGCCCAACGGCCGCCTCGGGGCTGTCAAAGCCGTAGATCTCGGCGTAGCGCTGGTTGCAGCGCACCAGCGTGCGCTCCTTCACGAAAACGATGCCAACGCCCGCATTGGCGAGGATCACGTCCAGCTCGCGCAGCGCCTGGCCAAGCTCGGTGCAGTTGTCGCTGGAAGGGGGCGCGGAACTCATGACGGGGATGAGACGGGCAGTCAGGCGGCAGATGGGAGCGTGACCGGCTATTGTGTTGCCTCATGAACATCCTGGACACCGCGCGGCTGACGCTGCGTGAATTCACACCGCATGACGCCCCCTTCCTGCTGCGCCTGCTCAACGAGCCTGGGTGGCTGCGCCACATCAACGACCCCGGCGTGCGCAGCGTCGACGCCGCGCTGAACTGGGCCGAGGGGCGGCTGTTCAAGGCTTACCGCGAACTCGGTCACGGATTCTGGGCGGTGCAGCGCCGCGACGATGGCGAACTGCTGGGCATGTGCGGCCTGTTCAAGCGCGCCGCGCTGCCGGAGCCCGACCTGGGCTACGCGCTGCTGGCCCGGCACGAGGGCCGAGGCTACGCGCTGGAGGCCGCGCGCGCCTGTGTCGCCCATGAGCGCGACGCGCTGGGCTGGAAGACGTTGATGGCCATCACGGCCGTGGACAACCCGCGCAGCGTCGGTCTGCTGGCCAAACTCGGTTTCGTCGAGCAGGGCCAGCAGCAACTGGAGGGCTACAGCGAGCCCTCCAGAGTGTTCCGCCTGGTGCTCTGAGTCAGATGCGCTTGGCCAGGTCTTGCGCCAGGCCCGTGTAGCTGCCCGGCGTCATCTTCAACAGCCGGGCCTTCTCGGCCTTGGGCAGATCCAGGCCCTCGATAAAGGCGCGGATGGATTCCTGCGTGATGGCCTTGCCGCGGGTCAGCTCCTTGAGCTGCTCATACGGGTTGGGCAGGCCGAAGCGGCGCATCACGGTCTGGATGGGCTCGGCCAGCACTTCCCAGGCGGCGTCCAGGTCGTCGGCCAGTGCGGCCTCATTGACCTCCAGCTTGGAGAGGCCTCTGGCCAGCGAGTCATAGCCCAGCAGCGTATAGCCCAGGCCCACGCCCATGTTGCGCAGCACGGTGGAGTCGGTCAGGTCGCGCTGCCAGCGGCTCACCGGCAGCTTCTGCGACAGATGCGTCAGCACCGCATTGGCCAGGCCGAAATTGCCTTCCGCGTTCTCGAAGTCGATGGGGTTGACTTTGTGCGGCATCGTCGAGCTGCCGATCTCGCCGGCCTTGGTCTTCTGCTTGAAGTAGCCCAGCGAGATGTAGCCCCACACATCGCGCGCCCAGTCGATCAGGATGGTGTTGGCGCGCGTGAACGCGTCGAACAGCTCGGCCATGTAGTCATGCGGCTCGATCTGGATGGTGTAGGGGTTGAAGCTCAGCTTCAGCTGCTTCTCGATGACCTGCTTGCTGAAGGCCTCCCAATCGTGGCGGGGCCAGGCCGCCAGGTGGGCGTTGAAGTTGCCGACCGCGCCGTTCATCTTGGCCAGCGGCTTGACCGCCGCGATGCGCGCACGCGCCGTCTGCAGCCGCGCCACGACGTTGGCAATCTCCTTGCCCACCGTCGTCGGGCTGGCCGTCTGGCCATGCGTGCGGGACAGCATGGGGATGGCCGCGAACTGGTGGGCCATGCCGCGCAGCTTCTCGACGATGCCGTCCAGCGCCGGCAGCATGACCTCGTCACGCGCGGCTTTGAGCATCAGCGCATGGCTGGTGTTGTTGATGTCCTCGCTGGTGCAGGCGAAGTGCACGAATTCGGACGCCGCAAGCAGCTCGGGCTGGCCTTCGAAACTGCGCTTGATCCAGTACTCCACGGCCTTCACGTCGTGGTTGGTGGTGCGCTCGATGGCCTTGATCTCTTCCGCGTCGGCTTCGCTGAACTTCTTCACGAGGCGGCGCAGCCGGCTGCGCGCGGCGGCGGACAGGGGCTTGAACTCCTTGAAGCCGGCGTCGCTGAGCGCGATGAACCACTCCACCTCGACCTGCACGCGGCGGTGCATCAGCCCGTACTCGGACAGCAGCGGGCGCAGCGCCGCGACCTTGGCGGCATAGCGGCCGTCCAGCGGCGAGAGGGCGCTGATGGCGGAGTAGTCGGACGTGGTCATGGCAGGCCGGGCAGTTCGTGGAAAACCCGCGATTCTAGTTTTCAGCGCTCGCTGAAGAAGCGCACCCGCTCGGCATCGGCCGGGTGCGTCGAGATGGCAATGGCCAGCGGGTGCTCGCCGACGCCGGCGTGTTTTTTGGCGATGCGCTCGAAGAACACCGCCATGCGCGCGGTGTCGACGCCGCCGGCCCGCGCCAGCGCGCGGCCGTAGGCGTCCGCCTCGCGCTCGTTGTCGCGCGAGTAGGCATTGGTGGCCAGCAGCGCCGGTGCGGCGGCCAGCAGGCTGGAGAAGTCGCCGACGATGACGGACGTGACGACGCCGATGGCCCCCGCCCGCAGCAGCATGCGCAGGCCGTGGCGGTGCCGCACATGGCCCAGCTCATGGGCCAGCACGGTCAGCACAGCGTCGGGCTCGTCGTCCAGCAGCTTCAGCAGCTCGTCGGTGATGACGATGTCGCCGCCCGGCAGCGCGAAGGCGTTGGGGCCCAGGCCTTTGGCGCCGGCGCGGATATGGATGTCGAAGTGCTCGGGCAGGGCCGGGCCGCCGGCCGTGCGCGCCCGGACCAGCATGGCCTGCCAGCGCTCGCGCCAGGCCAGCTGCTGCGCGGCGCTGAGCCGGCTGGGCTGCAGCCAGTCGGCGTCCAGACTGCCCAGCAAGTGCTCGCCGAGGCGGCGCTCGGCGCTGGTCGGCAGCGCGTCGACCGCGCGGTCCGCCGCCCAGGGCAGGCCCCAGCGGTAGCCGGCGGCAAGACCTGCCACCAGCAGCACGAGCGACAGCAGCGCCAGCTTCCAGCTCTGCTGCCAGCGCACCACCACGCTGTCGCTGCGGCCGCTGGCGCGGGCCCAGGCGTCGAAGGCCGCGGCGTCGGCAAAGCTCAGCATGCCGCCGCCGGGCAGCAGCACCTGCCTCTGGCCGTGGCGCTGCCGCTCGGGCCAGGTGAGGCCGGCCAGCGGCGCGCTGTGCTCGCCGTAGTGCAGCGTCGCGCCGTCCAGCCAGACCTGCACCGGCCGCGCCCGCGCGCTGCGGCCGTCGAACCAGTCGGCCGTCAGCCGCGGTGCGTCCATCACAGGCCCATGTCGATGCCGAAGAAGTCGCCGGCCACGTCGCCGGTCGCGTCTTCATGGCCGGCGTTGGCGGCGGCCACCCAGTCCAGCGGGTCGTCGTCGCAGCCGATGCTGACGGCCTCGACGCGCAGCCGCGTGGTGGCCACGACCGCGAAGGGGCGGTACAGGCCCAGCGTCAGCAGGGTCAGCAGCCAGTTCTTCAGCGTGAGCCCGAACAGCGCGCCGAACCTCAGCTGGCTCGTGAAGCCCAGCGCCTCGCTGCGCGTCGTGTTCCAGACCAGGTTCTGCAGCCGGGCCGCGCCATAGGGCATGACGACGGCGAAATAGACCAGATAGGCCAGCACCGAACCCGCGCCGAGGACGACCAGCGCCAGCTCCCGCGAGCCGCCAAAGCCGCGCAGCATCGCGACGCTGAAGCCGATGATGAGGCCCGCCAGGAACAGGGGCAGCAGCGACACCAGCGCCACCCGCAGCGACAGCAGGTAGACCTGGCCCACGGTCAGGCTGCTGCGGCTGTGCTGGCCCGCGATGCGGTAGCCGTTGTGCTGGTAGCGCTTGAACAGCGTCAGCGACATCGGCGTGAGCAGCATGATGGCCAGCACGCCGATCAGGTTCAGCGAGGTCGCGGCGGTCAGCCGCGGCACCTGCGCCGCTTCGCCGGGCGCCATCAGCAGGCCGCTGGCCACCAGCATGATGGCGGGGATGTAGGTGGGCAGGCAGGCGAGGTAGGCCTCCTTCAGGTCGCCTTCGAAGCGCATGCGCAGGCCCCGCCAGCTGGTGTTGCCGAGGCGGAACTGCAGCGAGGCCCGCCACAGCGCCGGCCACACGGCGCACAGGATCAGGAAGGCCACCAGGGCCGCCCCCGACGAGAGCCTGCCGGCCAGGCTGTAGGCGCCCATCAGCAGGATCAGCAGCACGAAGCCGCGGAACATCTTCCACGCATCGCCATGGAAGCTCAGCGCCTGGCCATCGACCAGCGTGTTGGCATAGAAGTAGCGGATGCGCCTGGCCTTCGCGAACGGCAGGTACAGGCCCAGCGTGACCAGGATGAGCAGCAGGTTGACCGCCCAGATGCGGAAGTATTCGCTGCCCGAGCCGGTGAAGCGGATTTCGAGGACACGCGGCACGTGCGCGGGCGAAGGCGATGCGGCCGCGGGGGACGCGGCGTCGAGTGCTGACATAGAACTCCCTGAATATTTAGGTAGGAAGGCCACCGTCTGCTGCGGTGGGCCGCGCGAGACTTTGGCCGCCCGCAGCCAGACTGGCAACCCCTGCTTCCCTGGGGCTTGTCGGCGCGGCCCGACAGCCCCTCGTCACGGGGCGTCGGCGCGATGGCGCTGGCTAGAATCGATTCGACCTGAGTCCCCCTACTTGCCTATGACCGCGATGAAGTTGATCGGTTCGCTCACCAGCCCTTACGTGCGCAAGGTGCGCATCGTGATGGCCGAGAAGAAGCTCGATTTCCAGTTGGTGCTGGAAGACGTCTGGGGCAGCGACGCCATCCTCAAGGTCAATCCGCTGGGCAAGGTGCCCTGCCTGGTCATGGAAGGACAGGACTCCATCACCGGCGCGGTGTTCGACTCGCGCGTCATCGTCGAGTATGTGGACACGCTGTCCCCCGTGGGCAAGCTCATTCCCGACCGCGGCCGCGAGCGCTGTGAGGTGCGCACCTGGGAGGCGCTGGCCGACGGCATGCTGGACGCCGCCATCCTGGCCCGCATGGAGCGCCACTGGCCTCACCGCACCGATGCACAGCGCAGCCAGGCCTGGGAAGACCGCCAGCTCGCCAAGGTGCATGCCGCGCTGGCGGCGATGAGCCAGGGGCTGGGTGACAAGGCCTGGTGCTCGGGCAACCATTTCTCGCTGGCCGACATCGCCGTCGGCTGTGCACTGGACTGGCTGACGTTCCGCTTCCCGGAGATCAACTGGCGCGAGAGCCATCCCAACCTGGCGCGCCACATGGACAAGCTGTCGCAACGCCAGAGTTTCATCGACACGGTGCCCGTCGCGGCCTGATTCCGGAAGGCGGCGCCGTCAGGCGATCAGCAGCTCGCGCGAGCGCACGTGCAGCAGGCGCACCAGGCGCCAGATGCGGCGCTCGATTTCGGCGCCGTCCAGCGCCCACAGCTGCGCGATCTCGGTCAGCAGCAGGCCTTGCGCCAGCAGCGTCAGCAGGTGGCGGCTGGCCTGTTCGATCTGGCGGCCGGCGGGCGTCGCGTCCAGCGCCGCAGCGGGCTGACGGGCGGTGGCCAGCGGGCTGCGCTCGATGCCGAAGGCCGCCAGCAGCTGGCGGGCCAACTGCGGGCTGAGCATGGCGCGGCGCTCATGCAGCCGGGCCAGCGCTTCCACCAGGCCGGCACCGCTGCCGTCATCCACGTGATAGGCATTGGCCCCGGCGCTCAAGGCGGCAAACAGCTGCAGGTCGTCGGCGGTGGGCGTCAGCAGCAGCAGCTGGGGCCGCACTGGCAGCCGGCCCAGCTCATGGGCCACACGCATCGCGTGGGCATCGACCAGCCGCATGTCGCTGGCCACGACATCCGGCGTCAGCCGCTGGATCTCCGGCAGCGCATCGTTCAGGTTGGCGCTGCTGCCGGCCAGCTCCATCCCCTCGGCCCTCAGCAACAGCGACCGCGTGCGTTGCAGCGTGATCTCGCTGAGGCGGAGCAGGTAGACGGTCGACATGGCGGCGCGCATTTTGCGCGTTTTTGCCGATTTCCCCCTAACTTGTAGCCTTCCACCCCCCGCGATCCGGCGGTTGCCACCCGACTCAGGGGACGCCGCCGATCGCGCCCTGTGGCGCAAAGCTGTAGGCGCTGGCCAGCGGCCAGTAGAGGCGGAAGGTGTTGTGCGGCATCTCGCCGCGCAGCAGTGCGCCGGGCTTTACGAAGGGCAGCAGGTTGGCCAGCAGCCGCACCTCGTGCTTGTCTGTGCGGTGCACGATGTGCTGGGCCGTGATCTCCTGCGGGTGGCACAGGCCCGCGGCCTCGACCAGCTCCTTGAGCGCCTTCAGCGTGCCCTGGTGGAAGTTGGCGACGCGCTGGGCCTTGTCGGGCACGACCAGCGCGCGCTGGCGCAGCGGGTCCTGTGTCGTCACGCCCGTGGGGCAGTGGCCGGTGTGGCAGGCCTGGGCCTGGATGCAGCCCAGCGCGAACATGAAGCCGCGCGCCGAGTTGCACCAATCAGCGCCCAGCGCCATCAGGCGCACGATGTCGAAGGCGGTCGTCACCTTGCCGGCGCAGCCGATCTTGATCTTGTCGCGCAGGTCCAGCCCCACCAGTGTGTTGTGCACCAGCAGCAGGCCCTCCTGCAGCGGCGCGCCGACGTAGTTGGCGAACTCCAGCGGCGCCGCACCGGTGCCGCCCTCGGCACCGTCCACGACGATGAAGTCCGGCGTGATACCCGTCTGCAGCATCGCCTTGCACAGCGCAAACCACTCCCACGGATGGCCGATGCAGAGCTTGAAGCCGGTGGGCTTGCCGCCCGACAGCTCGCGCAGCTGCTCGATGAAGCGCATCATCTCCACCGGCGTCGAGAACGCGCTGTGGCGCGCCGGCGAGATGCAGTCCACGCCTTCGGGCACGCCACGCGCGGCGGCTATTTCTCGCGTGACCTTGGGCCCCGGCAGCACGCCGCCATGGCCCGGCTTGGCCCCCTGGCTGAGCTTGAGCTCGATCATCTTGACCTGCGGATCGCGCGCGTTGGCGGCGAACTTCTCGGCGTTGAACGAGCCGTCGTCGTTGCGGCAGCCGAAGTAGCCCGAACCGATCTCCCAGATCAGGTCGCCGCCGTAGCGGCGGTGGTACACGCTGATCGAGCCCTCGCCGGTGTCGTGCGCAAAGCCGCCCTGCTTGGCGCCCTTGTTGAGCGCCAGGATGGCATTGGCGCTGAGTGCGCCGAAGCTCATCGCCGAGATGTTGAACACGCTGGCCGAATAGGGCTGGGCACGGCCCGCGCCGATGGTGATGCGGAAGTCGTGGCTGGGCAGGTGGGTAGGCGCCAGCGAATGGTTGATCCACTCGTAGCCGCGCGCGCCGACGTCGAGCTGGGTGCCGAAAGGGCGCTGCTCGGGGTCGCCCTTGGCGCGCTGGTAGACGATGGAGCGCTGCGCGCGCGAGAACGGCGCGGCGTCGTTGTCGCCCTCGACGAAGTACTGGCGGATCTCGGGCCGCACAAACTCCAGCAGAAAGCGCAGATGGCCGATGACCGGGTAGTTGCGCAGCACCGAGTGGCGCGACTGGCGCATGTCACGCAGGCCCAGCAGCACCAAGCCCAGGAAGACCCCCGCCAGCAGCTCATCCGTCAGCCCCGCCGACCAGCGCAGCGCGAAGAACAGCGCCAGCGCGCCGCACAGCATCCACGCCGAGTAGCGCAGCGGGAAATGCTGGTTCAGGCGTTGTGTCCAACCCGGCCAAGCAAGCATGAGGAGCTCTCGCAACGGTGACGGGCGGAGCTTAAGCGAGGCCGCCGCACAATGGCCCGGCCGCAATCCCACAAATCACCCCGATGAAGCCCTTGTTTTCCAAGCTCGGCTGGCTGTTCTCCAAGGCCTGGTGGCTGCTCGACGGCACGCGCCGTGCGCTGATGAACCTGCTCGTGCTGCTGCTGCTCATCGGCCTCGCCACGGCCCTGCTCACGCATGGCCCCAAGCCGCTGGCCGACAAGACCACGCTGGTGCTGCGGCTGGACGGCAGCCTGGTGGAGCAGTATTCGAGCAGCGCGCGCGAGCAATTGATCGCCCAGGCCCAGGGCCGCGCCACGGCGCGCCAGACGCGGCTACGCGACGTGCTGGCGGTGCTGGACCAGGCCGCCACCGACCCCGCCATCACTGCACTGCTGCTGGATGTGGACGAGCTGCGCGGCGCCGGCCTGGCCGGCCTGCACGAGGTGGCCGCGGCGCTGCAGCGCTTCAAGAAGAGCGGCAAGCCCGTGCTGGCCTATGCCGACAGCTACAGCCAGCGCGGCTACTACCTGGCCGCGCAGGCCGACGAGGTCTACCTGCATCCCATGGGCGCGGTGATGCTGGAAGGCTTCGGGCGCTGGAATCTCTACTACCGCGACGCGCTCGACCGCCTGGGCGTGACGCCCCATGTCGTGAAGGCCGGCGTGTACAAGAGCGCCACCGAGGTCTACACCGAGACGGGCCCCAGCCCCGCGACGCGCGAGTCCATGGGCGCCGTCTACGGCGAGCTGTGGAGCGGCTTCACGGCCGCCATCGAGGCGGCGCGCAAGCTGCCGGCCGGCAGCATCGCCGCGGGCATAGCCGCGCTGCCGCAGCGCCTGGCGGCCGCGCAGGGCGACGCCGCCGAGCTGGCGCTGCAAACCCGGCTGGTGGACGGCCTGAAGACGCGCGACGAGATGCGCGCGCTGCTGATCGCCAAGGGCGCCCCCGACGAGGCCAGCAAGAGCTTTCGCCAGGTGTCGTTGGGCGAGTACTTGGGCCGTCTGAAGTCACCCAGCACGCCCAGCAAGCTGCAGCCCGGCGTGGGCATCGTCGTGGCCGAGGGCGAGATCGTCGACGGCGAGGCCGGGCCGGGCCGCACCGGCGGCGACTCCACCGCGCGGCTGATCCGCAAGGCACGCGAAGACGACGCCGTCAAGGCCCTCGTGCTGCGCGTGAACTCACCCGGCGGCAGCGCCTTCGCATCGGAAATCGTGCGCCGCGAGCTGGAACTGACGCGTGCCGCCGGCAAGCCGGTGGTCGTCTCCATGGGCGACGTGGCGGCCTCGGGCGGCTACTGGATCGCGACCAGCAGCGATGCCGTCATCGCCGACGCGGCCACCATCACCGGCAGCATCGGCGTGTTCGGCATGCTGCCCACCGCCGAGGGCCTGCTCAACAAGCTGTCGCTGCACACCGGCGGCATCACCACCACCTGGCTGGCCGGCGGCCACGATGTGCGCCGGCCGCTGGACCCGCGGCTCCAGGCCATCGTGCAGGCCAGCATCGACCACGTCTACGCGCGCTTCAAGACCCTGACGGCGCAGGCGCGCAAGACCACGCCGGAGCAGATCGACACGGTCGCGCAGGGCCGGGTCTGGACCGGCGCGCAGGCGCTGCGGCACGGCCTGATCGACCGCCTGGGCAGCCTGGATGACGCCGTGCAGACGGCCGCGCGGCTGGCCAAGCTGGAGGTCAAGGCCGGCGACAAGCCGCGCGTGGTCTATGTCGAGCGCGACCTCAGCCCCAAGGAGCGCCTGCTGGCCTCGCTGGCCGACGTGATCGCGCCGTCGCTCGCGACGTCGCTGGGGCTGGACATGCTGTCGGCCCCGGTGATGGAGGACCTGGCGACGTTGCGGGAGCTGGCGAAGTGGTCGGCGCAAGGGCGGTGGGAGCAGGCAGCCGCGGTGCATTGCCTGTGCGGGGCACCCTAGGAGGCCGTCGGGCGTTCAGCCGCCGCGGCGCTGCCTCATCACAAACGCCATCCAGCCCAGCCCGGCCATCAACATGCCCAGGCTGGTCGGCTCGGGCACGGGCGTCGTGCTGAAGCTGTCCAGCGCAAAGCCCGAGCCGCCGGGGCCGGAGACGAAGACACCGATGGCGTCGATGTCGCCCCAGTCCACCGGGCTGCTGTTGCCCGCATCGTTGATGAAGGCGCTGAAGGGAATGACCACCGCTTGCGCCTGCGAGGCGTTCAGCGTGGTGGCGAAGTCGGCCACGCTGCTGAAGCTGCCGGGGCCGTGCGCGGTGATGACGGCGACCGTCAGCGACATCGGCGCCGAGACATAGCGGAAGTCGAGCCGGAAGGCGGCCTCGCTGCGCAGGTCGATGGACAGATCCTGGCCCAGCTGGTTGGCCACGCCATAGGTCAGGTTGGTGACCAGCGGCACGGCGGCGTCGGACAGCGTGAAGTAGGCGCCGGCCTGGATCGCGGCAAAGGTGAACTTGCCGGGCTGAGCGACGCCCGCTTCGATGCTGTTCGCGACATAGCGCCCACCGCCCGGCGCCTGCGCAGACGGCAGATAAGCCTCGACAAAGGGCGCGGCGTCGGTCTGAATCAGGCCGGTGCCGTCGCTGAAGGTGTCGAGGATGGCGGTGGCGTGGGCGCCGTGAAGGGCAAAGGCAGCGGCAGCGCAGGCGGCGAGTTGATGGCGGTTCACAAGGGCTCTCCTGAAGTTGGCGGAATGCGGTCGACGAGTTCGACGCCTTCCGACCAACGCAAACCGCCGTTCGATCCGGCCAGCACCGGCCACCTCAAACGTGGGGGAACCCCGGCGAGCGGCCGATCAGTACACCGGATCCGCCAGCTTCTCCGTCGCCACGGCCCGCTGCGTCGCCGGCCGCGCCAGCACGCGCGCGAGGTAGGCGCCCAGCGCGGGCCGCGTCTTGGCCGGCCTGGCCTGCATGCGCGTCCAGCGGCTGAGCATGAAGGCCAGCGGGTCCACCGCCGTGTACTGCTCGCCCAGGAACCAGTCGCCACCATGGCGGGCCAGGTGGGCGTCCATCTGGTCCAGCATCGGCGCCACCGCGGCCTCGGCGCGGGCCTTCACCTCGGCGGCGTCGGTCGCCATGCGCTCCGGGTAGAAGTAGTGGATCAGCATGGCCTGCAGCGTGTTCGTCAGCCACACCATCCACTTGTAGTACTCGGCCCGCTCGGGCGTGCCGGGCGCCGGCGCAAAGCCTGGGTGGCAGTCGGCCAGGTGCATCAGGATGGCCGCCGTCTCGTAGAGCACCAGGTCGCCGTCCACCAGCACCGGGATCAGGCCATTCGGGTTGAGCTTCAGGTAGGCCGGCGACTTGTGCTCGTTGTTGGCGCGGTCTACCTGGCGCAGCGCGTAGGGCACGCCCATCTCCTCCAACAGGATGTGGGGCGCGAAGCTGGCATTGCTGGGGTAGTAGTGCAGTTCGATCATGGCGGGCGCCAGGCGATGGGGAAGCGCGGCACTTTAGACGCTGCAGCCCGCCTCGGCCCGCGCGCCGCCGGCCCGGTAGCGCACGGCCGTCATCTCCGCCAGGATGGACAGCGCAATCTCCGGTGGCGTGCGCGCGCCGATGTCCAGGCCCACCGGGCCGTGCAGGCGGGCCAGCTCGGCATCGCTCAGCCCGAAATGCTCGGCCAGCCGCGCGCGCCGCTTGGCCTGATTCACACGCGAGCCGATGGCACCGACGTAGAAGGCCGGGCTCTTCAACGCCTCCATCAGCGCCAGATCGTCGAGCTTGGGGTCGTGCGTCAGCGCGACGATGGCGGTGGCGTCGTCGACCTGAAAAGCCGTCACCACGTCGTCGGGCATGTCGCGCGTCAGCGCCACGCCCGGCAGCGCAAAGCCGTCGGCATACTCCTCGCGCGGGTCGCACACCGTCACGCCATAGCCCAGCGCCTGCGCCATCTGCGCCAGGTACTCCGTCATCTGGCCAGCGCCAATCACCAGCAGCCGCCACTGCGGGCCGTGGTGGCTGACGAGCTGGGTGTCCGTCAGCACCAGCGTATCGGCACCGCGCTCGGCCGGCGCCAGGCTGACGACGCCGCTGGCCAGGTCCAGCGTGCGGCGCACGCGCTCGCCGCGGCTCAGGTGGGCCAGCAGCTCGTCCAGCGCCGACTGCGGGCCTAGGGGCTCCAGCAGCAGCTCCAGCGTGCCGCCGCAGGGCAGGCCGAAGCGGCGTGCCTCCTCCGCACCCACGCCATAGCGCAGCGCCGTGGGTCGGGCCAGCGCCAGGCTGCCGGCGCGCAGCTGCGCCACCAGGTCGTCCTCAATGCAGCCGCCCGACACCGAGCCGGCGATCAGCCCGTCGTCGCGCACCGCCACCAGCGAGCCCACCGGCCGCGGCGCCGACCCCCAGGTGCGCGTGATCGTGCCCAACACGACGCCACGCGACTCGGCCCGCCAGCCGGCGGCCGTGCGCAACACGCTGAGATCGAGGTTGTCCATGGCCGTGCATCTCTCGCAGAAATTTCAACAAGGGTAATCGTCGATCACAAGCCGTGGGAGGGGCCCGAGCATGGCCCCACAACGTAGGAGACAAGCGATGAGCCACAAGATCAAGCTGACGGTCAACGGCCGCGCGGTCAGCCGGGAGGTCGACGCCGACCGCCTGCTGGTGCAGCTGCTGCGCGAGGACCTGGCCCTCACCGGCACCCATGTCGGCTGCGACACTGCGCAGTGCGGCGCCTGCACCGTGCACCTCAACGGCCGGGCCGTGAAGGCCTGCAGCCTGCTGGCCGTGCAGGCCGACGGCGCCAGCATCACGACCATCGAGGGCCTGAGCGCCGCCGATGGCGCGCTGCACCCCATGCAGGCCGCGTTCAAAGACTGCCACGGCCTGCAGTGCGGCTTCTGCACGCCAGGCATGGTCATGAGCGCCATCGACCTGGTGCAGCACCACGACTGTTCCAGCGAGGCCGCCATCCGCGCCGGGCTGGAAGGCAATCTGTGCCGCTGCACCGGCTACCACAACATCGTGCGCGCCGTGCAGGCGGGCGCGCAGGCCATGAAGGGGGTGTGAGATGAACGCACCGCAAGAGGGCTTCATCGGCCAGCCCGTCAAGCGCCGCGAGGACGCGCGCTTCCTGACCGGCCGCGGCCAGTACACCGACGACATCGTGCTGCCGCGCCAGGCTTATGGCGTGTTCGTGCGCAGCACCTATGCCCATGCGCGGCTCAAGCGCGTGGACACCGCCGCGGCGCAGGCGGCCGACGGCGTGCTGGGCGTCTACACCGGCGAGCACTTCAAGGACGTGGGCGGCCTGCCCTGCGGCTGGCTCATCACCAGCACCGACGGCCAGCCCATGAAGGAGCCCAAGCACCCCATCCTGGCGCACGGCAAGGTGCGCTACGTCGGCGACGCGCTGGCCTTGGTGGTGGCCGAGACGCTGGCCCAGGCCAAGGCCGCCGCGGCGCTGGTGGAGGTGGAGGTTGAAGAGCTGCCCGCCGTGGCCGACACCGCCACCGCCGCGGGCCATGCCGCCGCGGTGCACGACGAGGCACCCGACAACCGCTGCTACGTCTGGGGCTGCGGCGACCGGGCCGCCACCGACGCCGCCATCGCCGCCGCGCCGCATGTCACGCGGCTGAGCTTGCGCAACAACCGGCTCATTCCCAACGCCATCGAGCCGCGCGCGGCCAACGCCAGCTACAACCCGGCCGACGACAGCTACACGCTCTATGTCGCCAACCAGAACCCGCATGTCGAACGCCTGCTGATGTGCGCCTTCGTGCTGGGCATCCCAGAGCACAAGCTGCGCGTGGTGGCGCCGGACGTGGGCGGCGGCTTTGGCTCCAAGATCTTTCTGTACGCCGAGGAGACGGCGCTGGTCTGGGCGTCCAGGCAGCTGGGGCGGCCCATCAAGTGGACCGCCGAGCGCAGCGAGAGCTTCCTTAGCGACGCCCACGGCCGCGACCACGTGACGACGGCCGAGCTGGCCTGCGACCGCGACGGCCACTTCCTCGCGATGCGCGTGCACACGACGGCCAACCTGGGCGCGTATCTGTCCACGTTCGCGTCCTGTGTGCCGACCATCCTGTACGCCACGCTGTTGGCCGGGCAGTACAAGACGCCGCACATCTACGCCGAGGTCACCGGCGTGTTCACCAACACCGCGCCGGTGGATGCCTACCGCGGCGCCGGCCGGCCCGAGGCCACCTACGTGGTCGAGCGCCTGGTCGAGACCGCCGCGCACGAGCTGGGCCTGGACCCGGCCGAGCTGCGCCGCCGCAACTTCATCACCGAGTTTCCATACGTCACGCCGGTGGGCCTGACCTACGACACCGGCGACTACGACGCCACGCTGACGCAGGTGCAGCAGCTGGCCGACGTGGCCGGCTTCCCAGCGCGCAAGGCGGCCAGCGCAGCCAAGGGCCTGCTGCGCGGCATCGGCTACTCCACCTACATCGAGGCCTGCGGCCTGGCGCCGTCCAACATCGCCGGTGCCTTGGGCGCGCGCGCCGGGCTGTTCGAGGCCGGCGAGGTGCGCGTGCATCCCACCGGCAAGGTCACCGTCTTCACCGGCAGCCACTCGCACGGCCAGGGCCACGAGACCACCTTCGCCCAGGTCGTCGCCGACCGGCTGGGCATACCGCTGGAGGATGTGGACATCCAGCACGGCGACACGGGCAAGGTCTTGTTCGGCATGGGCACCTACGGCAGCCGGTCCCTCGCCGTGGGCGGCACGGCCATCGTGAAGGCGGTCGACAAGGTCATCGCCAAGGGCCGCAAGATCGCGGCCCACCTGCTGGAAGCCGGCGAGGGCGACATCGAGTTCAAGCACGGCGAGTACCGCATCGCCGGCACCGACCGCGCCGTGCCCTTCGCGCAGGTGGCGCTGAGCGCCTATGTGCCGCACAACTACCCGCTGGCCACGCTGGAGCCCGGCCTCAACGAGAACGCCTTCTACGACCCGACCAACTTCACCTATCCGGCCGGCAGCTATGTCTGCGAGGTGGAGGTGGACCCGGCCACCGGCGTCGTGCGCATCGACCGCTTCAGCGCGGTGGACGACTTCGGCAACATCGTCAACCCCATGATCGTCGAGGGCCAGGTGCACGGCGGACTGGCCCAAGGCATAGGCCAGGCGCTGCTGGAGCACGGCGTGTATGACCCCGACTCGGGCCAGCTGCTGTCCGGCAGCTACATGGACTATGCGATGCCGCGCGCCGACGACCTGCCCAGTTTCACCGTGCAGACCGCCCCCGGCACGCCCTGCACCCACAACCCGCTGGGCGTGAAGGGCTGTGGCGAGGCCGGCGCCATCGGCTCGCCGGCCGCCGTCATCAACGCCATCTGCGATGCCATCGGCGTGAAGGACCTGCCCATGCCGGCCACGCCGTGCACCGTGTGGACCGCGCTGCAGTCCAAGGCCTGAGGGAATGACCATGAACTACCAAGCCCCCACCTCCGTCGCCGCGGCTCGCCTGGGCGCGGACGAACGCTTCCTCGCCGGCGGCCAGTCGCTGCTGGGCGCCATCAAGCTGGGCCTGGCCGCGCCCGCCGGCCTGGTGGACGTGCGCCGCCTGCCCGAGCTGCAAGGCATCAAGGCCGATGGCAAGACCGTGCACATTGGCGCGGCCACCACGCATGCCACCGTGGCCGCATCGCCCGACGTGCAGCGCGCCATCCCAGCGCTGGCCGACCTGGCGGGCCGCATCGGCGACCGCCAGGTGCGCAACCTCGGCACACTGGGCGGCAGCCTGGCCAACAACGACCCCGCCGCCTGCTACCCCGCCGCGACGCTGGCGCTGGGCGCCACCATCCACACCAGCCGCCGCGCCATTGCCGCCGACGACTTCTTCCAGGGCTTGTTCACGACGGCGCTGCAGGACGACGAGCTGATCACGGCCGTCAGCTTTCCCGTGCCGCTCGTGGCGGGCTGGCAGAAGTTCAAGCAGCCGGCGTCGCGCTTCTCGCTGGTGGGCGTGTTCGTCGCGCGCTTCGACGCGGGCGTGCGCGTGGCCGTCACCGGCGCGGGACCGGGCGTGTTCCGCTGCACGGCGCTGGAGCAGGCCCTGGGGCGCGACTGGAGCGCGGCCGCGGCGCGCGCCGTCAGGGTCGATGCCGACGGGCTGAACCACGACCTGCACGGCACGGCGGCCTACCGTGCGGCGCTCATCCCCGAGCTGGCTGCACGCGCCGTGACCGTGGCTTGAGCGCCTGCGCGGCGACGCCGCATCGCCCCGGCCCCGCGCGTTGCGCCTGGCCGACCAGGCGCTGCCGCATACTGCGCCGACGCCCACCACGCCGGGAGGTCTGCAGTGCTCAGCATCGACGCCCTCGCCCAGGCCTTGCAGGCCCAGGCCTACCTGCCCTCGCGCGAGCTGGCCACCGCGGCCTTTCTCGCGCTGCGCCTGCAGCGGCCGCTGCTGCTGGAGGGCGCGCCCGGCACCGGCAAGACCGCCATCGCCACAGCGCTGGCCGCCGCGCTGGGCCGGCCGCTGATCCGGCTGCAGTGCTATGAAGGCCTGGACCTGGGTGCGGCGGCCTACGAATGGAACTATGCGCGCCAGATGCTGGAGATACGTCTGGCGCAGGCGCACGAGCCCGAGCGCACGGCCGACGAGCTGTTCGCGCGCCGCTTCCTCATCGAGCGGCCGCTGCTGCAGGCGCTGACCACCACGCCCGCGCCGGTGCTGCTCATCGACGAGCTGGACCGCGCCGACGCGCCCTTCGAGGCTTTTTTGCTCGAGTTCCTGGCCGAGGGCCAGATCAGCATCCCCGAGCTGGGCACCGTGCGCGCCGCCGACGCGCCGCCGCTGGTGGTGCTGACCAGCAACCGCAGCCGCGAGATCCACGACGCGGTCAAGCGCCGCTGCCTGTATCACTGGCTGGACTTCCCCGACGCCGAGCGCGAGCTGGCCATCGTGCGCGCGCGGCTGCCCGGCGTGGACCGACAGCTGGCGCAGCAGGTGGTGGCCTTCGTGCAAGGCCTGCGCACGCTGGACCTCTACAAGCTGCCCGGCCTGGCCGAAACGCTGGACTGGTCGCGCGCGCTGGTCGAGCTCAACGCGGTGAGCCTGGACCCGGCGCTCGTGCAGTCCACGCTGGGCGTGCTGCTGAAGTACCAAGACGACATCGCCCGCGTGCAGGGCAGCGAGGCCGCGCGGCTGCTGGCCGAGCTGCGCGCGGCCACCCGCGCCTGAGGCCGTGGAGCGGCTGGCCGAGAACCTCATCCACTTCGGCCGCGTGCTGCGCGCCGCCGGCCTGCCCGTGGGCACCGATCGGCTGCTGCTGGCCCTGCAGGCCTTGCAGGCCGGCGGCCTGCAAGCGCGTGCCGACTTCCGCGCCACGCTCGCCACCTGCCTGGTCGACCGGCCCGAGCACCGCCCGCTGTTCGACCAGGCCTTCCACCTGTTCTGGCGCGACCCCGACCTGCTGGGTCGCATGATGGCGGCGCTGCTGCCCCGAGCCGAGGGCCGCGCAGCCACGCCGCCGCCGCCCGAGAACCGCCGTCTGGCCGACGCGCTGTTCCCGGCGCCGCCCGCCCCGGCCGACCTGCAGCGGGTCGAGGTGGAGGCGCGCCTGGATGCGGCCGACCGCGAGCTGCTGCAGCACCGCGATTTCGACACCATGACCGCCGCTGAATGGGCCGCCGCCCGCCGTGCCCTGGCCGCGCTGCAGCCGCGCCTGGCCCGGCAGCTGACGCGCCGGCACCTGGCCGCCGCGCACGGC
>JBKBOJ010000032.1:0-34701 GCA_046294815.1 Roseateles sp. | reverse complement strand
GCGCTGGCCGCCGAGGCCGGTCTCGGCGGCTGCACGGCCGCCCCCTGAAACGGGGACAACCCGGCTGGCCGGCTTTGGCGCCGGATTGCGTGTGTGGGAGTGGCGCCGCCATTGGCGCTGCTTTCGGGGAGAAACCCATGTTGCTTCGACACAAGCTGCGGCCCAGGGCCGCCGCCCTCGCGCTGCTGCTGGCCTGCAGCCTGCCCGCCGCCGCCATCGACAGCCAGCTGAGCGCAGTCTTGAACGTCAACGCCACCGCCTTCTACCCGGTCTCGGGCGCCGTGCAGCACAACCCGACGCTGGACCTCAGGGATGACCCCCGCGTGAACCAACTGCAGAAGGTGGACGCCAGCGCAGCCTTCGGCGGCGGCACGGCCACGGCGTCCTTCGCGGGCCGCATGGGCCTGCTGCGCGCCACGGCCGCGGCGAGCTTCCCCTATTGCTGCGACGCGCAGGGCCACCTCGTCACCCAGGGTTATGGCAATGCAACCGTGCAGGCTCGCTTCTACGACACCATCGCCGTCACGGGCGCGGGACTGTCCGCAGGCACGCCCGTCAGCTACCAGGTCAGCTTCAGCATCGAAGGTGAGCTCTCCAACCCCAGCTTCGAGTCAGGTGGCTTCCTGACCGCCTATGGCGTGGCCGAAGTGCGGCTGCGCGACATGGCCAGCTTTGCCGAGGTCAACAAGAGTTGGGACGCCAGCCGCGACGCGCCGGGCGTCTTCACGCTGACGCTGGACACCTTCGTCGGCCGCACGCTGAGCCTCAGCGGCATGCTGGCGGTGGGCGCCTCCGTCAGCGCCTACGCCCAACTGGGCCGCAACGCCTGGGCCGATTTCGGGCACTCGGCCGGCTACCAGCTGGTGCCGTCGGTGGCGGGCCTCAACACCGTGGGCGCCAGCGGCTGGGACTTCGCCACGCCGGTGCCCGAACCCGGCAGCTGGCTGTTGATGGGCGCGGGCCTGTTGGCGCTGGCCCTCTGGCGCAGACGCTGAGCAAGGCTGGGCACGGCAGCGCGAGCTGCCCGCAATGCAGCGATAGGCGCCGTGGCGGACAGCGCGCCCCTGCCGGTGGGCCAATTCGCGTACGCCGCCGCGCAACTGGCGACAATTGCGGCCATGTTCGCTCCGTCCCAGCTCGAAGTCCGGCGCTTCTTCTGCGCCACCTACCGCAAATGGCGCGATGGCGCGCCGCTGATCCCGATGGAGGCCATCGCCGCGGACTGGATCGCCGAGCACCCGGAGTACCACGCCGAGTTGGCCGACGAGGCCGCGGCGCTGGAGAAGGTCTACACGGTGGAGGAAGGCCGCACCAATCCCTTCCTGCACCTGTCCATGCACCTGACCATCACCGAGCAGCACGCCATCGATCAGCCCTCTGGCATCCGCCAGGTGGTGGACCTGCTGACTGCCAAGCGCAACTCGCGCCACGAGGCCCACCATGTCGCCATGGAGGCGCTGGGTGAAATGATTTGGACCTCACAGCGCAGCGGCCTGCCGCCGGACGGACACGCCTACCTGGAAAGGATTCGCCAGGCAGCCACGCGCTAGGAGCCCGACAGGCTCCTAAAAGGCAAAAAGCCACCCGAGGGTGGCTGGGCGGATGCGGCAAGTGGAATCAGGCGGTATAGCTGCCGCCGCCCGAGGAGCGGCGCTCGGGCTTGCCGCCGGCGCCGTACAGGCCCGTCGGCTCGCTCGGGATCAGCACATCCAGCGCACGATCCAGCGACGCATTGGCGCGGGCCAGCGACTCACGCTGGGCCGCGAGCAGGCCACCGGCGCGCACCAGGCGGTTGCGCAGCGCCGGCGGCACGCCGCCGCTGCGGGCGGCCTCACCAAAGCTCTGCACGGCGCGGGCCAGGTGCTGGTGCAGCTCGGCCGCATGCTGCTCGATGGCCACCGCATCCCGGCGGGCCAGCGCGTCACCCAGTTGGTTCAGCGCCGCCTCAACGGCCAGCAGCGGGGCTTCGAGTTCGGCGCTGAGCGGGGCGGACGGGGCGATGGCGGTCATGGTGTGCAAAGCGTTCAGTGCTTGTTGGCGCGCGCGTCCAGCAATTCTTGCGCATTGGCGATGAGCTTGTCGGCGATGGCCTTGGCGTTGATCGTGAACTTGCCCTCGGCGATGGCCTGAGAGATGCGCTGAACCTTGGCGGCATCGAAGCTGCCGTCGTCGCTGCCGACACTGGCGGCCAGCTTGGCGACACTGGAAATCTCGACCTGGGCGCTGGGCGCCGGGGCGGCCGCTGCCCGACGGGCGACCTCGGTTGCCGCCGCCTCCGGCTTGCGCGGCGCAGCGCGCTCGGCCTTGGCCGGACTGCTGCCGTCGGGGCTGGGGCTGTTACCGATCTTCATGACGTTCTCCAGGAGCGGGGCAGGCCCCACGGGCGGGCAATTCGGGTGAGTTTGCTCCTGTATCGGCCTGCGCCACCGGATCTTGAGCGCGATTTGCCGGGTTTGTCCGGCCTGTTCGGCCGATTGCCAGCGCAAAGTGTGGCGCAATGCTCACAGCCTCAGCTCCACCTGGCGTTCGCCGACGGCCCGGCCGCTGGCCACGCGGCCGCTGTCGAAGCGCACGCGCACGTCCTGCCCCTCGATGCCCGGCCCCATGGCCTGAGCCTCGGCCACGACGGCAAATCCGTCGCCGACCGCCCGCACCTGCACGGTCTCGCCGGCCGCAAACCACTGGCGCGCCTTCAGCGCCGGCGCCCGCACCGCCTCGGCCGCACCCAGCGGGCGGCCCAGGGTGCGGCCGATCAGCGCGCCGGCATCGGTGAACACGGCGCCCGGTTCGGCCGCGATGTCGATTTCGGCCAGCGCCAGGTGTTCTTGAGACAAATTCACCCCAGCCGGCAGCGGCGCGGCGGCCACCACCACGCGCCCGAACACGGACACCTGCACGGGCAGCGTCACGTTCCAGCGCGCCACGCCGTCGGTGCAGCGCAGGCCCACGCGGCTGCGGCCCCAGGCGGCCATGCCGGGCGGCAGATAGGGCTGGACCTGCTGGCAAGGCGCCAGGCGCAGACGCGGATCGAGCTGGCCAATCTGCACGACCACGCGCGTACCGGGCGCTGACGCGGCGCGGGCGGCGGTCTCGACCAGTAAGCGCACGCGCTCCAGCAGGGCCGGGTCGAGCACCCCCTGGGCCCGCACAGTCACCGCGGCCGTCAGCAGGCACAGCAGGAGAGCAATTGCACGCAGCATGGCCGCCACTCTAGAGACGCTGGGGCGTTCCCTAGGGCCGAATTGGCCGGCTTTGGGCCCGCTAATCCCGCTCATGTTTTCGGACCCGGTTCAGACAATCAACGCAAGAGGCCCTCCCGGCTCGCCCCCTCGAAAGAGGTCCGCAGATGTTGAACCGACTCACCGACTCGCTGAACTTCCAGACCCAGGCGCTCATGCTGCGGGCGGAGCGTCAGCGCCTGCTTGCCAGCAACATCGCCAATGCCGACACGCCGGGCTACCAGGCGCGCGAGCTGGACTTCGCCCGCGCCCTGCGCGAGGCCACCGGCGAAGTGGCCACGCCGGGCGCGCTGGCCGCCACGCAGCGCGGCCACATCACACCGCTGGCCGGCGCCCGCAGCGACAGCGCCAAGGAGTTCGCGCTGCAAGCCCAGACCAGCCTGGACAGCAACGGCGTGGACATGGACCGCGAGCGCGCCAGCTTCGCCGACAACAGCGTGAAGTACGAGGCCACGCTGCGCTTCATCAACGGCAGCGTGCGCACCACGCTGGATGCAATGAAGTCGCACAACCAGCCTTGACGGAGGACTGAGCCATGTCGATGTTCCAGATCTTCCACGTCAGCGGCAGCGCCGTCAGCGCGCAAAGCCAGCGGCTCAACGTGGTGGCCAGCAACCTGGCCAATGCCGACACCGTGGCAGGCCCCGACGGCCAGGCCTACAAGGCGCGCCAGGTGGTATTCCAGACCCAGCTGCTGGGCGCCGGCACCGACAGCAGCACGGCCGGCGTGCGCGTGGCCGGCATCACCGAGGATCAGACGCCCGGCCGCCGCGTGCACGACCCCAAGCACCCGCAGGCCGACGCCGACGGCTACGTGACCTACTCCAACGTGAACCCGGTGGAGGAGATGGTCAACATGATCTCGGCGTCGCGCTCCTACCAGAACAACATCGAGGTGATGAGCACGGCCAAGAGCCTGCTGCTCAAGACCTTGCAACTGGGCCAGAACTGAGCCCGCGCGCTGAAGGCAAGCCATGGACATCACCGCATTGAACGGCAGCACCAGCCGTACGGCCAGCGCCTCGACCAAAACCGCCGCCGAGACGCAGGACCGCTTCCTGAAGCTGCTCGTCGCGCAGATGAACAACCAGGACCCACTCAACCCGATGGACAACGCCCAGGTGACCAGCCAGATGGCGCAGATCCAGCAGGTCACCAGCCTGGCGACGCTGGACACCAGCATCAAGAGCCTGGGCACCCAACTGGGCCAGATGCAGGCGCTGCAGTCCATCTCGCTGGTGGGCCGCGAGGTCAGCGTGCCCAGCGACAAGCTGCTGGTGACAGGCGGCGTGGCCAAGGGCAGCTACGAGCTGGACGGCGCAGCGCAGAACGTCAAGCTGGAAATCCTCGGCCCGGCGGGCAACGTCATCGCCACCCAGCAACTCGGCGCCGCGGGCGCCGGCCGCCAGACCTTCAGCTGGCAGGCCGGCACGCTGGTGCCCGAAGGCTCCGAGGTGCGCTACCGCATCACCGCCACCAACGGCACGGCCGTCGTGCCCTCCACCACCTACGCGCAGGACAAGGTGGAGGCCGTCTACAGCGAGAACGGCAGCCTCAAGCTCAACCTCGCCCGCCTCGGCCCGGTGGACTACACGTCCGTCTCGGCCGTCAACTGAACACCCCCCGCACCACAGCAAGGACCTCCCCATGGCATTCCAGCAAGGCCTCTCCGGGCTCAACGCCGCGTCCAAGAACCTCGACGTCATCGGCAACAACATCGCCAACTCGAGCACCTACGGCGCCAAGGCGTCGCGGGCGGAGTTCGCCGACGTCTATGCCGCGGCGCTGAACGGCGCGGGCCAGAACCAGATCGGCATCGGCACCACGCTGCGCACCGTGGCCCAGCAGTTCACGCAGGGCAACATCACCATCACCGAGAACCCGATGGACCTGGCCATCAACGGCGGCGGCTTCTTCCAGCTCAGCGACGGCGCCAACCCGCCACGCTACAGCCGCAACGGCCAGTTCAAGGTCAGCAAGGACGGCTTCATCGTCAACAACGACGGTCTGAAGCTGATGGGCTACCCGGCCAACGGCGCCGGCGTCGTGCAGCCCGGCGTGGCGCAGCCGCTGCAGCTGCCCACCGGCGGCATCCCGCCGGCGGTGACATCCAAGGTCACGATGGAGTTCAACCTGGACTCGCGCCTGCCCATCACCGCGCCCGCCAGCGGCGCCGGCATGGACCTGACCGACAGCACCACCTACAACAACGCCACATCGATGACGGTGTATGACGCCAAGGGCCAGGACATCGCCATCACCTTCTACTTCCAGAAGGCGTCCACCGCCGCCGACGGCAGCAACACCTGGAACGTCTACGCAACGGCCAACGGGACGCCCTTCGCTGCCACCGCCCCCGATGCGAACAACCCCAACCTGCTGACGGCGCCTTACACCACCATCACCTTCCCGCCGACTGGCGGCTCGCCCAGCAGCCCGACCGCGCCCATCGACATGCCCGTTCCAGCGGCAATCAGCGCCCGCGGCAACGCGACGCTGGCGATTGACAACCCACCCATTCAGCTCGACCTGACCGGCGCCACCGAGAACGGCAGCAGCTTTGCTGTGACCAACCTGTCGCAGGACGGCTATGCGCCGGGCCAGCTGACCGGCATCACCGTGGCCAACAACGGCGTCATCTTGGCCCGCTACTCCAACGGCCAGAGCAAGCCGGCGGGCCAGGTCGAGCTGGCCTCCTTCCGCAACCCGCAGGGCCTGCAGACCCTGGGGGGCAACGTCTGGATCCGCACCGTGGCCTCGGGCGACGCAGTGGTGGGGGTGCCGGGTGACGGCAACATGGGCGCACTGCAGTCCGGCGCGCTGGAGGAAAGCAATGTCGACCTGACCGCCGAGCTCGTCAACATGGTGACGGCCCAGCGCGCCTACCAGGCCAATGCCCAGACGATCAAGACGCAGGACCAGGTCCTGCAGACCATCGTGAACCTGCGCTGAACACGACTGAGGTGCTGCGATGGACCGCATGATCTACCTGTCGATGGCCGGCGCCAAAGCCGCCATGCAGCGCCAGGACGTGCTGTCGCACAACCTCGCCAACGTCACGACCAATGGCTTCCGCGCCGAGCTGCAGGCTTTCCGCGCCGTGCCGGTGCGCGGCGACGGCGCCTCCACCCGCGCCTTCGCGCTGGAAACCACCATCGGCTACGACGACACCCCCGGGCCGCTGACGCCTACCGGCCGCAACCTGGACGTGGCCATGCAGGGCCGCGCCTGGCTCGCTGTGCAGGCCAACGACGGCACCGAGGCCTACACCCGCGCTGGCTCGCTGGACGTCAGCGGCGAAGGCCTGCTGGTGATGCGCAACGGCATGCCGGTGCTGGGCGACGGCGGCCCCATCAACGTGCCGCCCAACGCCGAGGTGTCCATCGGCAGCGACGGCACCGTCACTGCCAAGGCGCCCAACCAGCGCCCCACCAACATCGGCCGGCTCAAGCTGGTGACGCCCGAGACCACGCAGACGCTCACGCGCGGCGCGGACGGGCTGTTCCGCGCGCCAGAGGGCGACCTGCCCGCCGACCCGGCCGCGCGGCTGCAGGACGGCGCGCTGGAGGGCTCCAACGTCAGCCCGGTCGAGACCATGGTGGCCATGATCGCCGCGGCCCGCCAGTTCGAGCAGCAGATGAAGCTGCTGCAGATCGCGCAAACCCAAGGACAGCAGTCCGCCAAGCTCCTCGGGAGTACCTGACCATGATGCGTTCCTTGTGGATTGCCAAGACCGGCATGGAAGCCCAGCAGACCCAGCTGGACAACATCTCGCACAACCTCGCCAACGTCGCGACCAACGGCTACAAACGCTCGCACGCGGTGTTCGAGGACCTGATCTACCAGAATCTGCGCCAGGCCGGCGCCAACAGCACCGAGCAGACCACCCTGCCCACCGGCCTGCAGGTGGGCCTGGGCGTGCGCCCGGTGGCCACGGCGCGCATCTACACCCAGGGCAATCTGCAGCAGACCAGCAACAACCTGGACCTCGCCATCAAGGGCGATGGCTTCTTCCAGATCCAGATGCCCGACGGCACCAACGCCTACACCCGCGACGGCAGCTTCCAGCTCAATGCCAACGGGCAGATGGTGACCAGCAACGGCTACACCGTGCTGCCTGGCATCACGATCCCGAACAACGCCCAGAGCCTGACCATCGGCGCCGACGGCACGGTCAGCGTCACGCTGCCCGGCCAGCCCACGCCGCAGACCGTGGGCCAGATCCAGCTCGCCACCTTCGTGAACCCCGCCGGCCTGGACCCGCGCGGCCAGAACCTCTTCGCCGAGACCGCCTCCAGCGGCACGCCCAACACCGGCGCGCCCAATAGCAACGGCATCGGCGCGCTGCAGCAGGGCTTCGTCGAGACCTCCAACGTCAACGTCGTGGAGGAACTGGTGCAGATGATCCAGACCCAGCGCGCTTACGAGCTGAACTCCAAGGCGGTGCAGACCTCGGACCAGATGCTGCAGAAGCTGGCCCAGATTTGAGGAGACGCACCATGAAGTACCTCGCCCTCGGCCTCGCCGCCACCCTGCTCGCCGGCTGCGCCACGCCCTACCCCACGCCGCAGGTCGAGCTCAGCCACCGGCCGGTCGTGGACCTGCCACTGGTGCCGCCGCAGTCGGCGAACAACGGCGCCATCTACCAGGCCGCCAGCTACCGCCCGCTGTTCGAGGACCATCGCGCCCGGCTGGTGGGCGACACGCTGACCATCAACATCACCGAGCGCGTGTCCGCGTCGCAGACCAGCACCAGCGAACTCAGCAAGAGCGGCGCGCTGTCGGCCGGCGTGACCGCGCTGCCCGGCATTGCAAGCAACTCCTTCGGCCGGGCCGGCGCCGCGGCCACGTCGAGCAACGACAACAAAGGCAAGGGCAGCAACCAGAACACCAACGAATTCACCGGTGTGATCACGGCCGTCGTGACCGCCGTGCTGCCCAACGGCCACCTGATGATCAGCGGCGAGAAGCAGATCGGCGTGAACCGCAACGTGGACGTGCTGCGCTTCTCGGGTCAGGTCGACCCGCGCGCCATCGGTCAGGGCAATGCGGTGCCCTCCACCGCCGTGGCCAATGTACGCATCGAGCAGCGCGGCCGCGGCGCAGTCAGCGACGCCCACGCCATCGGCTGGCTGTCGCGCTTCTTCTTGAACATCGCACCGAGTTGATGTGCCCGCCTGATCAGGCAGGCGAACGGCAGCTCCCCCTGCTGCGTGATGCGCAACGCATCCATGCCGGCCCGCTGCGCCACCACGCCGCCGGGCGAGCCGCCCTCCGGCAAGCCGACGACGCCGGTGTGTCGGGCTAGGAGCCTGTCTTTACCAGGCTTGGCCGAGCAACCGCCTCAGGCGCCGCTTGATGTCCAGCCACTGCCGCCCCCGCGAGCGGTCGATGCGTTTGACGTCGATCAGGGTGAGCTGCCCGCAGCCCGTGAGCGTGTGCAGGCCCGCGGTGTGCGTGGCGCTGACCAGGTCGCCGGTCAGTCGCTGCATGCCGGCCTCGATCAAGACCTGGGCAGGGCTCAGCACCGGGAAGCGCAACAGCCGCGTGGCGCTGCCGTAGCCTGTGGAGCTGTCTTGCACCGGCAGCGTCAACACGCCGTCATGGCCGATGAAGGGGCGGCCCGCCGGGCGGGCGCCGTCGCGGTTGACGCGCACGGGGTTGCTGGGCAGCGGCGTCCAAGGGCCGGTGAGCGCAGGTGCGTGGGCGATGTGAAGCTCGCGCTGATCCCGTGCGCCGGGGCCGACCAGGGTGTAGAACATCCACCACTGGCCATGCACCTCGATCACCGAGGCATCGGCCCCGGGCACGCCGCCGATCAGAGCGCATTCGCGCTGCCAGCGGTCCAGCGTGTCGTCGGCGGCGCGGTAGAGCGCAATCTCACCAGCCTGGTAGGTCTCGGGCACCATCCAGGTCTGGCCGCCATGCTCGAACACCTGCGGGTAGGAGAGGTGAAACCGCTCGTCCATCACGGTGGTGCAGCCCAGCCACTGCAGGTCCGCCAGGCGCAGGGCATGGCGCTCCAGCGTTGCGCGCTTCACGCGGTAGTCATAGGCCTCGACGAACACATGCAGGGTGTCACCCCGCACCAGGCCGAACGGGTCGGCGAAGTAGCGCCAGCGGCCGGCGTCGGGCAGCCAGGTGATGCGGTCGCGGGCGGCCGCCAGCGTTTCGGGTGTGACGTCAGCCAGCGCGATGGGAACGATGCCGACCCGCCAGAAGTCGGTGCGCGGGCGCCGCAGCATCAGGCCCGCCAGCCGGCGTAAACCTCGTGCTGCTCCGCGCGCGTCCGGGCGCACGCGGCCCGGTGCAGCATCACGTCGCGATAGAAGCCCAGCGTGCGCGCCACCGCATGGCTGCGGTCGTACGCGGCCGTGGCGTAGCTGACCCGACGTTCAGCCGGCGCCAGCTGCCGCAGCCGGGCCAGCTCCTCGGCCAGCGCGACACCCAGCGCGGCGACATCGCCCACGGGCGTCAGCCGCGCCGGCTGGCCAGCGAGCATCTCGCAGGGGCCCTGGGTCGAGGTGGACAGCACCGGCCGGCCGGCGCGCATGGCCTCGAGGATGGCCAAGGGGAAAGCCTCCTCGCGCGACGGCGACACGAACAGGTCGAAGGCCTGCAGCGCTTGATCGACGTCGCTGCGATAGCCCAGCAGCCGGATGCGGCCATCGCCGGCGGACAAGCTGCGCAGCCGCGATTCATCCGGCCCTTCGCCCAGGATGGCGAGCACGGCGTCCGCTGGGGCGTGCGCCTTGAACGCCTCGATGAGCAAGTCCATGCCCTTGCTCGGGTGCAAGCGCCCGACGCTGCCGACGAGCATCTGGTTGGGCGCCAGGCCCAGTTCCGCCCGCAGATCGGTCGGCCGGGCGGCGGCCGGCTCAGGCTCGGGCGCCCAGTTGTAGATGACGCTGGCCAATGGAGCACCCGCCGGCAGCTTGTCGTGCTGCGCCCGGTTCACACACACCAGGCCGTCAAGCCGGGCGTGATGGTGGGCCTTGTAGCCCACATGCAGCGTGCCCACGCGGGCCGCACCGCGGACATGGGCAACCGCCTTGCACGCCGGGCCGAGGTGGCCATGGCAGACATCCGCACGCAGCCGACGCACCAGCGCGGCAACCCGCCAGCCCCGCATCAGCGGCAGGGCCAGGCCATGGAAGCGCACTGCGGGCGACAGCAGGGCCTGGACTGCCGATCCGGCAGCGCCTATGACGTGCACCCGATGGCCCAGGTCCGCCTGGGCGTTGGCGAGGTCGATGCAGTGGCGTTCACCGCCGGCGATGCGGGATGAGAAGACGACGTGAACCAGGGTCAACGGTTCGACGGGTGGAGGCATGGCAGATCGGGTTCAGCGCGGTCGATACACAAAACTTTACTGATCCACACATTCAGAAACCTGTCCCTCCCCCCTGCGGGCGGGGGTGGCCACGCTCGGTGATTTCCCGCACATCTTCAGGGTTCACCCTTGCATCCAGGCCTGTTGGCGCGCGCTAAACCGCGGTTCGAGCGCTATGCACGCGCCCGGCGCCGGCGACACGGCAGCGCGTCAATGGCGTCGTCATGGTGGCAGGCAACCCTGGCGCACAGCTGAGCACAAGCTTGCAGGGCTCACCGCCCCCTGGGCATGAATCGCCGGTGCGCAGTGCTGAAATGACCGGCAGTCCGCGCCCTTTTCCGCGGCTCGGCGGGCTCAAGCATCCGCAGAATCCGCCGAGTGAAGATCCTGCAAGCCCTCCTCCTCAGCCTGGCCGTGGTGCTGGCGCCCGTGGCGCCTGCCCAAGCCGCCCGCATCAAGGAAGTGGCGTCGGTGGCCGGCGTGCGTTCCAACCCGCTGACCGGCTATGGCCTGGTCGTCGGGCTGGACGGCACGGGCGACCAGACCACGCAGGCCCCCTTCACCGGCCAGAGCCTCACGGCCATGCTGCAGCAGTTCGGCGTGCTGCTGCCCCAAGGCGTGACCATGCAGCCGCGCAACATCGCCGCCGTCATGGTGACGGCCTCGCTGCCGCCCTTCGCTCAGCCGGGGCAGCAGCTGGACATCAACGTCTCCTCCATCGGCAATGCCAAGAGCCTGCGCGGCGGCACGCTGATCGCCACGCCGCTGCGTGGCGCCGACGGCCAGATCTACGCCATCGCCCAGGGCAACCTGGTGGTGGGCGGTGCCGGCGCATCAGCCGGCGGCTCCAAGGTGCAGATCAACCACCTCAGCGCCGGCCGCATTCCGGCAGGCGCGCTGGTGGAGCGCTCGGTGCCCACGCCACTGAGCCAGGGCGACTTCATCCAACTCGACCTCAACAGCAGCGACTTCGCCACCGCCCGCGCCGTGGCCCAGGCCATCAACAAGGCCAAGGGCGCCGGCGTGGCCCAGGCGCTGGACGGGCGCGTGGTGCGCGTGAAGGCGCCGGCCACGCCGGACGAGCGCGTGGCCTTTCTGGCGGACGTGGAGAACCTGCCCATCGACGCCGCCACCCCGGCGGCCCGCGTCGTCATCAACGCGCGCACCGGCTCCGTCGTGATGAACCAGGCCGTCACGCTGTCGGCATGCGCGGTCGCACACGGCAGCCTGTCGGTCACCATCAGCTCAACGCCGATCATCAGCCAGCCGGGCCCGTTGTCTGGCGGCCAGACGACCGTGGCCGAGAAGGCCGACATCGCGATCCGCCAGGAGCCCGGCAGCCTGATCCAGCTGCCCGCCGGCGCGCGCCTGTCCGACGTCGTCAAGGCGCTGAACTCGTTGGGCGCCACGCCCCAGGATCTGCTCGCCATCCTGCAGGCCATGAAGAGCGCGGGCGCACTCAACGCCGAGCTTGAGGTGATCTGATGCCGTCGTTCCAAGCCATCGCCGGCCAGGGCCTGGGCAGCCTCGATGCCCTCAAGGCCCAGGCCGCGCGCGACCCCAAGGCCAGCATCCGCGAGACCGCGCGGCAGTTCGAGGCACTGTTCATGCAGGAGGTCATGAAGAGCATGCGCGCGTCCACGCTGGCCAGCGGCATGCTGGACAACGACGCGACGCAACTGGGCACGGAAATGCTGGACACCCAGTTCGCCGGCAAGATGGCCGGCCTGCCCGGCGGGCTGTCCGAGGCCATCCAGAAGCAGCTGGCACGCCAGATGGGCATGCCGGACCTGAGCCCCGAGGCCGTCAGGCGCGCCAGCCAGACCACGCTGGCGCAGGCGCTGCCAGCCCTGGCCACCAAGGGCATTCCCAGCCACGTGCAGACCTTCATCCAGAAGCACGATGCTGCCGCCCGTGCGGCGTCCGCCGCCACTGGCATCCCGGCGAGCTTCATGGTGGCCCAGGCCGCCCACGAGAGCGGCTGGGGCAAGCGCGAGATCACCGCTGCCGATGGCAGCAAGAGCCACAACCTCTTCGGCATCAAGGCCACACCCGGTTGGACCGGCAAGACCGTGGACGTGCGCACCACCGAAGTCATCAACGGCCAGGCCGTGACGGTGACGGCCAAGTTCCGCGCCTACGGCAGCTACGAGGAGGCCTTCCAGGACTACGCACGCTTGCTGAGCAGCAACGAGCGCTATGCCAAGGTGGTCGCCCAGGCACAAAGCGGCAACGCTGTCGGCTTCGCGCGCGGCCTGCAGCAGGCCGGCTACGCGACCGACCCGGCCTATGCCGACAAGATCGCGCGCGCCATCCAGACGACCCAGCGCGTGCAGAGCACGCTCGCCTGAGGACCTGAACCATGGCCGGATTGCTCACCGTCGGCGCCCGCGCGATGTTCGCCAACCAGGCGGCCTTGCAAACCATCGGGCAGAACATCGCCAACGCCAACACGCCGGGCTACTCGCGCCAGTCGGTGGTGCTGACGACCTCGCCGGGCCAATACACCGGCGCCGGCTTCTTCGGCAAGGGCGTGGACGTGCAGACCGTCGTGCGCGCGCACAACGAGTTCCTGACCAAAGAGGCCGCCACCTCCAAGGCCACCGCTGCCGCCGACGCGACACGGGCCGAACAGCTGTCGCGCCTGGAGAAGATCTTTCTGCCTGGCACCGACGGCCTGGGCCATGCCGCCAGCCAGTTCCTCAACGCGATGATGGACGTGACCAGCCGGCCCAGCGACCCTTCGGCGCGCCAGGTGGTGCTGGGTCGCGCGAGCGAGCTGGCCGCCCGCTTCTCCAATGCCGGCCAGCAGCTGGCGGACCTGCAGGCCGGCGTCGTCAGCGACCTCAGGGCCAGCGTCACCGTGGTCAACGAGCTGGCCAAGCAGATCGCCAACGTCAACGACCAGGTGGCTCGCACGCGCGGCACCGGCCATGACCCCAACGACCTGCTGGACCAGCGCGAGCGCCTGATCCGCGAGCTCAGCGAGTACGTCGCGGTCAGCACGCTGCCCGCCGACGACGGCACGGTTGGCGTCTTCATTGGCGGCGGACAGCGCTTGGTGCTGGGCAGCCTGGCCTCGTCGCTGCAGGTCACGGCCGACCCCTACGACTCGCAGCGCGCCCGGCTGTCCATGCTCGAGGGCGGTCACAGCCGCTCGCTGGACGAGAGCGTGCTGACCGGCGGCTCCATGACAGCGCTGCTGAACTTTCAGAACCGCGACCTGCAGGACGCACGCAACCTGCTGGGTCAGCTGGCCGCAGCCATCGGCACCCGCGTCAACGAGCAAAACGCGCTTGGCCTGGACCTGTCCAACCCGCCGGGCCGCGGCGCGCCCATCTTCAGCGTCGCCGCCCCGCGCACCCTGCCAGCCACCACCAACCTGCGCAATCCGGACGGCAGCTACATCAGCGGCGTGCAGGCCAGCATCGTCAACCCGAGCCAGCTGCAGGCCAGCAGCTACATGCTGACGTCCAGCGCGCCGGGCAGCTACGAGCTCAAGCGCCTGTCCGACGGTCTGGTGCGCACGGTCAACGACGGCGACACCATCGACGGCTTCCGCCTCAGCTTCACGCCGGCCCCGCCGGCCAGCGGCGAGAGCTTCCTCATCGAGCCGGTGGGCCAGGCGGCCATCGAGATGCGCCGCGTGCTGGACAGCCCCAACGGCATCGCTGCAGCCTCACCGCTGACGGCCTCGACCGCCGTGAACAACACCGGCACGCTCAGCATCGACAGCATCTACGCCGTCAACCCCAGCTTTGACGCCTCGCGTGCGCCCATGACACTGGAATTCGGTGCCGCCGACCCGACCGACCCCACGGCGGTGTCCTACACGCTGACGCTGGTCGACGGCACCGTGCTGCCCGGCACCTGGAAGTCGGGCCAGGCGATCGGCAACCAGCCGGCGCTGGGCATCGACCTCGGCTTCGAGCTGCGCACCAACGGCGTGCCGCGCAGCGGCGACCGCGTCAGCATCAACCCCACGCTCTACACCGCCACCAACAACGGCAACGCCAAGGCCTTCCTGAACATCCAGGCCGAGGCCTTCGTGGGCCGGCAGCTGCTGGCCGACGGCAGCATCACCGCCGGTGCCACCCTCAACGACGCCTACGCCGCTGCCATGAGCGAGGTGGGCGCGCGCGTGCAGAGCGCCAGCTACCTGGCCAACGTGTCCGCCACCGTGGCTGCCGAAGCCGAGGCCAGCCGCACCGCACTGGCCGGCGTCAACCTCGACGAGGAAGCCGCGCGGCTGATGCAGTTCCAGCAGGGCTACCAGGCCGCTGCCAAGGTGCTGCAGACGGCACAGAGCCTGTTCGACGAACTGATGCGCATTGCGCAGAGGTAATCCATGAGACTCGCCACCGCCAACCTGTACGAGGCGTCCATCGCCAACCTGCAGCGGCGCCAGAACGCGCTTCAGCAGCAGCAGCAGCAGCTCACCTCCGGCAAGCGCGTGGCGCTGGCCAGCGACGACCCCACCGGCGCTGCGCGCGCCGAGCGGGCACTGGCCTCCATCGGCCGCGTCGAAGCCAACCAGCGCGCGCTGGAGGCCAGCCGCAACAGCATGACGCTGGCCGAGTCCGCGCTGGGTGACGCCAACGAGCTGCTGCAGCAGGCGCGCGAGACCCTGGTCGCCGCCGGCAACGCCAGCTACTCCGACGCCGAACGGCAAAGCCTGGCCAACAAGCTCAAGGGCCTGCGCGACCAGCTGCTGGCCATCGCCAACCGGCCAGACGGCGCCGGCGGCTATGTGTTCTCGGGCCAGGGCTCGTCCAGCCCGCCCTTCCTGGACCAGGCCGGCGGCGTGTCCTACGTGGGCGTGGCCGGCACCATCCAGACCGGCAACCTCGACAGCTTCCAGCTCACGGTGGACGGCCGCGCCGCCTGGGAGCAGGCCCGCAGCGGCAACGGCAGCTTCGTCACCGAGGCCAACCCCAACAGCATCGACCCCACCCAGCCGGCCAGTGGCTGGATCGATTCAGGCCGCGTCACCAACCCGGCGCTGCTGACCGGCCAAAACTACCGCATCGACATCGTTGGCACCGCGCCGGCGCAGACCTACACGGTCACCAACCTCGACACCGGCACCGGCGTGGCCGCTGGCGCCTTTACGCCCGGCCAGAGCATCGAGTTCGACGGCATGGCCATGGCCATCTCCGGCGCGCCGGCCGATGGTGACAGCTTCAGCGTCGCGCCGGCCACCGACGACCTCAAGGTCTTCGACGTGCTGGACCGCGCCATCCGCGAGCTCAAGACGCCGCTGCGCAACAACGCCCAGATCCAGCAGAGCAACGCCGGCCGGCTGCGCGACATCGACGCCGTCCTGGGCAAGCTGCAGAACGTGCGCAGCCAGGTCGGCGAGCGGCTCAACAACCTCGACGGCACCGAGAGCCGGCTGGCCGCGCTCAAACAGTACAGCGCCGAGGAGCGCAGCGCCGCCGAGGACCTGGACGTGGTGAAGGCCATCTCCGAGTTCCAGAACCAGCAGACGGGCTACGACACGGCGCTGAAAACCTATGCGCTGGTGCAACGCATGTCGCTGTTCCAGTACATCACCTGACGCCGACCGCGGGCCGCCCGGCCCCGGCGTGAAGCTGTCACGCCATGACGCCCAGGGTGGCGATGGGGCGTGGCAGACTGCCGCATTCATCGCCCCCCGCGCCGCGCCATGTCCGACAACACCCCCGCAGCACTCGACCACCCCATCCTGTCCGGCATCGCCCTGGGCTATGCGCCCGTCATCGACCGCCAGCGCGCCATCGCCGGCACGCGGCTGACGCTGGTGCCGCTGCGCGCCGACGCCAAGGTCGACCACGCCGAGCTGCTGGCCGCGCTGTCCGCCGCCTTCCCCAAGGGCGGCACCATCCTCAGCCCGCAGGGCGAAGCCCTGTTGACTGCCCTTCTGGCCCAGCCGCCGGCCGAGCCCACGCAGATCGAGATGCCCGCCTTCATCGCCGCCGATCCGGCTCACGCCGACACCATCGCCGCACTCAAGGGCGCCGGCCACCGCGGCCTGCTCAGGGGCCTGCCGAATGAGCCGCTGCCCGCCGCCGTCGCCGCCGTCTTCAAACAGGTCGTGCTGGATCCTGGCCAGGCCGCACCGGCCGGCACCGAGCTGGTCTGCGCCGGCATCCGCGGCGCCGACGCCGTCGATGCGGCCTTCAAGGCCGGCGCCAATGCCGTCATCGGCTGGCCCATGGATGGGCCCTTCGAAGCCGCCGGCGCCGCCAAACCCGAGATCGCGACCGACCTGCAGGTCATCGTCGAGCTGATGTCGCGCGTCGACGCCGGCGAGGATGTCGAGCGCCTGGAGCAGACGCTCAAGCGTGACCCCAGCCTGGCCTTCAAGCTGCTGCGCTACATGAACTCGGCCGCCTTCGGCCTGCCGGTGGAGGTGTCCAGCTTCCGCCACGCCATCATGCTGCTGGGCTATGCGCGGCTCAAGCGCTGGCTGGCGCTGCTGCTCACCACGGCCAGCAAGGACCACAGCATGCGCCCCATCATGTACGGCGCGCTGCGCCGCGGCCTGCTGATGGAGGAACTCGCGCGCGGCATGGACGAGCGCGAGATGCGCGACGAGATGTTCATCTGTGGCCTGTTCTCGCTGCTGGACCACATGCTCAAGGCGCCGTTCGAGAAGCTGCTGCAGAGCATCCCCGTGCCCGAGCGGGTGCGCCAGGCGCTGGTGGACGGCAGCGGCCCCTTCCAGCCCTACCTGGAGCTGGTGCGGGCCATCGAGTCGGAGAGCGTGTTCGACTACCGCGAGCGCGCCGAGGCCTTGATGATCGGCGCTGGCGAGATCAACGCCAGCGTGCTGCGCGCGCTGCACAAGGCAGCCCAACTCGAATGAGCCCACGGGCGCCGGACTGATGCTCGGCTCGGCCACCCACACAGCCGCGCTGCTGGACCTGCTCAGCGACCCGGTCCTGACGCTGCGGGCCGACCTCTCGGCGCTGCGCGCCAATCCGGCCGCGCGCGAATGGCTGGGCAGCGACGCCACCGAAGGCTGGCGGCTGCTGCGCCAGGCAGCGGGCAGCAGGCTGGAGGGCTGGCTGCGCGAGGCGGCCCAGGCCATAGAAGCCGGCCGCACGCCGCCGCCGGCGCCACCGCTGAAGCTGGCCGGCGGAGAGCGCGCCACGCTGCACCTGCTGCGCGAGCGGCCCCACTGGCTGCTGCACGTGCGCCTGATGCGCACCGACCCCGGTGAGCCGGCGCTGGCCGACTGGATGGCGCTCTCGCCCCAGCCCTTGCTGCTGGCCGACGCCGTCAGCGGCACGCTGCTGCGCCACAACGCGCCGTTCGACGCCCTGTGTGCCGGCCGTCCGCGCCACCTGAACGACCTGCCCGAGCTGCTGCAGGCCCTGCTCGGCTGGCAACGCGGCGCGCCGCTGCCCGCGCTGGCCCGGCTGCGGCCAGCCGACGGCCCGCTGCTCACCGAGGCCGAATTCACCGACCCGCAGGGCCGCCACCGCTGGCTGCAGGCGCGGCTGCGGCTGTGGCGCCAGCCCGGCTGCGCGCTGCTGCTTGCCGTGCTGGAAGACCAGAGCCTGCTGCACGAGCGCGACCTGGCTCACCAGCAGCTCGACGCGCTGATGGACACCGCCGCCGTGGGCCTGGCCACTTTCCAGCCTGACGGCGGCTGGCTCAAGGCGCACCGCAAGAGCGCCCCCTTCAAATCTGGCGGCAAACCCGTGCTCGGCTCGCTGCAAGGCATCAGCCGCGACATCGTCGAGCCCGCGTCGCTGCCCGAGTTCGAGCGGCTGCAGCGGGCGCTGAAGAAGGGCGACCCGATCGAGGTGCGCTACGCCGTGCGCCACCCTGAACTCGGTCGGCGCTGGCTGCTGACGCGGGTCGCGCCCGGGCTGCTGTCCGGCGGCCGACGCACCACCTCGGTCGTCACGCTGGACATCACCGCCCAGGCTCAGGCCGAGAACGCGCTGCTGCTGCGCGCCGAGAGCGAACGCGCCGTGCTGGACTCGGTGCTGGTGGGCATCGTCACCGTCGGGCCGGACGGCATCGAGTGGATGAACCGCTCCGCGCGGCGCATGTTCGGCTGCGAGCTGGAGGACGTGCTGGGTCAGCCCATGGGCGTGCTGGCGCCGGAGGATGAGGACCATCCCTTCCATGCAGAGCCCGGCACCGAGGTCTTCGAGTGCCGCCTGCGCGGCCGCGATGGGCGCGAATTCTGGGTCATCGGCAACGCGGTGCAGACGCCGCGCGACGACGGCCCGCAAGGCCCCCGCGTGCAGCTGACCTATGCGCTGCTGGACATCGACCGCCGCCGCCAGGCGGAGGCGCAGAGCCGGCTGGCGCAGGCCTCGCTGGCCCGCATCATCGAAGGCGCGCCGATGGCCATCACGCTGCACGACGCGCACAGCCTGCGCATCGTCAAGGTCAACCAAGCCGCCGCCGCAATGGCCGGCCGCGGCGAGGCGCAGCTGCTGGGCAGCGGGCCCGAGGCCTTGTTCGGTGCCGAACAGGGCAGCCGCGTGGCCGCCGACATGCGCGAGGCGCTGGCCTCGCTGGCCGTCGTGCAGCGCGAGTACCAGGTACAGGCCGCCACGGGCCTGCGCGTCTGGGACACCCGGCTGCTGCACCTGGCCGGCGTGGGCGGTGACGATGCGCCCGAGCTGCTGCTGATGGTGGCCAGCGACGTCACCGAACAGCGCGCCGCCGAGGCCGCCCGGCTGCAGGCCGCCATCGCCCAGCGCGAGCTGCTGGTGCGCGAGGTGCACCATCGCATCAAAAACAACCTGCAGGGCGTCGCCGGCCTGCTGCAGCAGATCGCCGCGCGCCGCCCCGAGGTGGCGCCGGTGCTGAAGGACGCGGTGAGCCAGGTGCAGGCCATCGCCCAGGTCTACGGCCTGCAGGTCGGCGCCAGCGGCCCGCTGGTGCTCAAGCGCGTCTTCGACGCCATCGTCGGCTCGGTGCAGCGCGCCCAAGGCCGCGTCATCACCACCACCGCCGAGGGCGGCGCGCTGCTGGAGGACTGGTGCCTGCCCGAGGCCGAGGCCATACCCATCGCGCTGAGCCTGAACGAACTGCTGAGCAACGCGTTGCGGCACAGCCAGGGTGCGCAGGTGCGCTGCCAGCTCATCTGCGACCTGGCGGGCGTCACCGTCGAGATCGTCAACCCCGGCCGGCTGCCCGAAGGCTTCGCGCTGCAGAACGTGCACAGCGGCGTGTCCGGCCTGGGCCTGGTGCGTGCGCTGCTGCCCCGCCGCAGCGCCATCCTCAGCCTCGAACCGCAGGGCGACGACGTGGTCTGCCGGCTGGAACTGGTTCCACCCAGCGTGGTTCACAATCCCGCTACAAAACCAGGTTCGTGAGGGGCGCGGTGAGCAAAGGCAAGATCCTGGTCGTCGACGACGACCGTCTGGTGCTGGCGACGTTGAGTTACGGGCTGACGCAGGCCGGCTACGAGGTCATCGACGCCGACAACGGCGACGACGCCATCCTGCTGGCCCGCGAGCATCGGCCCAACCTGGCGCTGCTGGACATCCGCATGGAAGGCCTGACCGGCTTCGACGTGGCCGCCTATCTGCGCGAGTACCTGCAGACACCGTTCATGTTCCTGTCCGCCTTCGCCGACGAGGCCACCGTCGCCAAGGTCAAGGAGCTGGGCGCGGTGGCCTACCTGATCAAGCCGCTGGACATCTCGCAGATCGTGCCCGCCGTGGAGGCTGCCTTCGCGCGCTCGTCGGCGCCTGCACCGGCAGCGGCAGCGGCGCTGGCGCCGTCCGAACTGCCCGGCGCGCTGGACCCCACCGCACTGGCCGTGGGCGTGCTGATGCACCGCTACTCGCTGCCGCGCGACGAAGCGCTGGCCCGCCTGATGAGCCTGGCCTCGGCCGACGGCCACAGCCTGCCCGAGCAGGCGCGGCGCATCGTTGACGCCGTCGAGCTGTTGGCCCGGCCGGGCCAGCACCGGGCGGGCTGACGCGGCGCCAGCCGCGTGCCTCGTCAGCCGCCAGTGGGCTTGACGGCGGGCCCGCCCCCTTCGGTTTGGCCCGCGATGATGGTGCCCTCCACGGCCACACCGCGCTGGTCCGGTGCTTGATCCAGCAACGCACGGGCATCCTCCAGCACGTAGGTGGTGAAGGCCAGCTGCGCGGTGACGCGCAGCTTGCCCTCGGGCGTCAGCTCCGCGCTGTGCCTGGCAATGCCCAGCGGGCGACGGAATGCCACGACCTGCTTGCCGGTGGTCAGATCGAACAGCCGGACCTCCGTGGTCGACCCCTGGTGCACCACGGCCACCGGACCTGAGGGCGTGTTGAACCACTGGGCCCGCCAGAAGTAGTGGAAGTTGTTGGGCGAGCCGTCGGGGTTCCACAGCGATTCATAGGAGCTGGCGCTGTTGCAGCGGTTCACCACGGCGTTCTGGCGGCGGCAGTCGCTGTAGCGGGTCACGTGCTTGCCGTCCAGCGACAGCGTCAGCGTGGTCAGCATGCCGCTGTCCAGGTTGAACAGCGCATAGTCGTTCGGCTCTTCAGCGCCCACGACACGCTTGGCCAGGCTCCACAGGCCCGTCACGCTGCCGACCAGGCTGTCCTTGGCCGGCTGGTCCGAAGTGTCCTTCTCCAGCAACAGCGTGCGCGTGCTGGCCACGTCACCACGCTGGTGCGGTACCGGCGTCCAGCCCGCCGGGATGGCGATGGTGCGCAAGGGCTGGCCAGGCCGAAACTCGAAGGCGCTGGCGGCGCGCAACACGAGGGCGCCCTGGGAACTCAGCACCAGCCCATCGCCAGCCAGCGTCTGGCCATCGACCGTCTGCACCATCCACTGGCCCGGTCGGGCGCTGACGTGGCCCACGGTCAGCGGCGCGGCCGTACCGCGCCCACGCTTGAGCACCTGGCTGCCATCCATGCGCTGCACCAGGTAGGCGAAGTCGCCCGTCAGCGGGTCCACCGCTGCACGCCCGACTTTGCCCTCCGGGTCCACCATCAGCTGACCGTTGATGAGGAAGCCGTCCTTGCGCGGCTCGAACTGCACGGGCTGCGGCGCGGGCAACGCGGCGATCTGCTGCGCCAGCTCTGCGGTGCTGCGCGTCGGCGGCTGCGCCACAGCGGGTGCCGCCATCGGCACGTTGCCAGGCATGGCCGGGGGCACCACCATGGGGCCGCCGGTGCCGCCCAGGTTTTGCATGCGCGCCGCGCTCTCGCGGATCTTCAGACGCATCGACAGTTCCTGCTCCGGACTCATGGTCTGCCCGCGCTGTGCCATGCCGCTGCGCATCTTCTCGATCAGTGCATCCTCGTCTATGGCCTGGGCATGAACTCCCCCGTGAAAGCCGATCACCACAGCGGCGGCAAGGGTGGCAAAACTCTGACGCATCACGACTACCTCATCAGTTGCTGGTCTAGAAACCCCGTCACGCTCGCGTTGCCAGTGCGTGGTCGCGCGAGGCGTCGCAGCTCGAACGGGATCGGGACCGAATCCGCTTCGCTTGCAGACGAGAGGCGCCCCAACGAGCGCAGAGCGAGCCGGCAGACAAGCGCGAAGGCATGCCGGCCGCCCAGCGCGCCATGGCAGGCGATGGGGCGCCCCGCTTTCGTGGCCATCCGCCAGGGACGAAGCGCAGACTGCAGGCTTTGCGACCCCAGCTTGCGCACGGGAGCGGCATTACGTATTTTTGCCGCGCCCCCCAGGTGCTCGGTGTGCATTTCGCACGTCGAGCCCGCAATCAACCGAGCGTGAAGTAAAAGCGCGCGCCCTTGCCGACCGCGGACTCCGCCCAGATGTCGCCGCCGTGGCGGCGGACGATGCGGCGCGCCAGCGCGAGACCCACGCCCGTACCCTGGAACTCGCTGGCACTGTGCAGGCGCTGGAACACGCCGAACAGCCGCTCGGCAAAGCGCATGTCGAAACCGGCGCCGTTGTCGGACACCACGAACACGCGCCGCCCGTCGTGCATGACGCTGCCGAAGCCGATTTGCGCGCAAGGCACCTTGGCGCTGTACTTCCAGGCATTGCCCAGCAGGTTTTCCAGCAGCATGCGCAACAGCGTGGGGTCGCCGTTCACGGTCAGATCGGGCTCGATGTCCAGTTGCAGCTCGCGCTGCGGCGCGGCGCGGCGCAGTTCCTCCATCACATAGCCGGCCTGCTGCGACAGGTTGACCGGCTGGCGCGCCAGCGGCTGCGTCGACAGCTGGCTCAGCGACAGCAGCGCGTCGATCATGCTGTTCATGCGCGCCGCGGCGCTCATGACACGGTCCAGATGGTCGTTGCCGACACGGTCCAGCCGCGCGCCATAGTCCTCCTTCAGGATGCGCGCAAAGCCCTCCACCACGCGCAAGGGCGCACGCAGGTCGTGCGACACGGTGTAGCTGAAGGACTCGTGCTCGGCCGCCAGGTCGCCCGCTGGCGCCTGCGGCACCGTCGCCGCAGCCGGCTCATCGAGCCGGGCGCAGCCCACGTAGCCGGCGAAATGTCCATTGGCATCCAAAAACGGCAGGCCGCGCAGCCGCCAACGGGTGTCGCCGTCCACGATCACCAGCTCGGCAAACGGCTGCTGCGCCAGCAGCCGCTCGCGCAGTTCGGCCACTGGCGCCGATGCCGAGAACTTTTCCCACAGCAACTGCGTGCTGGCCCCGGCCCCAACCCAGCTGGACGAGGGCGCGCCTTGCGGCGCCTGCCAGCGCACCAGGCGGTGCTGCGCGTCGGTGGCCCACTGCCAGTCGCGCTGCAGCTGGCTTTGCAAGTGCAGTTGTTGGCGCAGCTCGCGCAGCGGCTCGGCCACGCGCTGGCGGGTCAGGCGCACACCGGCATGCCACCCCAGCGCAGCGGCCACGAGCACCACCAGTCCGGTGAAGAAGGCCGTCAGCACCACGGCGGCATGCACCAGGTCCACCTCGCCGCTGACGAGACGCATCAGCGCCAGCACGCCGCCCGTGCCCAGGGCAAGCGCGCCCAAGCCCAGCACCAGCAGCCGCATCGGCATCCGACGCTCCAGGCGGCGCGGGGGCACGCTGTCGTCGCTGAGACTCTTCATGCAACCCATTGTAGGCAGCGACCAAGCCCTGCCAGGTGCATATGCACCTCCTTGCCGCCCGCGTCGGATTCGTGCATTTCTTCGCGCCCGCCTCCCTGCCCGGCCGAGCTACATTTGCGGACAGCCCCGCGCCCAGCCGCCGAAGATGACCACCACGCCAGCACAGCTCGATCCCGCGGCCATCGCCCGCCTGCGGGAACTGGACCCGAGCGGCGAGAACAAGCTGCTGGAGCGCGTCATCCAGGCCTTCTCCGCCTCGCTAGACCGCCTGCAGCCCGATCTGGAGCGCGCGCGCGCGGCCGACACTCTCGACCTCGCCGTCATCCGCCACGTGAGTCACACGCTGAAATCCTCCTCTGCCAGCCTGGGTGCAACGGCGCTGTCCACGCGCTGCGCCCACATCGAAACCATGGTGCGCGAGGAACGTCTGGCAGGGCTTTCCGAACAGTTGGACGCTATGCTCCTGGACATCCAACAGGTGCGTGCGGCGCTGGCCGCGCTGCGTTAACGTCCCGCCCCATGCCGCCATCCGGTCAAGCACTCGACGATCTGCCGGCGCGCCCGCGCGTGCTGCTGGTCGATGACGACGAGGTCAACCTGCTGTTGACCGCTGCGGCGCTGCGCGAGCGCGGCTTCGACGTCACCGAGGCGTCCAGCGGCAGTGAGGCGCTCAAACAGTTGTCTATCCAGGCGCCAGACGTGGTGGTGCTGGATGCGCTCATGCCGGAGCTGGACGGCTTCGAGACCTGCTCGCTGCTGCGCGCCACACCCGGCTTCGAATCGCTGCCGGTGCTGATGCTGACCGGCCTGGACGACGAGGCCTCCATCAACCGCGCCTACCAGGCCGGGGCGACAGACTTCTTCGTCAAATCTTCGCAATGGAGCCTGCTGGACGGCCGGCTGCGCTACCTGCTGCGCAGCTCGCGCACGCGGCTGGAGCTGGAGCGCAGCAAGGCCAAGCTGGCGCGCGCTCAGGACCTGGCGCGCATGGGCAGCTTCGAGTGGCGGCGCGGCGCCGAACGCAGCTTCTCGATCTCGGCCGAAGGCCTGCGCGTATTCGGCCGCGGGCCGCAGGACCGGCTGGACTTCATCGGCGTCATGCGCATGGTGCCGGCGGACGATCGCCATGCGTTCCTGCGGCTGCTGCGCGACGTCGTGGCGCATACCTCGGTGCTCATCACCGACCTGCCGCTGACGCTGCCCGACGGCCGTCAGCGCGTGGTGCACATCGAGGCCGAGCCCGAGTTCAACGAGCAGGGCGTGATCAGCGGCTATACCGGCATCCTGCAGGACGTGACCGACCGCCGCCAGGCCGAGGACCGCATCCGCCAACTGGCCCATTTCGACGCCCTCACCGGCCTGCCCAACCGCCGCCAGCTGATCTGGCGCGTCGAGCGCGCCATCGAGAGCGCGCGCCGCGGCGGGCATGAGGTGGGCCTGCTGCTGATCGACCTGGACCGCTTCAAGGTCATCAACGACACGCTGGGCCATGCAGCCGGTGACGAGCTGCTCATCGAGGTCGGGCGGCGGCTGCGCGGCTGTGTGCGCCATTCCGACCAGATCATGGAAGGCGTGCTCGAAGGCCTGGGCAGCCGCACCCACCGCAGCCTGGAGGCCGTGGGGCGGCTGGGCGGTGACGAGTTCGTCGCGCTGCTGCCCGAGGTGGCCGACGAGCGCGACGCCGAGCGCGTCGCGCAGCGCGTGCTCGAGTCACTGCGCGAGCCCATCTTCGTGGGCGGCCAGGAATGCTTCGTAACGGCCAGCGTGGGCATTGCGCTGTACCCGCGCGACGGCCAGACCATGGCCGACTTGCTGCGCAACTCCGACGTGGCGATGTACGCCGTCAAGAGCCAGGGGCGCAATGCATCGGCCGTCTACTCGCCGCAGCTGGCCGGCCACGGCAAGCAGAAGCTGGAACTGGAGAGCGCGCTGCACAAGGCGCTGGAGCGCAACGAGATCGTGCTGCACTACCAGCCCAAGATCGACGTGCGCGCCGCGCGCATGGTGGGTGCCGAGGCGCTGATGCGCTGGCAGCGCGGCAACACGCTGGTGCCACCGGCCGACTTCATCCCGCTGGCCGAGGAGACCGGGCTCATCGTGCCGCTGTCAGAGTGGGCAATCAAAGAGGCGGCCCGCCAGACCAAGCTGTGGTCGCTGCAGTTCGGCTTCAGCGACTCCATCGCGGTCAACCTGCCAAGCCGGCTGTTCGAGCGCAGCGACCTGGTCGAACACATCCACCAGTGCGTCAGTGCCTACGGGGTGCCGCACCGCTCCATCCAGCTGGAGATCACCGAGAACAACCTGATGAAGGACCTGCAGAGCGTGATCCCGTCTCTGCACCGTCTGAACGAAGTGGGCGTGGAAATCTCCGTCGACGACTTCGGCACGGGCTATTCGTCGTTGGCCTATCTGACCACGCTGCCGATCTCCGAGGTCAAGATCGACCGCACCTTTGTGCGCGACCTCGGCATCACGCCGCAGAGCTCGGCCGTCGTCACGGCCATCATCGCGCTGGCGCGGGCACTGGGCCTGCGCGTCATCGCCGAGGGCGTCGAAACCTTGCGCCAGATGGAGGTGCTGCACCGTCTGGGCTGCTCGCTGATGCAGGGCTTCCTATTCAGCAAGCCGCTGCCGCCCGACGAGCTGGAGCGCTGGATTGCCCAAACCGTGCTGCCACGCAAGGCGCCCTGGATCACGCAGGCCGACGGCAGTAGCGATCTCGCACGCGGGCAAGGCTGATGCGCTCCACGTTGCCGCCGGCGCAGCTGGCCAAGGCCGCACTGCAACGCCTGGCGCAGGCGCGCCTGGAGCCCACGCCCGAGAACTATGCGCGGGCCTACGCCATCGAGGCCGGTGGTGAGCCGGCGGCCGCTGCGGCCGGGCCGCTGTCCGAACGCGTGCAGCAGCTGCTGTCCAAGCTGATCAGCCTGGCCCTGCCCTCCGGCAGCACGCACCAGGAACTGCAGGCCACGCTGCGCGAACAACGCCTGGACGAACTGCTGCGCCAGGTCGACAAGCTGCTCGACAGCGGCGGCCCAGCGGCCCAAGCCGCGGCGCTGGCCCAGACCATCGACCGCCTGGTGCGCGGCCTGGAGCGCGGCGGCCGGCACTGGACGCTGGCGCGCAAGAAGGACGGCATCAACCGCGCGCTGGAGCTGGGCCGCAACGACAGCAGCAAGCTGGTCAAGCGCCTGTCGCAGCTGATCGCCAGCTGGGACAAGGACGACGACGGCAGCGGCGTGGAGACCGACGACGACGGCGGCACGCCCAGCCAGTTGTTTGCCGACAGTGCCTTCGCCGACACGGGCTTTAGCGAAGCTTCACGCTTTGACGAGGCGCCGCGCGGCACGACGACGGCGCCCGACCTCGCACCCTGGCACGACATCGGCGCCGAGCTGGCCGGCACGGTGTGCCATGCGCTGCGCTCGCCGCAGACCGAAGCCACACCGGCCGATGCGCTGATTCGCGAGCTGGACGCCGCTCAGGCGGAGCTGAAGGCCGGCGGCGCCAGCCCCGAACGCGCCGCGCAGATGGCCGTGCTGTGCCAGCGCGCGCGCCACCTGCTGGACCACCGCCGCCGCCTCTTCGATGAGCTGGGCGGTCTGTGCCGCGAGCTGTCGGCCAGCCTGGTGGACCTCGCCGAGGACGACTCCTGGGCGCGGGGCCAGGCCGAAGCCATGAACCAGACGCTGGCCCAGGGCCTGTCGGGCCGCGGCGTGCGCACCGTGTCCGAGCTGCTGACTGGCACCCGCGAGCGCCAGCGCGCGCTGCGCGAGGAACGCAGCAAGGCGCGCGATGCGCTCAAGGGGCTGATTCAGCGCATGCTGGCCGAGCTGGCCGAGCTGGGCCAGCACACCGACCGCTTCCAGAACAGCGTGGGCCGCTATGCGGACGTCATCGAGCAGGCCGACTCGCTGGAAAGCCTGGCCGGCACCGTGCGCGAAATGGTGGAAGAAAGCCGCAGCGTGCAAGGCCTGGTCGCACAGACCCAGGCCCGCCTGACACTGGAGCACGAGCGCGCGGCGGCACTGGCCCAGCGCGTCGAGGAGCTGGAGGGCGAGCTGCGCCGGCTGTCCAACGAGGTCCACACCGACCAGCTCACGCAGGTCGCCAATCGCCGCGGGCTGATCCAGGCCTTCGGCATCGAGCAGGCCAGGTCCGAGCGTGAGGGCACGCGCATCGCGCTGGCGCTGCTGGACATCGACAACTTCAAGAAGCTCAACGACACGCTGGGCCACCATGCCGGTGACGTCGCGCTGAAGTCGCTGGCCGAGCGCACCCAGGCCTTGCTGCGGCCGGGCGACATGGTGGCGCGCTACGGCGGCGAGGAGTTCGTGCTGATGCTGCCCGACACGCCACTGGATGAGGCCCAGCAGGTGCTGGTCCGACTGCAGCGCTCGCTGTCGGCGGCCCTCTTCACCCACGAGGGCAAGGACGTCTTCGTGACCTTCTCGGCCGGCGTGACGCTGTACCGCCCGGGCGAGACGCTGGAAGCCGCGCTCGATCGCGCGGACGTGGCCCTCTACGAGGCCAAGCACACCGGCAAGAACCGCGCGTGCATCGCCGAGTGACCCTAAGGGCCTGATGCGCCGCAGGGCCGGGCGACGGGGCTACAGCACCTCGGACGCGAAGTCGGCCAGCCGCGAGCGCTCGCCACGAGCCAGCGTCACATGGCCACTGTGGGCCCAGCCCTTGAAGCGGTCCACCGCATAGGTCAGGCCCGAGCTGCCCTCGGTCAGGTAGGGCGTGTCGATCTGCGCCAGGTTGCCCAGGCAGACGATCTTGGTGCCGGGGCCGGCGCGGGTGATCAGCGTCTTCATCTGCTTGGGCGTCAGGTTCTGCGCCTCGTCAATGATGACGAACTTGTTCAGGAAGGTACGACCGCGCATGAAGTTCAGGCTCTTGATCTTGATCTTGCTGCGCACGAGGTCGTTGGTGGCGGCTCGGCCCCATTCGCCGGCCGACGAGTCGCCCTTGGCCAGCACCTCCAGGTTGTCGTCCAGCGCGCCCATCCAGGGCCCCATCTTCTCCTCCTCGGTGCCGGGCAGGAAGCCGATGTCCTCGCCGACGGGCACCGTCACGCGGGTCACGATGATCTCCGTGTAGCGGCGCTCGTCCAGCACCTGCGACAGCGCCGCAGCCAGCGTCATCAGCGTCTTGCCGGTGCCGGCCGTTCCGGTCAGCGTGACGAAGTCGCAGTCGGGGTCCATCAGCAGGTTCAGCGCAAAGTTCTGCTCGCGGTTGCGCGCCGTCACCCCCCAGACGGCGTTCTTCTGGTGGCCGTAGTCCTTCAGCGTCTTCAGCACCGCGGTCTTGCCGGTGATCTCGTTGACCTTTGCATACAGCGGCGTCGCACCGGGGGCTTCCAGATAGACCAGCTCATTGACCAGCAGCGTGGGCACCAGCGGCCCGCTGATGCGGTAGAAGGTGGTCGTGCCCTGCTGCCAGCTTTCCATGGTCTTGCCATGGCGCTCCCAGAAGTCGGCCGGCAGCGGCTGCACGCCGGTGTAGAGCAGGTCGGAGTCTTCCAGCGTCTTGTCGTTGCGGTAATCCTCGGCCGGCAGGCCCAGGGCCCGCGCCTTGATGCGCATGTTGATGTCCTTGGACACCAGCACGACTTCCCGCCCCGGGTGGCGCTTCTTCAGCGCCTGCACCACGCCGAGGATCTGGTTGTCTGCCTTGCCCTGCGGCAGGCCTTGCGGCAGCGGCGTGTCGATCAGCTCGGTCTGGAAGAACAGCTTGCCCTCGGCCTCGCGGTGGCCGGTGGCGGCCAGCGGCAGCCCCTTGCCCATCTCCTCGACGGTGCTGGACTTGAGGCTGGCGGCAAGCTGGTCCAGCTCGCGGCTGACCTGGCGCACATTGCGGGCGACCTCGGTCATGCCCTTCTTGTGCCCGTCCAACTCCTCCAGCGTGATCATGGGCAGGAAGACGTCGTGCTCCTCGAAACGGAACAGCGACATCGGGTCGTGCATCAGCACATTGGTGTCCAGCACGAAGAGCTTGGGCGCGCCGGAGGGCTTGCGGGTGCGCTTGGGTGCGGCAGCGCGGGCCGGCGCCTTGCTGGCCGTCTTGCCGGGCAAGGCCGGCTTGGCAGCCGCGGGGCTAGAGGCAGGGGTGGGAAGCCGCAGCACTTCGGCTGTCGGGGCGGCGACTGACACAGTCGCGGGCCCTACGCTGGGCGGCGTCGTGCGCGGTTTGCTGGGGGTCAGATGGGCCGAGTACGCAGAGGCATCGAGGCGGCTGGCGCGTTGCGCAGGAGGCTTGGGCAGTGGCATGTACGGCGTGTCGACGGCAGGTGAACCCCATGCGAAGCCCGCTCCAGAAAGCAAAAAGCCGCACAGCATGCGTGCGGCTTTGCAGTCTGCGACGTGGACTCGACCAGGGGCATGAACTGATTATGCACATGCCGCGGGGGTCCGCGATGCCTGGACACAACGCGTGTCTGCCCCGTCAGGCGGCTTCCTTCTTCAGGCCCTTGACGGCCTTCAGCACCTCGTCGACATGGCCCGCGACCTTGATGCCGCGCCACTCGGCCACCAGGATGCCGGTGGGGCTGATCAGGAAGGTCGAGCGCTCGATGCCCTTGACCTTCTTGCCGTACATGATCTTGTTCTTGACCACGCCGAACATGTGGCAGAGCTTCTCTTCCGTGTCGGCGATGAGCTCGAACGGCAATTCCAGTGCCTGCTTGAACTTTTCATGCGAGGCCATGTTGTCACGCGAGACACCGAACACCACGGCACCGGCCTTCACGAAGTCCTTGTGGCGGTCGCGGAACTGCATCGCCTCGGTGGTACAACCGGGCGTGTTGTCCTTCGGGTAGAAGTACAGCACGACCGCCTTGCCCAGGAAGGCGTTGCCAGTGAACTTCACGCCGCCGGTGGCTTGAGCCTCAATTTCCGGCAGGGGTTTGTTGAGCGCAGGCGTCATTGGGGGGGTGCGGCAAGTTAGGCTCGCGGGGTCCCCGGCTCGTGAACGCTGTTTTGTGCAGCAATTCACGCGGGCGCCCGCAGGCAATAGCCCGTGATTATAAGGCCTCGCCCCGTGGGGGCCGACGCCTTGATCATCCCTCGATCAACAGGGCCGCCAGTACGTTGCGCCCCTCACTGGCCAGCACGTTGTAGGTGCGGCAGGCGGCGCCGATGTCCATGACCTCGAAACCGATGCGTGCCTCGACCAACCCGCGCCACAACGCCGGACTTGGGAAGCGCAGCCTTGCGCCGCTGCCGAACACGACCAGCTCAGGATGGAGCGCCTGGATCGCTTCGAAATGCATGGGCTGAAGTTCCTCGAAGCGCGAAGGCGCCCAGGCCGCCACCTGCCCCCGCCAGGGCACCAGCACGCTGGCCGTGTGCGGCTGCCCGTTGACCCAGACGCCCTGGGCGTCGTGACGCGAGATGCTGTTGCCGCCTTGCGGCTCGTCGAGCTGGAACTTCATCGAAAAAGCAGTAGGCAGTGGCCGGACGCGAGTGTCGCCGAGAACGCGTGACCGATGCCCGGCACCTTAAACTCCGAAGTCCCCTTTTTGCACTGCAGCAGAGGCTGCGCCGGAGCCCCTTTTGAAGCCCATTGCCAAGTCCAGCAAGCTCGCCAGCGTCAGCTACGACATCCGCGGCCCGGTGCTCGACAAGGCCCGGCAGATGGAGGAAGAAGGCCACAAGATCATGAAGCTGAACATCGGCAACACGGCCGTGTTCGGCCTGACACCGCCGGACGAGATCGTGCAGGACATGATCCGCAATCTCGGCGACGCCGGTGGCTACACCGACAGCAAGGGCTTGTTCGCGCCGCGCAAGGCGGTGGTGCACTACACGCAGGAGAAGGGCGTCAAGGGCGTCACGGTGGACGATGTCTACCTCGGCAACGGCGCGTCCGAGTTGATTCAGATGGCGATCAACGCGCTGGTCAACGACGGCGACGAGATCCTGATCCCGGCGCCTGACTTCCCGCTCTACACGGCCGTGGTGGGCCTGTCGGGCGGCCGGCCGGTGCACTACCTATGCGACGAGGGAGCCGGCTGGCTGCCCGACCTCGCCGATATCGAGTCCAAGATCACGCCGCGCACCCGCGGCATCATGGTCTGCAACCCCAACAACCCCACCGGCGCGCTGTATCCCAACGACCTGCTGCTGGGCATCATCGAGCTGGCGCGCCGCCACGAGTTGGTCGTCTTCGCCGACGAGATCTACGACAAGACGCTGTACGACGGCCACACGCACACCAGCATGGCCGCGCTGGCCGACGACGTGCTGTTCGTGACCTTCAACGGTCTGTCCAAGAACTACCGCGCCTGCGGCTACCGCGCCGGCTGGATGGTGGTCAGCGGCGAGAAGCGCCACGCCCGTGACTACATCGAGGGCCTGAACATGCTGGCCTCGCTGCGACTGTGCTCCAACACGCCGGGCCAGCTGGCCATCCAAACGGCGCTGGGCGGCTACCAGAGCATCAAGGACCTGGTGGCGCCCACCGGGCGGCTGTGCCACCAGCGCGACCTGGCCTACGAGCTGCTGACGCAGATCCCGGGCGTCAGCGTCGTGAAGCCGAAGGCCGCGCTCTACATGTTTCCGCGCCTGGACCCCAAGCTCTACCCGATCGCCGACGACCAGCAGTTCGCCTACGAACTGCTGGCCGAGGAGAAGGTGCTGATCGTCCAGGGCACCGGCTTCAACTGGCCCGAGCACGACCATTTCCGGCTGGTCTTCCTGCCCAACGTGGACGACTTGCGCGAGGCCATCGGCCGCATCGACCGCTTCCTGGCTGGCTACCGCCGGCGCCATTCCTGCTGATTCCTGTTGTCTGAGAGCCCTGCAATGAAAGCGATCCAAGTCGGCCTGATCGGCCTTGGCACCGTCGGTGCCGGCACCTTCAACGTCCTGCAGCGTAACCAGACCGAGATTCGCGGCCGCGCCGGCCGGGGCATTGAGATCGCGATGGTGGCGGCCCGCAACGCCGAGCGCGCCAAGGACTACCAGGCCATCGTGGGCGACAGCGTGCCCTGCACGGGGGACGCGCAGCAGCTCGTCAACCACCCGGCCATCGACATCGTCGTGGAACTGATCGGTGGCATCGAGCCGGCGCGCACGCTGGTGCTGCAGGCCATCGCCAACGGCAAGCACGTCGTCACGGCCAACAAGGCGCTGCTGGCGCTGCACGGCAGCGAGATCTTCGCGGCCGCGCGCGAGAAGGGTGTGACGGTCGCCTTCGAGGCGGCGGTGGCCGGCGGCATCCCCATCATCAAGGCGCTGCGCGAGGGCCTGACGGCCAACCGCATCGAGTGGATCGCCGGCATCATCAACGGCACGACCAACTTCATCCTCTCCGAGATGCGCGGCAAGGGGCTGGACTTCGCCACCGTGCTGAAGGAAGCCCAGCGCCTGGGCTATGCCGAGAGCGATCCGACCTTCGATATCGAAGGCGTGGACGCCGCCCACAAGCTGACCATCATGAGCGCCATCGCCTTCGGCGTGCCGGTGCAGTTCGACAAGGCCCATGTGGAAGGCATCTCCAGCCTGCAGGCCACCGACATCAAATACGCCGAGCAGTTGGGCTACCGCATCAAGCTGCTGGGCATCACGCGGCGTCGTGACAAGGGCTTCGAGTTGCGCGTGCACCCGACGCTGATCCCGGCGAGCCGCCTCATCGCCAACGTCGAGGGCGCGATGAACGCCGTCGTCGTACAGGGCGATGCCGTGGGCACGACGCTGTACTACGGCAAGGGCGCGGGCGCCGAGCCGACGGCTTCTGCCGTCGTCGCCGACCTCGTGGACGTGACCCGCCTGGCCACCGCCGACCCTGACCATCGCGTGCCCCACCTGGCCTTCCAGCCCGACGCGATGAGCGACATGCCCGTGCTGCCGATGGCCGACGTGAACACCGCCTTCTACCTGCGGCTGGTCGTCGCCGACCAGGCCGGCGTGCTGTCGCGCCTCACCACCATCCTGGCCGAGCACGACATCTCGATCGACGCCGTGCTGCAACGCGAGTCGGCCGAGGGCGAGCGCCAGACCGACCTCATCATCCTGACCCACGACACCGTCGAAGGCCGCATGAACGAGGCGCTGGCCAAGATGCAGGGCCTGCCCACCGTGCTGGCGCCCATCGTCAAGCTGCGCAAGGAAGAACTGGCCTGATCATGAAGTACATCTCCACCCGCGGCGACCAGACCGAGCGCGGCTTCTCCGACATCCTGCTCGAAGGCCTGGCACCGGACGGCGGTCTCTACCTGCCCAAGACCTACCCCAAGGTGGACGCAGCGACGCTGACCCGCTGGCGCGGCCTGGCCTATGCGGACCTTGCCTTCGAGATCCTGTCGCTCTACATCGATGACATCCCGGCCGACGACCTGCGCGCCATCACGCGCAGGGTCTACACGGCCGACGTCTTTGGCAGCGAGCAGATCACGCCGCTGACCTGGCTGGGCGACGGCATCGCGCTGCAGGGCCTCTCCAACGGCCCGACCCTGGCCTTCAAGGACATGGCCATGCAGCTGCTGGGCGCGCTGTTCGAGTACGAACTCAGCCGCCGCGGCGAAACCCTGAACATCCTGGGCGCCACTTCCGGCGACACCGGCAGCGCCGCCGAGTACGCGATGCGCGGCAAGCAGGGCGTGCGCGTCTTCATGCTCAGCCCGCACGGCCGCATGAGCCCCTTCCAGCAGGCGCAGATGTTCAGCCTGCAGGACGCCAACATCCACAACATCGCCATCGAAGGCGTGTTCGACGACTGCCAGGACATCGTCAAGGCCGTGTCCAGCGACCTCGCCTTCAAGCGCGAACACCGCATCGGCACGGTCAACAGCATCAACTGGGCGCGCTTGCTGGCCCAGGTCGTCTACTACTTCGCCGGCTACTTCCTGGCCACCAAGAACAACGACCAGCAGGTCAGCTTCACCGTGCCGTCGGGCAACTTCGGCAACGTCTGCGCCGGCCATGTCGCGCGCCAGATGGGCCTGCCGATTGCCAAGCTCGTCGTCGCGACCAACGAAAACGACGTGCTGGACGAGTTCTTCCGCACCGGTGCCTACCGCCCGCGCGGCACGGCCGACACGCACGAGACCTCCAGCCCGTCCATGGACATCTCCAAGGCCAGCAACTTCGAGCGCTTCGTGTTCGACCTGCTGGGCCGCGACGGCGCGCGCA
>JBKBOJ010000031.1:18773-35393 GCA_046294815.1 Roseateles sp. | reverse complement strand
TCGGGATCGGCCGTCAGCCGGCCGCGCCGCAGCTCGCTGACATGCACCAGCACCTTCAGCGTCATCAGCGGGTCGGTGGCAATCAGCTCGCCCAGGCCGTGGGCATCGACGTCGTCCTCGCGGGCGCGCATCTGCTCCAGCGCCTCCGCGGTTTCCGCCAGCACCGGGATCTCGGCTTGCGCGAACGCCGCGACCCAGGCTTGCAGCGTGGGCAGCGGCTCGGTCAGGCGAAGGCAAGCGCTCATGGCCCGATGCTAGGCCCGGCCGAGGGCGTTCGCTCGCGGCAGACACCCCCGATTTGCGGCCCAATTCACAGCCGCTGGACGTCGTCCAAATGGGCGATCAGGTCGCCTTCAGCGTAGAGCGCCCCTTCGGGCGCGCCGGCTTCGGCGTAGAACTCCAACTGGCTGCGGGCGCGCTGGCGTCTGCGGTAGGCCGGCGAGAACACCAGCCGGATCGTGCGGGCGGCGCGCTTGATGCGGACCCAGCGGTGGGCCCAGGCGGCGTGGGTGTCGGCGGCGTCGGGGCCGCGCAGTTCGATCCATCTCATGAGGGTCTCCTTGGGCGCCGGGCGGCCCTCATGACATCGATCAGAGGGCGGGCGGCGCGGGCGAGTCAGGGGCTGTCGTCGGGGAAGCGGTCGCGCAGCAGGCGGCGCAGTTGCAGGCGCGCCTGCTGGCGCAGCGCGCGGGCGTCGGTGGCACTCTGGTGGCGGCCGGCCTGGCGTTTGCATGCTGGCGCCACCAGCGGATTGCGCGGCTTGCGCAGCTGGATCTGCAGGGGGCGGGGAGAGGTGAACCGAGGCATGGTGGGCTCCGTGAGGGGCCGCGCGCGGCGCGGCGGGCAATGCGGCGGCTCGACCCGCCGGGGGGCCAGGCTGCTGCGACGGTGGAAGCTGTGCCGGGGCCTGCGCGTCGAGACAGGCGGGCCGGCGGTCAGGGATGTTGCGGTGGCGTCGTCGCTGCGATGCCGAGCAGGGTCTGCATCGCAACTTGCGCAAATGATAAACAAACGTTTCTCATGCGCAAGCAGTTTTTATCCGACATCCCTAAGCTGCAGGGAGGCGGCCAGGCGGTGAAGGTCGGGGCCGGGTGCGCCGGCGGCTCAGCGCTTCTTGGGCTTGAGCGGTTCGATGCGCGACTGCAGCCGGCGCCACTCATCGAGCTCGGCCTGCGGGCTGGGCGGGGCGGCCTTGGGCGCGGGGGGCGGTGTGGTGGCAGGCGGCGTCAGCACCTCGCCCAGCAGGTCCAGCAGCCGCGCGCGCGCGCGCTGGGGATGGCGGCGGTAGTAGGTGAGCACCAGGCCCACGATGAAGCGCTCGTCGTCGTCCCTGGGCATGCTCGGCGAGGGCTCCGGTGGCGGCGGTGCCACGTGGCCGAGGGCGGCTGCCATCGAGGTGATGGGCGCCGCTGCAGCAGCGGCGCCGTGCTCGATGTCCATCCAGCCCGGCGGCTTGTGGCAGAGCTGCTCGAACTGGCGTGCCAGACGTTCGCCGATTTGGCGTGAGCGGCTCTTGATCTGGCTCCAGTAGCTGGGCTGGATCTGCAGCCGCTCCGCAAAGCGGCGCTCCAGGCCGCGCAGGGTCGCGGCATCGGGGTGCTTGACGGTGGCGCTGACGAACTCTTCGAACAGCCGCATCGCGTTGTCCAATCGGATCTGCGCGACGTCGCGGGGGGCGCTGGGCATGGGCGCAATGATAAATGCCCCTTGCCCAGGCCCGGCCGGGCGGCGCTTCAGTCGCTGTCGTCGCCCGCCTTGTAGGCCGCCACCAGCGCAGCCTGGGTGTTGGGCGGCACGGCCTCGTAGTGTGACAACAGCAAGGTGTAGCGGCCCTGGCCGGCCGTCATCGCATTGAGCCGGGTCTGGTAGCTGGCTAACTCGGCCAGCGGCGCCAGGCCTTGCACGATGAGGCTGCCCGGTACGGCCGTGCGCGTGCCGTTGACTTGGCCGCGGCGCGCGGCGAGATCGCCGGTGATGTCGCCAATGCTGTGCTCGGGCGCCGTGATCTCGACCTGCACGATGGGTTCCAGCACCAGCGGCCGGGCGGCGCGCACGGCCTCCATCAGCGCGCGGCGGCCGGCCGTGACGAAGGCGATCTCCTTGCTGTCCACCGAATGGTGCTTGCCGTCATAAACGGTCACGCGCAGGTCCACCAGCGGGTAACCGGCGATGACGCCGCTGGCGCAGGCCTGGCGCACGCCCTTCTCGACGGCCGGCATGAACTGGCCCGGGATGCTGCCGCCCTTGACCGCGTCGACGAACTCGAAGCCGGCGCCGCGCGCCAGGGGTTCCACACGCAGGTAGACCTCGCCGAACTGGCCGGCGCCGCCGCTCTGCTTCTTGTGGCGGTAGTGGCCCTCGGCGGGACTCGAGATGGTCTCGCGGTAGGCGATGCGCGGCGGCTCGGTGACCACCTCACCCTTGTAGAGCTCGCGCAGGCGCTCCAGCAGCAGGCGCAGATGCAGCTCGCCCAGGCCGTAGACCAGGGTCTGGTGGGTTTCGTCGGCCTGCTCGATGCGCAGGCAGGGGTCTTCGTCCACCAGCCGTGCCAGCGCCTCCCAGAGTTTCTGCTCGTCGCCGCGGCGCGCCGGGCTGATGGCCAGGCCGTGCACCGGCGCCGGGAAGTCCAGGGGCTTCAGGAAGATGTGCTCGTCCTCCTGGGCATCGTGCAGCACCGCGTCGAAGGCGATGTCGTCAACCTTGGCGATGGCGCAGAGCTCGCCGGGCAAGGCCTCGTCCACGTCCACATGCCGGGCGCCCTGCAGCATGAAGAGGTGGCCCACGCGAATGGGCTTGCGCGCATGGCCCACGAACAGCTGGCTGCCGCGGGCCACGCGGCCCTGGTGCACGCGCAGCACGCCCATCTTGCCGAGGTAGGGGTCGGCGACGATCTTGAACACATGGGCCAGCACATGGGCGGCCGGGTCGGGCCTGGCGGGGTAGGGCTGCGGCTCGGGGCCTTTGCCTTCGAGGAAGAGGGGCGGGTTGCCTTCGGCGGGGTTGGGCATTAAGGCGCCGATGGCGGCCAGCAGCTCGGCCACGCCGGCGCCCGTCTTTGCGGAGCAGAAGCACACCGGGATCAGGTGGCCCTGACGCAGCGCTTCTTCGAGTGGCGCATGCAGCTCGCGAGGGTCCACGTCGCCTTCGTTCAGGTAGCGCTCGACGAAAGCCGCGTCCACCTCGACGACCTGCTCCACCAGCGCGCGGTGGGCGTCGGCGACTGACGAAAAATCGGCCTCCAGTCCATCGGGGGCGCAGGCCGCGAAGAAGCAGTCCGCCACCCGCCGGCTGCCGTCGGCGGGCAGGTTCAGTGGCAGGCACTCCTTGCCGAAGACCTCGCGGATCTGCGTCAAGAGCCCCGGCAGGTCCAGGTCGGGCGCATCGATCTTGTTGACGACGATGAGCCGCGCCAGCCCGCGCTCGCCGGCCGCGGCCAGCATGCGCTGGGCCATCAGCTCGATGCCGTTCTGCGCGTTGATGACGACGATGGCCGTGTCCGCCGCCTCCAGCGCCGGCAGCGCCTGGCCGACGAAGTCCGGCGCGCCGGGCGTGTCGATGGCATGGATGCGGATGCCGTCGTGCATGAAGTGGGCCAGGCTGGACTGCAGCGAATGCCCCAACCGCTTCTCCAGCGCATCGTGGTCGCTGACCGTATTGCCCCGCTCGATGCTGCCGACCTGGGCGATCGCGCCGGCCTGGGCCAGCAGCGCGTCCAGCAGCAGCGTCTTGCCCGCGCCGGCCGGGCCGACCAGCGTGACCGTGCGTATCGTGCTCACTCGCGGGTCCAGGCTCATCGCGCTCTCCTCGGTGGGTAAGCCAGCGTAGAAGAACGCGCCCGCAGCGGCAAGGGCAGAATCAATTGCATGAACGCCCGCCTTGCCGCCCTCGCCCTTGTCCTGCCTGCCGCCGCAGCCCAGGCCCAGTCTCCTGCCGACGAGCTGCGGGCCATGCTGGCCGAGGTCAGCCCCGCGCGCATCGAGGCCCGCATCCGCAAGCTGGCCAGCTTCGGCACGCGCCACACGCTGTCCGACATCGCCTCCGACACGCGTGGCATCGGTGCGGCGCGGCGCTGGATTCGTGCCGAGCTGCAGGCCTGCGCCAAGGCCTCGGGCGGCCGGCTCCAGGTGGAGGAGCAGAGCTTTATCGAGCCGCCAGGCCCCCGCGTGCCGCAGGCCACCGAGCTGGTCAACATCGTCGCGACACTGCCCGGCCGCGGCGCCAGCCAGGGCCGCATGTTGGTCGTCAGCGGCCACTACGACTCGCGCAACAGCGACGTGATGGACTCGCTGGGCGAGGCGCCGGGCGCCAACGACGACGCCTCCGGCACGGCCGCCGTCATGGAGTTGGCCTGTGTGATGGCGGGGCGGCAGTTCGACGCCACGCTGGTCTTCATGGCCGTGCCCGGCGAGGAGCAGGGCCTGCTGGGGGCCGCGCAATGGGCGCGCGAGGCGCGTGCCGAGGGGCGCAACGTTGAGGCCATGATCACCAACGACATCATCGGCAGCTCGCGCGGCGACGCCGGCCGGCATGACCCCAAGCGCATGCGGCTGTTCGCCGACGGGCTGGACCCGCTGGTGCGGCTGCTCGTGCAGGCCCAGGCCAACCGCCCGGCCACGCCGGCCGACCAGCAGGCCCATGCGGCCATGCAGGCCGAACTGCTGCCCTTGCTGCAGGCCGGCGGCAGCGAAGACCTGCCCACCCACCAGCTGGGCCGTCACCTGAAGGCCGCTGCCGAGTCCGCCATGCCCGGCTTCACCGTGCAGCTGATTCAGCGCCGCGACCGCTACCTGCGTGGCGGCGACCACATCCCGTTTCTGGAGCGCGGCTACGCGGCGGTACGGTTCAGCGAGCCATTTGAGAACTTCGCGCACCAGCACCAGAACCCGAGGACGGAGAACGGCGTCGTCTACGGCGATCTGCTCGAGTTCGTCGACTTCGGCTATGTGGCCGACGTGACGCGCGCCAATCTGGCCGGGCTGGCCACACTGGCCTGGGCACCGGCGCCGCCACAGGGCGTGCGGCTGGACGCCAGCGCGCTGACCAACGACTCGACGCTGGAATGGCGCGCCAGCACCGACCCCGAGGTGGTCGGCTACCGCATCGTCTGGCGCGATACCGACTCGGCCACCTGGCAGCAGGCCAAGGATGTGGGCCTGGTCACGCGCGTGACCCTGCCAGTCAGCAAGGACAACGTCGTATTCGGTGTGCAGACCCTGTCCCGCAAGGGCTATGCGAGCCTGGCCAGCTTCCCGCTGCCCAAGCGTTGAGCAAGATTCGCTGACGGCGCACCCGACCCAAAGCCCGACAGGCTCCAGGCTCAGTCGCGATGGCCTCGGCCCGGGTGCTCGTGGTGGTGCCCGTGGCGCCAGCGATCGTCATCGCGGTGATGGTGGTGGACGATGACGTGGCGGCGATACCAGCCGTCGTCGACGAAATACACCGGCGCGGCGCAGGCGCCGTAGCGCCAGCAGTGGCGGCGCCAGTCGCGGCGGTGCTCCACGGGCGCCCAGACGTAGACCGGCTCGCCGTAGACCGGCCGGCCGACGTAGACCGGCTGCGGCGCGACCAGCACCGGTTGCGGGTAGCGGCCGATGTCCACGCGGCCATAGACGCCGGGCTGGCTGAAGCCTATGGACACGCCCACGTCGGTGGCGCGGGCGGCCGGTGCCGTGGCCGCAGCAGCCAGGCCCAGCAGCAGGGGCGCGAGCCAGCGCAAGCGGGTGGGTTGCGGTGAGTTCATGTCGGTCTCCTTCATGGGGCGGCGGGGCCGCGCTGCCCATTGAACGCGAATGCGGTGCCAACGGTTGGCGGCGGCGCTGTAACAAACGGCAGTGCCGGCCTCGTCCTACAAGCCGGCCCCGACTGCGCTTCAGGACAGCGTGGCCGGCGCGCCCTGGGCGGCGTCGGGCGGCGGCGCCGACTGCGAGGGCGCACGGCGCGGCAGCCGGGCCAGCACCAGCGTGCCGCGGCCCGGCGCCGACAGCAGTTGCAGCGTGCCGCCCAGGCTCTCGATGCGGTAGCGCATGCCCAGCAGGCCGTGGTGGCCGGCGCCCACGGCCTCGGGGTTGAAACCCTGGCCGTCGTCGCGGATGTGCAGTTGCAGCCAGCCGTCGGCCTCGCCCAGCTGCACGCGCACGTGCTTGGCCTTGGCATGGCGCAGCACATTCGTCAGGGCCTCCTGCACCAGCCGGTACAGCGCCAGGCTGTCGGCGGCGTCGGCGGGGCTGTCGGCCAACTCCAGGCTGAGCTGCAGGCCGGAGCGCTGGGCGAACTCGGTGGTCAGGATCTCCAGCGCCGGAATCAGCCCCAGGTTGGACAGCGCCGACGGCCGCAGGTCTTCGATGATGCGGCGCTTCAGCGCGATGCCCTGATCCAGCAGCTCGCTCATGTGACGCAGGCGCTCGTCGATCTCGGGCGCGGCCGACTTGCTCATGCGGCGGATGCGTGCCACATCCAGCTTGGCGGCAGTCAGCAGCGCGCCCAGCTCGTCGTGCAGCTCGCGCGCCAGGTGGGCGCGCTCGTCCTCGCGCACGGTCTGCAGGTGGCGGGCCAGCTCGGTCAGCTCGGCGGTGCGGCGCACCACCTCGCGGTCCAGTCGGTCGCGCTCGTGGGCCAGTTCGGCGGCATGCTCACGCCGGGCCCGGTGCAAGGCCTCGTTGCGGCGCAGGAAGACGGCCAGCCCGAACAGGCTCAGCAGCGTCAGCCCGTGCACGCCCAAGCGGCCGTAGGTCAGCGACTTGGCGACGGCCTGCTTCTCGCGGGCGATCTGCGCCAGCTCGTGGCGGTCCAGCTGCGCCACCGCATCGCGCACCGCCTGCATCTTCTCGCGGCCGATGTCGGACTCCACCAGCCCTTGCCAGGCCGCGGTGTTGCCCTGGCGGTAGAGCTGGATGACCAGCTGCAGCTCCGAGAGCTTTTCGTTGGCGCGCAGGCTGGCGTCGTTGACCAGCGCGGCCCAGTCCGAGCTTTCGTATTGGCCGCGCAGTCGCTCCAGCACGCCGGGCAACTCGCGCTCGGCGCGCTGCACGGGGGCCAGGTAGTCGTCACGCCCGGTCAGCAGGAAGCCGCGCTGGGCGGTCTCGGCGGTGGTCAGCAGCTCGCGCAGGCGCAGGCTGTCGTTGCGCGCGAGGTGGCGGGCCTGCGACTGCCCGAGCGCCTGGTCGGCGCCCCAGAAGGCCGCCTCGCTGACGCCCATGACGGCCGCGGCCGCCAGCGTGGCCAAGGCCAGCGCCAGCCCGCGCCGGCGCGCGGCGCCCTCCAGCCAGGGGTCCAGACGATGCAGCACCGCGCGCGTTCAGCCGGCCGCCGCAGCCGGGCGGGCCGAGCCATGGTCTGCCAGCTCGGCGCAGTAGCTGATGAGGTCGTCCAGCTCGTGGCTCTTGTCGAACACGCGTTCGGCACCCAGGCTGGCGCAGCGGCGGCGCATCTCCTCGGTCGCGTAGTTGGTCAGCACCACGCGGCGTCCCCGCACGCCGAGCCGCTGCGCCGCCTGCAGCACGCCCAGCCCGGTGCCGGAGCGCAGGAACACGTCGACGATGAACAGGTCGGCGCTGGCCTCGGGCTCGCGGCTCATCCAGCGCACGGCACTGGCCTCGTCGGGCACCGAGCCCACCACTTCCACCTGGGCCAGCTCCTCCAGCGTGGCGACCAGGTTCTCCAGGATCACCGGGCTGTCCTCGACGATGAAGGCTTTGAGAGCTGGCATGGCCCGGCAGGGAGACGGTATGGCTTGATGGCCCGAAGTATGGACCGCTGCGGCGCCGCGTCGGCAGCGTCAGCAGCGCGTTGTTTTGTAGGAATCGTCCTAGGAGCCCGGCGCGCTCCCGCCCCAAAGCCCGACAGGCTCCTAGGCAGGGCGATTTTCACTTCTCGGGCGGGCGCACGACGATGTCGTTGCGCACCGCCACCACGCCGGAGGTCTCGCGGGCCAGCTTCTCGGCGGTGGCGCGCTCGTCCGCGCTCTTGGCGAAGCCCGACAGCTGGACGGTGCCCTTGAGCGTCTCGACGCCGATGGTCATGGCGCTGACGACCGGGTCGGCGGCGAACTTGGACTTGACGCGCGTCGTCAGCGTCGCATCGTCGATGTAGGAGCCCACGGTCTGCTGTTTGTTGGCGACGGCGCAGCCGCTGGTGGCCGCCAGCGTGGCCAGCAGCGCGGCGGACAGGGCGAGGGTCGGGACGGTCTTGTGCATGGCGGTTCTCCTTGTTGCGCGGCTGGTGCCGCTGCGCCCACTATCGGTGGCGAGCAGGGGCACGGGCATAGTCCCGTGGCGCAGGGGGCTGTCGGACGCCGCTGGCAGGCGTGTAGGACACCAGCCGCTGGAGGGCTTGTGGCGGCGCTGTTACGCTGATGGCCTTCCCGTCTCCGGCTTTCCCAGCATGATCCGCATCGGCATCGTTGACGACCACGCCATCGTGCGCACCGGCCTGCGCCAGTTTTTGTCCGACCATGTGGACCTGCGCGTCACCGGCGAGGGTCGCAGTGGTCACGAGGCGCTGGACATGGCCCGCAAGGGCGATGTGGACGTGCTGCTGCTGGACATCTCCATGCCCGACCAGAGCGGCGTGGATGCGTTGGTGGCCATCAAGGCGCGCTTTCCTGAGCTGCCGGTGCTCATCCTCAGCGGCTTTCCCGAGGCGCACTACGCGACCACGCTGCTGCGCCAAGGGGCGGCGGGCTACCTGAACAAGGAGTGCGACCCCGAGGAGATCGCCAACGCGATCCGCCTGGTGGCGCGCGGCCGGCGCTACATCAGCCCGGCCGTTGCCGAGCAGCTGGCCGACCACATGGTGGGCGGCAGTGGCGCCGGCGTGGCGCCCGACAAGCTGCTGCACGAGGCACTGTCGGAGCGCGAGTTCCAGGTCTTCCTGCGCCTGGCACGGGGCGAGACCGTAGGCCACATCGCCGAGGCGCTGTTCCTCAGCGTCAAGACCGTCAGCACCTACCGCACCCGGGTGCTGGAGAAGCTCAAGCTGGCCACCAACAGCGACCTGACCTACTACGCGCTGAAGAACGGCCTGATTCAGTGACGCCCGGCGCGGCGGGTCAGTCTGGCGACGGTTGCGTGTCGATGGGGGCGCCCTGCAGTGCCCAAGGCTGGGCCGATTCATAGCCCAGCGCCGGCTCGCTCGCTGGTTGCGGCGGGCAGGTCCTCCACCAGCGCGCCAGGCCGTCCCGTCGTGGCAAGGCTGGCTGTGTGGCCGGCGTCGAGGCATCGCTGAAGTCGCTGGGCTGGGCCATGGGGAACTCCGAGAACCGTTTGTTGGCAGCATCGACGGTCCGTCGCCGGTGTCTCATCAGCCCGCAGCCTGTTGGCGTGTCGGAGAAGGCCGACATGCCGTGCCCTGCGCTGGCCGCATTCACGATGCCGGCATGCAGTCATTGGGGATGCTGGGCCTGCCGGCCGGCGAGATCGACATCCTGGCCGGCGGGCAGTGTGTGATCGGTGCTGCGCAGGGTGTGGCCGACCTGCCCGCCAACGCGGTGGTCGGCCGTGCCCATCAGTCCGTGACGCCCGGCTCGGCCATCAGCAGGCCGCTGCCGGCCCGCGTGGCCTCGTACAGCGCGGTCTCGGCGCGGCGCTGCAGGTCGGCCAGGCCGCGGTCACCGGGGCGCAGCTTGGCCCAGCCGGCGCTGAACGTGGGCTGCAGGCCCAGCTCCATCTGCGCGCGCGTGGCCAGCGCGGCACGCAGCCGGCGGTCCAGGGCCTGCGGGCCCTCGGGCAGGCAGCGCGCCATCAGCACGCCGAAGCAGTCGTAGCCCAGCCTGCCGGCCAGATCGCCCAGCCGCATCTGCGCATGCAAGCAGCTGGCGAACAGCGCCAGCGCGCGGTCGGCGAAGTCGGCGCCGTGCTCCTCGCTGAGCGCGGGCAGGTGGTCCAGCCGCATGATGATCAGGGCCAGAGGCTCGTCGTAGCGGCGTGCCATGGAGATCAGCTCCACCGAGCGCTGCGCGAAGGCAGCGTCGTCGATGAGTCCGGTCAGGCCGTCGGTCTGGCTGAGCCGGGCCAGCTCGGCCTCGGTCTGGCTGCGCCAGGCCAGCAGCACCATGGGCAGGGTCAGCAGCAGCGCCAGCTGGCCGGCCAGGCCCAGCAGCAGGTCGGGCAGCGCCGAGTCGCCGTGGCCCAGGCCCAGCATCGCCGTGCGCCACACCAGCGCCAGCAGCAGCGGCAGCACGGCCATCAGGCCCAGCAGCCGCCAGCGCCGGCTATTCAGCCCCTGCAGCACGCTGGGCCGCCCGGGCCGCGCCAGCAGCACGCCCAGCCAGGCCAGCTGCGCGGCCAGCAGCGCATCGGCCAGCGCCAGCGCCAGCAGCCGGTTGTGGCCCAGCAGCGCCAGCAGCGCGCCGATGACCAGCGGCGCCGCCAGCATCGCGTGGCGGCCCGGCTGCGGCACGAACCACAGGCGCAGTGCCCACCACAGCGCCGTCAGCCCCGCGCTGACTAGCGCAAAGCCCAGCAGCTGCGTGCCCAGCGGCGCGTCCAGCCGGCCGCCAAAGGCCGGGCTCAGCAGCAGCAGGCCCAGGCTCAGCACCAGCAGCGCCACCTGCGCCCAGCGGCCGCCGGCATTGGCGCCGCGCCAGCCGATGAAGACGCTGAGCACCAGGGCCGCCGCGATGGCCTGCAGTGGCATCAACACGAACAGGGTATCGGCAAAGCTCATGGCTTGACGGGGATGGGTGTGTCGCGGCCGACCGGCACGGCGGTCACGCTGTTCTGTGGCGAGCCGTCGATGAGGCGGTCGGAATAGGTCAGGTAGACCAGCGTGTTGCGCTGCGCGTCCACCATGCGGACGATGCGCAGCCGCTTGAACACCAGCGAGATGCGTTCGTTGAACACCTCCTCCTGGCGCGGCAGCGGCTGTTTGATCTGAATGGGGCCCACCTGCCGGCAGGCGATGGAGGCCTCGGCCTTGTCTTCGGCCAGGCCGATGGCGCCCTTGATGCCGCCCGTCTTGGCGCGCGACACATAGCAGGCCACGCCGGCCACCTTGGGGTCGTCGTAGGCGTCGACGACGATCTTGTGGTCCGGGCCAATGAGCTTGAAGGCGGTGTCCACCGAGCCGATGGGCTCGGCAGCGGCGCCGGCCGCGGCGAGCAGCAGAAGGAGGGCGGCGTGCTTCATCGGGCCAGTCTAGCGGCGCCCGGTGCGCCCGGGGGGCGTCGGGATGCAGCTGAACGCCCAGGCGCTGGGCGACGTGCAGCAGCGCGTGGCGGCGCAATGAAGTGCCGGCGGCTTGAACGCGGCGGCTGACGGCCAGCCGCACCGGGAGTTTCCCGATGTGCCATGCGGCACCCCGGGCAAAACGACGGACACTCCGCGCCGTTCCCGCACAGGAGATCCCATGTTGACCACCACCCGCCGCGCGGTGCTGGGCGCCATCAGCGCCGCCACGCTCGCGCTGACCGCCGGCCCCGCCTGGGCCGCACCCGCAAAGCAAGCCGACCGCTGGCAGATCCCCGTCCACACCAAGAAGCTGGCCAACGGGCTGACCGTGGTCATTTCGCCCGACGCGAGCAGCCCGACCGTGGGCATCAGCGTGGTCTACAAGGTGGGCATGCGGCTGGAGCCGCGCAACCGCACCGGCTTCGCCCACCTGTTCGAGCACCTGATGTTCCAGGGCACGCCCAAGGCGCCCAAGGGCGTGTTCGACCAGGTGATCACCTCGGGTGGCGGCAACAACAACGGCTCCACCCGCCCCGATTTCACCAACTACATCGAGACTGCGCCGTCCTCCGCGCTCGAAGCCATCCTGTGGCTGGAGGCGGACCGCATGACCACGCTGGACTTCAACCCCACGACGCTGAAGAACCAGCAGGACGTGGTGAAGGAGGAGATCCGCGTCAACGTGCAGAACCAGCCCTACGGCGGCTTCATGTGGCTGGACATCGCGGCGCTGGCCTTCGACAAGTGGGAGAACGCCCATGACGGCTACGGCAGCTTCGTCGACCTGGAGAGCGCCAGCCTGGACGACGTACGCGCCTTCCACCGCGACTTCTACGGCCCGAACAACGCGGTGCTGGCGATCGCCGGCGACGTGACGCCGGCCCAGGGCTTTGCGCTGGCCGAGAAGTACTTTGGCAAGATCGCCGCCCGCCCCACGCCCAAACCCTCTGACTTCCGCGAAGGCCTCAACACGGCCGAGCGCCGTCTGACCCAGCCCGACAAGCTGGCCCAGGTGCCCGCCATCGCCGCCGCCTGGAAGCTGCCCGAGCGCGGCAGCAAGGATCAGGCGCCCCTCGCCGTGCTGGGCCAGCTGCTGGCCGGCGGCGACGCCTCGCGGCTGTACCAGGGGCTGGTCAAGGGTCGCGAGCTGGCGCTGAACGTCGACTCGCTCTACGGCCTGACCAGCATCTGGGAGTACGACGGCCCCAGCCTGTTCACCGTGTTTGCGCTCTACAAGCCCACCACGAACGCCGACGCGCTGCTGGCCGGCATCGACGAAGAGGTGGCCCGCATCGTCAAGGAAGGCGTGGACGACGCTACGCTGAAGCACCTGAAGACCGCGCTGCTGGCCGACTGGTACAACAGCCTGGAGATGTTCCTGCGCCGCGCCGACCGCCTGGCCAAGCTGCAGGCCTTGTGGGGCGACGCCAACGTCGTCAACAAGGTGCCGGGCTGGATAGAAGCCGTCACCTCGGCCGACGTGCAGCGCGTGGCCGCGACTTATCTGACCCAAGCCAACCGCTCGGTCATCGACCGCAAGCCCGCCGCCATGCTGGCCGCGCCCGCCGCCGACAAGCCGGCCTCCCAACCTTGATGAGCGCTGACGTCATGAAGCACACCGCCTGCTCTTCTTCCCCGCTCCGCCGCGGCGTCCTGACCGCCGCGCTGGCCCTGGCCTGCGCCGCCCAGGCTGCCACTGTGCAGTTGCCAGCCGAACTGCCCCCCTTCGCCAAGGACAAGCCGCTGGCCGTGCCCAAGATCACCCAGCAGACCCTGCCCAACGGGCTGCAGGTTTGGGTGGTGCCGCGAGACGGCATCCCGCGGGTGGACTTCGTGCTGGCCGTGCGTGGCGCAGGCTTCGGCGCCGATGCGCCGGACGCGCCGGGCCGCGCCAGACTGCTGGCCAGCCTGCTCTCCGAGGGCACGGCGCAGCGCAGCTCTCGGCAGATCGCCGAGGCCGCCCAGGCCATGGGCGGCGCGCTGAGCGCGGCGGCCAGCAACGACGGCATCAGCGTGTACGGCAACGCGCTGGCCTCGCAGGCTGGCAGCATGCTCAAGCTGCTGGCCGAGGTGGCCCGCCAGCCGGCCTTTCCGGCCGGCGAGGTGCAACTGGCCAAGACCAATGCACTGCAAAGCCTGAAGGCTGCCAGCACGCAGCCGGGGTTCCGCGCGGCCAAGGCGCTGGACGGCGCCATCTACGGCGACCATGCCTACGGCCGCACGCAGGAGACCGAGGCCGCCATCAGCGCGGTGACGTCCGAAGGCCTGCGGGCTGAGCATGCCGAGCGCTTCCGCCCCGACCGCGCACTGCTGGTCGTCACCGGTCGCATCGCGCCGGCCCAGGCCCTGCAGCTGGCGCGCGAAGCCTTCGGCGACTGGCAGGCCGGCGGCGATGCGCTGCCCGAGCTGCCGGCGCCGGCCGCCAGCCGGCCGGTGCAGCGCCTGCTGCTGGAGCGCCCAGGCAGTGTGCAGGCCACGCTGCGCCTGGGCCGCCCGGGCATCGCGGCCAAGCACGACGATCAGATCGCGCTGCGCCTGACCAGCACCATCCTGGGTCAGGGCTTCTCCAGCCGTGTGAACCAGAACCTGCGCGAAGAGAAGGGCTACACCTACGGCGCCCGGGCCGGCGGCGTGTCCTGGCGCGTGGGCGGCGCCATCACCGGCGGCGCCGACGTGCGCAACGAGGTGACCGGCGCGGCCATGACGGAGTACATCAAGGAGTACCGCCGCATCGGCAGCGAGCCCGTGCCCGAGGCCGAGCTGGCGATGAACAAGCGCTACATGGCCGGCAGCTACCTCGTCAGCACGCAGCTGCAGGGCTCGCTGGGCCGCCAGCTCGCCGGCAACTGGCTGGTGGGCCTGCCGGCAGAGTTCCTCGGCAACTTCGTGCCGGCGCTGCAGAAGGTCACGGCGGCCCAGGTGCAGGCGGTCGGCCGGAAGTACTTCAACCCCGACGAGCAGAGCTGGGTGGTGGTGGGCGACCCGGCAAAGATTGCCGATCAGCTGAAGGCCTTCGGCGAGTTCACGACGGTCAACCCCTGAGCGCAGCGCGCCGGCTGCCCCGGCGGCCGGCGCACGGCCTCAAGACGCGGCGAAGCGCCGGGCGGGGTCGTAGGGGAACACGTCGTGCACATGGCCCGCGCGGATGCGGGCCTGGTGCGCCTGCCAGAAGTCAACGTCCAGCAGCTCGGCGTGGTGGCGCATGAAGACCTCGCGCACGCGCGGATCGCCCAGCAGAAAGGGCCCGAAGGTTTCGGGGAACACGTCGCGCGGCGCGACCGGCCACCAGACCTCGCCGGACAGCTCCTCCTCCTCGTTGCGCGGCGCCGGCACGCGGCGGAACTGGCAGTCGGTCAGGTACTCGATCTCGTCGTAGTCGTAGAACACCACCTTGCCGTGGCGGGTCACGCCGAAGTTCTTCCACAGCATGTCGCCGGGGAAGATGTTCGCGGCCACCAGGTCCTTGATCGCGTTGCCGTACTCGATGACGGCGCGTTCGCGCTGCTCGGGCGTGGCGTCCTGCAGGTAGAGGTTGAGCGGCACCATGCGGCGCTCGATGTAGAGGTGGCGGATGACCAGGTCGTCGCCGCATTCCTCGACCAGGCTGCCGCAGTAATGCTTGAGCTCGGCCACCAGCGCGTCCTCGAAGCGCTGGCGCGGGAATGCCACGCGGGTGTACTCCAGCGTGTCGGCCATGCGGCCGACGCGGTCGTGCGTCTTGACGAGCAGGTACTTGGCCTGCACCTGCTCGCGCGTGGTGTCCTTCTGCGGCGGGTAGAAGTCCTTGATGACCTTGAAGACGAAGGGCCAGCTCGGCAGGTCGAACACGAGCATCACCATGCCCTTGATGCCGGGGGCAATGCGGAACTTGTCGCTGCTGTGCTTCAGGTGGCGCAGGAAGTCGCGGTAGAACAGGTTCTTGCCCTGCTTCTGCAGCCCCAGCGCCGAGTAGATTTCCGAGCGCGGTTTGCGCGGCATCAGCGAGCGCAGGAAGGCGACGTAGGCGCTGGGCACGGCCATGTCGACGAGGAAGTAGGCGCGCGCGAAGCTGAACAGCATCAGCAGGTCGTCCTCGCCGAACAGCGCCGCGTCGATGAAGAAGCGGCCATCGTCGCGGCGCAGGATGGGCAGCGCGAACGGCAGCTCGCTGAAGCCGTTGATGATCTTGCCGACCACGTAGGCGCCCTTGTTGCGGAAGAACAGGCTGGACAGCACCTGCAGCTGGAAGTTGGGTCGCCAACGAATGTCGCCCAGTTGCTGCGTCAAGGCGGCGAGCACCCGGTCGACGTCGCGCGGCAGGTCGACGAACTCTCCGTCCAGCTGGAAGTTGGTGATGACGCGCGCCACCGTCTCGCGCAGCGTGGCGGGCGTGGGGTAGTAGGCGCGGTAGGTCGGCAGCGCGCCGGGCGAGTTGTCCTCGATGTACTCGGTCGAGATCGCCGGGCGCACGAAAATGAAGTCGTTGTGGAAGTAGGCGTGGTGCAGGATGCGCGTGCACACCGAGTTGAAGAAGGTCTCGGCCAGCTCGGGCTGCAGGTGGTTGGTCAGCAGCCCGATGTAGTGCAGCTTGACCTGCTGCCACACGTCCATCGGCAACTCGGAGGCCGCGAAGCGCTGCTGCAGCAGCGCCGTGGCCTCGGTCACGCGGGCGTCGTAGAACTCGATGCGCTGCGCCTGCGCGCGCTGCTGGCCCGCCCAGTCGCCCCGCTCGAAGCGGGCCTTGGCCTGGGCCGATGTGGCGCGGAAGAGCTTGTAGTGACGGTCGAAACCGCCCAGCAGCGTCTGGGCGATGTCGAAGGCGCGGGGGTCGGTGAGCCGTGTCGGGAACACCTGCCCCACCCGCTCAGGACTGCGCGGCGTAGCGCCGCTTGACGTTGGCCAGCGCCAAGCGGTAGGCACCGTCCACGTCGTCGGCCTTGCTGGCCGTGATGTGCAGGTCTTCCAGCAGCCCGTTGTGCAGGCCGTAGACCCAGCCATGCACGACCACCTCCTGCCCGCGCGCCCAGGCGTCCTGCACGACGGTGGTGTGGCAGGCGTTGCGTGCCTGCTCCAGCACGTTCAGCTCGCACAGCGCGTCCACCCGCTGCGGCTCGGGCACGGTGGCCAGCCAGTCGCGGTGCATGTGGCGCACGTCCTGGACGTGGCGTATCCAGTTCTCGACCAGACCCACGCGCAGGTCATACAGCGCCGCCTTCACGCCGCCGCAGTTGCTGTGGCCGACGACGATGATGTGCTTGACCTTCAGGTGGTCTACCGCGAACTGCATCACCGACAGCGCATTGAGGTCGGAGTGCACGACGACGTTGGCGACGTTGCGGTGCACGAACAGCTCGCCCGGCAGCAGGTCCACCAGCTCGTTGGCCGGCACGCGGCTGTCGGCGCAGCCTATCCACAGGTATTGCGGCGTCTGCTGCTTGAGCAGCCGGGAGAAGAAGCCCGGCTCGCGGGACTCCGT
>JBKBOJ010000031.1:0-18673 GCA_046294815.1 Roseateles sp. | reverse complement strand
CACCTTCGCGCCGCCGTTCACCGCGCCCAGCACGTTCTCGGCCGGCACCTCGACGTCCTGGAACACCAGCTCGCCCGTGTGCGAGCCACGCATGCCCAGCTTGTCGAGCTTCTGCGCGATGGAAAAGCCCTTCATGCCCTTCTCGATCAGGAAGGCCGTCACGCCGCGCGCGCCCAGCTCCGGCTCGGTCTTGGCATAGACCACCAGCGTGTCGGCGTCCGGGCCGTTGGTGATCCACATCTTGCTGCCGTTCAACAGGTAGTAGCCGCCCTTGTCCTCGGCGCGCAGCTTCATGCTGATGACGTCCGAGCCGGCGCCCGGCTCGCTCATGGCCAGCGCGCCCACATGCTCGCCGCTGATCAGCTTGGGCAGGTACTTGGCCTTCTGGGCCGCATTGCCGTTGCGATTGATCTGGTTCACGCACAGATTGCTGTGGGCGCCGTAGCTCAGGCCCACCGACGCGCTGGCGCGGCTGATCTCCTCCATGGCCACCATGTGGGCCAGGTAACCCATGCCGGCGCCACCGTCGGCCTCGGGCACGGTGATGCCCAGCACGCCTAAAGCGCCCATCTTGCGCCACAGGTCCATGGGGAACTGGTCGCTGCGATCGATCTCGGCCGCGCGCGGCGCGATCTCGGCTTCGGCGAAAGCCCTGACGGCATCGCGCAACGCATCGATGTCTTCGCCGAGCTGGAAATTGAGGCCGGGCAGGTTCATGAGGAATATCTCCTTTGCGCCCGGTTACAAAACGACTACAACAGGTGCGCCGGGCGAGCTGATTGACGTAAACGTCAACTGTATCAACTGCCCCCGCCGCCGCTTACGAGGAGATCCCATGTTGAACCAGATGAGCTTCCAGCGCCGCATCATCCTGCTTCTGGGCACCGCCGTTGCGGGCGTCATCCTGATCGTGGCCATCAACGCGCTGCAGGCCTACGACGACATCATGACCAGCCGCCGCGAGGTGCTGCAGGCGGCGGTGCAGTCCGTCGCCAACCAGGTGCTGCAGCTGCAGCAGCAGGCGGCCGCCGGCAAGCTGGCCGAAGACGCCGCCCAGGCCGCCGCGCGCGAGGCGGTCCGCACGGCCCGCTTCGGCGGTGCGGACGGCAAGACCGAGTACTTCTACGCCTGGACGCTGGACGGCGTCAGCGTCATGCATCCGATCAAGCTGGAGTGGCAGGGCAAGAACATGATGGACAAGGTCGTCGACGGCAACGGCCGCAAGACCATCCAGGACATGGTGACCAACCTGAAGAACGCCGGCAACGGCCACGCCTTCGTGGATACGCATTTCCCCCGCCCCGGCGGCAGCACCGCAGTGCCCAAGCTGTGCAGTACGTGATGCAGGTGCCGGGCTGGAACTGGATGGTGGGCTCGGGCCTGTACATGGACGACGTGAAGGCCCTGGTCTGGCACGCGGCGCTCAAGCAGATCGGTGTGGGCGCGGTCGTGCTGGCCATCACCGTGGCGCTGGGCCTGGCCATCGCGCGCAGCGTGCTGGGCCAGCTGGGCGGCGAACCCAGCGCAGCCATCGCGGCGATGCAGGGCGTTGCACGCGGCGACCTCAGCCTGCGGCTGTCCTCCGCGCGCAGCGATAGCCTGATGGGCCAGATGCAGGCCATGGTGGACTCGCTGCGCGAGACCATCGGCCAGGTGCGCGCGTCGGTGGAGTCCATCTCCACCGCGGCCGGCGAGATCGCCCAGGGCAATCAGGACCTGTCCTCGCGCACCGAGCAGACGGCCTCCAACCTGCAGCAGACGGCCAGCTCCATGGAGGAGATGAGCGGCGCCGTGGGCCAGAGCGCCGACACCGCACGGCAGGCCAACCAGTTGGCCGCCTCCGCCGCCACGGCCGCGCAGCGCGGCGGCCAGGTGGTGGCCCAGGTCACCGAAAGCATGCACGGCATCACCGAGAGCTCGCGCAAGATCGCCGACATCATCGGCGTCATCGATGGCATCGCCTTCCAGACCAACATCCTCGCGCTCAATGCGGCGGTGGAAGCCGCGCGGGCTGGCGAGCAGGGCCGTGGCTTTGCCGTCGTCGCGGGTGAAGTGCGCTCGCTGGCGCAGCGTTCGGCCGAAGCTGCCAAGGAGATCAAGGCCCTCATCGGCGCGTCGGTGGACAGCGTCGAGCAGGGCTCTGGGCTCGTCGCACAGACCGGTCAGGCGATGCAGGACATCGTCTCCAGCGTCAGCCGCGTGTCCGACCTGATCGGCGAAATCGCCGCGGCGGCCAGCGAGCAGCGCGATGGCATCCAGCAGGTCAACCAGGCCGTCACGCAGCTCGACCAGATGACGCAGCAGAACGCGGCGCTGGTCGAGGAGTCGGCCGCCGCCGCGCAGTCCATGCGTGACCAGGCCCAGCGGCTGGCCGAGGCGGTGGCGGCGTTCCGGCTCAGTTAGCCGCGTCCGCCGGCTGGGGCAGCAGCCGGCGCACCAGCGGGTGCACGATCTTCTTGTCCGTGCCCACCGCGTAGAAGGTCTCCTCGACGCCGGCGCATTGGCCCACGCACACCAGGCCGTCGCGCTGGATCAGCTTGTCGCTCATCAGCGTGGCGGCCGGGAACACGCCCATGCCGGCCGCGCCGAAGGTGGCCAGCAGCGCGCTGTCCTCGAACTCGCCGGCCACCCGGGCGCGCACGCCCTGACGCTCCAGCCAGTGGTCCAGCCGCATCCGCACGGCGGCATGGTCGGTGGGCAGCAGCAGCGGTACGTCGCCCAGCGAGGCCGGGAAGTTGCTGGCTGCCTTGTCGGCCCAGCGCGGCGCGGCGAACCAGGCCATGGGCGAGCTGCCCAGCGCATGGCTGTAGACGCGCAGGTTGGGGTTGGGCGGCGCCGGCCGGTCGGCCAGCACCACGTCCAGCCGGTGCAGCGCCAGGTCGCCGAGCAGGTCGTCGAACTCGTCCTCGTGGCACAGCAGGCGCAGGTGGGGCGTGTCGATGATGGGCTGCAGCAGGCTTTGCACGACCAGCTTGGGCAGGCCGTCGGAGATGCCCACGGCCAGCCGCACGGCCGGCGCGGTCGAGGCCTCGCGCACGCGCTCGGGCAGCGTCTCACCCAGCGAAAAGATCTGCTCGGCCACCTCCAGCGCCGTTTGCCCCGCATGGGTCAGCGTCAGCCCGCGCCCGGCGGGCTTCAGCAGCGCTGCACCCAGCGCGTGCTCCAGCTCGCGCACCTGGGTGGACACGGTTTGCACCGACAGGCCCAGCCGCTCGGCAGCACGCGTCAGCCCACCCTCCTTGGCCACGGCCCAGAAGTAGTACAGGTGGCGGTAGCTGAAGCTCATGCTCATGGGGTGCTCTTTGTAGATTTTTCAGAAGTATTTCTTCCTGATTCTCTGCTTTTTTGGGCGAGACGCGAGGCTTAGTCTGCGCGCCGTTTCATTGCCACCAGGAGTTCGCCATGCAAGACCGTCCCCGCTCCGTCGCCATCGCGATGCCTTACGGCAGCGCGATCGACCGCGGCACCGCCCATCGCGTGCTGCGCAACACCTATGCGCTGCTGTCCATGACGCTGCTGTTCAGCGCTGCCGTGGCCGCAGCTGCCGTCGCGTTCAGCCTGCCGGCGCCCGGCATCATCCTGACGCTGATCGTCTACTTCGGTCTGCTGTTTGGCATCCACAAGCTCAAGAACAGCGGCGCCGCCGTGGGCTTGGTCTTTGCGCTGACCGGCTTCATGGGCTGGACTCTGGGGCCGCTGCTGACGCGCACGCTGAGCCTGCCGTCCGGGGGCCAGACCGTCATGCTGGCGCTGGGCGCCACGGGCGCGGTGTTCCTGGCGCTGTCGGCCTACGCGACGACCACCAAGCGCGACCTGTCGTGGCTGGGCGGCTTCCTGTTCGCCGGCATGATCGTGGCGCTGCTGGCCGGTCTTGCAGCGGTCTTCTTCCAGATCCCGGCGCTGGCGCTGACGGTGTCGGCCGTCGTGGCCCTGCTGTCGGCCGGCCTGATCATGTACGAGACCCAGCAGATCGTGAACGGTGGTGAGACCAACTACGTGCTGGCCACTGTCAGCCTGTTCGTGTCCATCTTCAACCTGTTCACCAGCCTGCTCAGCCTGTTCGGCTACGGCAGCTCGAACGACTGAGCCCCGCGCCCGGGAGGTCGGCATGAGCATCCGCGACCTGGCCTCCCGGCTGCGCACCGCTGCCGGCCAGCTGCCGCCCGGTCGTGGGCAGCGTGTTGAGGCTGGGCTTGGCCTTGCTGGGCCCGATGTTGTGGTGGCGGGCGCCGCATGACGACCTGCCGCCCCGCCTGGGGCGCATCAGCCTGTCACGCGAAGGCGCAAGCCGCAGCCTCACGCGGCTGGCCCGCTTCGACGAACTGGTCCATCGCCTCACCCGGCCGCGCCTGACTCATCTGGCCGGGCCGCTGGCCCGCTGGTGGCTGGGCCCCATGAATCGCGCTGGGCTGGCAGGCCTGCCTGGCGCTGTGAACGGCAATTGACGTTAACGTCAATCGCAAGCCTAGAATCCGTCTCCGATCGAGGAGACAAGCCATGACCGATCTCGCCGCCGACCACAAGGCGCTGGCCGAGTACCGCCCGACCCATATGGTCCGTTTCGTCACCGCTGCCAGCCTGTTCGACGGGCATGACGCCGCCATCAACATCATGCGGCGCATCTTGCAGAGCATGGGCGCCGAGGTCATACACCTGGGCCACAACCGCTCGGTGGACGAGGTCGTCACCGCGGCGCTGCAGGAGGATGCGCAAGGCATCGCCGTCAGCTCCTACCAGGGTGGCCATGTCGAGTACTTCAAGTACATGATGCAGCTGCTGCGCGAACGCGGCGGCGCGCACATCCAGGTGTTCGGCGGCGGCGGCGGCGTGATCGTGCCGGCCGAGATCCGGGAACTGGCCGAGCACGGCGTGCGCATCTTCAGCCCCGAGGATGGCCAGCGCATGGGCCTGCAGGGCATGATCGGCGAGATGGTCATGAAGGCCGACCAGGACTTCAGCGTCCATGCGCCCAAGTCGCTGGACGCCATCACCGGTCATTCCGAGGCCGCCTGGCGCTCCCTCGCCCAGCTGCTGACGGCGCTGGAAAACGGCAAGGCCGACGCGGCGCTGGTCGACGCGCTGCGGGCGCAGGCGAAAAGCATCAAGACGCCCGTCCTCGGCATCACGGGCACGGGCGGCGCCGGCAAGTCCAGCCTGACCGACGAGCTGATCCGCCGCCTGCGGCTGGACCAGGGCGATCAGCTCCGCGTGGCGCTGATCTCCATCGACCCCTCGCGCCGCAAGAGCGGCGGCGCGCTGCTGGGCGACCGCATCCGCATGAATGCGATCGGCCCGTGGGCCCAGGGGCAGCGCGTCTTCATGCGCAGCCTCGCCACGCGCGACTTCGGCAGCGAGATCTCCCCCGCCCTGCCCGATGTCATCGCTGCGGCCAAGGTCGCCGGCTTCGACCTCGTCATCGTCGAGACCTCCGGCATCGGACAGGGCGACGCGGCCATCGTGCCGCTGGTCGACATCCCGTTGTACGTGATGACGCCGGAGTTCGGTGCTGCCAGCCAGCTCGAGAAGATCGACATGCTGGATTTCGCCGAGTTCGTCGCGATCAACAAGTTCGACCGCAAGGGCGCGCTGGACGCGCTGCGCGACGTGAGCAAGCAGGTGCAGCGCAACCGCGAGGCCTTCGGCCAGTCACCGGACACCATGCCAGTGTTCGGCACCATGGCCAGCCGCTTCAATGACGACGGCGTGACGGCGCTCTACCAGGCGCTGAAGGCGCGGCTGGGCCTGGGCCCGGGCCGGCTGCCGACCGTGGACACCCGGCACAGCACGCACCAGACCCCCATCGTGCCGCCCGCCCGCGTGCGCTACCTGGCCGACATCAGCGAGACCGTGCGCAGCTACAAGGCCCGCGTGCGTCGCCAGGCGGCGCTGGCCCGCGAGATCCAGCAGCTGGAGGCCAGCCGCGCCATGCTGCAGGCCGCCAACCCCGCGAAGAACGGCGCCCTCACCGCACTGGCCGAGCTGGCCGAGCAGCGGCGTGCGAAGCTCGACGGCGATGCCCGCCAGCTGCTGCAGCATTGGCCCGACATGGTCAAGGCCTATGCCGGCGACGAGTACGTCGTGAAGATCCGCGACAAGGAGATCCGCACCTCCCTCGTGACCCAGAGCCTGTCGGGCACCAAGATCCGCAAGGTCGTGCTGCCGACCTACGAGTGCCACGGCGAGCTGCTGAAGTGGCTGATGCTGGAGAACGTGCCGGGCAGCTTCCCGTTCACGGCCGGCGTGTTCGCGTTCAAGCGTGAGGGCGAGGACCCCACCCGCATGTTCGCCGGCGAGGGCGACGCCTTCCGGACCAACCGGCGCTTCAAGCTGGTCAGCGAAGGCATGCCGGCCAAGCGCCTGTCCACCGCCTTCGACTCGGTCACGCTGTACGGCGCCGACCCCGCGGCGCGGCCGGACATCTACGGCAAGGTCGGCAACAGCGGCGTCAGCATCGCCACGCTCGACGACATGAAGGCGCTGTACGACGGCTTCGACCTGTGCTCGCCGAGCACCTCGGTGTCGATGACGATCAACGGACCGGCGCCCACCATCCTGGCCATGTTCATGAACACGGCCATCGACCAGAACCTGGACAAGTTCCGCCGCGACAACGGCCGCGAGCCCACCGCCGACGAGGCTGCCAAGATCAAGGACTGGGTGCTGGCCAATGTGCGCGGCACGGTGCAGGCCGACATCCTGAAGGAAGACCAGGGCCAGAACACCTGCATCTTCTCGACCGAGTTCTCGCTGAAGGTGATGGGCGACATCGCCGAGTACTTCGTGCACCACAACGTGCGCAACTTCTACTCGGTGAGCATCTCCGGCTATCACATCGCCGAGGCCGGCGCCAACCCGATCTCGCAGCTCGCGCTGACACTGTCCAACGGCTTCACCTTCGTGGAGGCGTATCTGGCGCGCGGCATGCACATCGACGACTTCGCGCCCAACCTGTCGTTCTTCTTTAGCAACGGCATGGACCCGGAATACACCGTGCTGGGCCGCGTCGCGCGCCGCATCTGGGCTGTCGCGATGCGCGACCGCTACGGCGCGAATGAGCGCAGCCAGAAGCTGAAGTACCACGTCCAGACCTCGGGCCGCAGCCTGCATGCGCAGGAGATCGCCTTCAACGACATCCGCACGACGCTGCAGGCGCTGATTGCGATCTACGACAACTGCAACAGCCTGCACACCAATGCGTTCGATGAGGCCATCACGACGCCCACCGAGGACAGCGTGCGTCGCGCGATGGCCATCCAACTCATCATCAACCGCGAGTGGGGCCTGGCCAAGAACGAGAACCCCAACCAGGGCGCCTTCATCGTCGACGAGCTGACCGAGCTGGTGGAGGAGGCCGTGCTGGCCGAATTCGAGCGCATCAGCGAGCGCGGCGGCGTGCTGGGCGCGATGGAGACCGGCTATCAACGCAGCAAGATCCAGGAGGAAAGCCTGCACTACGAGATGCTCAAGCACACGGGCGAGTACCCCATCATCGGCGTCAACACCTTCCGCAACCCCAAGGGTGACCCGGTGCCTGAGCACATCGAGCTGGCTCGCTCGACCGAGGAAGAAAAGCAGAGCCAGCTGCGCCGCCTGAGCGACTTCCAGGCCCGGCATGCCGACGCGGCGCCGGCGATGCTGGCGCGGTTGCAGCAGGCCGTCATCGAAAACCGCAACGTGTTCGAGGTGCTCATGGACGCCGTACGCGTGTGCTCGCTGGGCCAGATCACCAACGCGCTGTTCGAGGTGGGTGGGCAGTACCGGCGCAGCATGTAACTGCCGCAGCCGGACCGCGGGCTACTGCCCCAAGCTGACCCGCAGCCGACGCCCGGCCAGCGCAGCCGGCCGTCCTGCCAGACGGTGGCGGCCATGCCGGGCACGGCAGCGGCCGCGTTCTGCGCAGCGCCACCGGGTATGGCGAAAGTCAACGCGCCTGGATGGCCTGCATGCGCGCCTTCACGCGCTGCAGCATGGGCGACGGGGCTGTGATGCTGGCGTCGAAGGGATGCAGCCGCTGGCCGCCCACGGCCGCCATGATCTTGCGCACGTACAGCCGCGTCTCGGCATAGGGCGGTACGCCGAGATAGCGGTCCACGGCCTTCTCGCCCGCGTTGTAGCCGGCCAGCGCCAGCATCACGTCGCCCTCGAAATAGGCCAGCAGCCAGCGCAGATAGGCCATGCCGCCACGGATGTTCTGAGCCGGGTCGGTCAGGCGCGTGACGCCGAAGCGCGCAGCCGTGTCGGGGATGAGCTGCATCAGGCCCATGGCCTTTTTGGGCGACTCGGCCGTGGGGTCGAAGTTGGACTCGACCGCCATGACGGCCAGCACCAGCGCGGGCGACAGCTGGTACTCGGGCGCCATCAGCTTGACGTAGTTCACCAGCGCCGGCGGGGCGTGTTGCGGCAGCGGCAGGCTGGCCCACAGCGAGACGGGGTGGGGGCCACGTGGTGCGGGCTTGGGCGCGACGACGGGCTCGGGGTCGGTCTCGGGCGGACGCAGGCAGGGCGGTGGATCGCCCAGCGGCGTGCCGCCCATGCGCTCCAGGATGTTCTGCGCCTGCACCATGCCCTGCTCGGCCGCGGCTGCGAACATGTGGGCCGCCTCGGCATCGTTGCGCTGGATGCCCCGCGCATTGGTGAGCATCCAGCCCAGGCTGTACTGCGCCTCGGCGTCGCCATAGCGGGCCGCGCGGCAATAGAGCTTGGCGGCGGCCACCTCGTTGCGCGGCACGCCGTCGCCGTGTTCCAGCGCCTTGGCCTCCTGGCGCCAGCGCTCTACCTGCGCAGGCACCACCGGCCCGCGCTCGCCGGGGGGCATGGTGGGGCGGGGCAGCTGCTCCAGCGTCAGCGTGGGCAGCTGGGCCAGTGCGAGCGTCGGGGCGAGCGTCAGGGCGGCGAGCAGGCGTTTCATCAGGGCCGCGTGTCGCGCTCGATGCGCCCGTCCACCAGTTCGATGGTGCGGTCGCAGCGCTCGGCCAAGCGCGGGTCGTGGGTGACGATGAGGAAGGAGGTGCCCAGTTCGGCATGCATGCGCCGCATCAGCTCGAACACCTCGTCGGAGCTGGCGCGGTCGAGGTTGCCGGTGGGCTCGTCGGCCAGCACCAGCGGCGGCCGCATGACCAGCGCCCGGGCGATGGCCACGCGCTGCTGCATGCCGCCGGACAGCTCGTTGGGCCGCTTGTCCATCGCCTGCGCCAGGCCCACGGCCGCCAGCACCTCGCGCGCGCGCTCGCGCTGCGCGCGGCTGACCTGGCCCTCGCGCATCAGCGCTGGCAGCGTGACGTTTTCCAGCGCCGTGAAGGCCGGCAGCAGGTGGTGGAACTGGAACACGAAGCCCAGCGCCACCCGGCGCTTGAGCGTCAGCGCTGCGTCGTCGAGCTGGCCCACCTCCTCGCCCTGCAGCCGGTAGCTGCCCTCGGTCAGCGGCTCCAGCAGGCCCAGGATGTTCAGCAGTGTGCTTTTGCCGGAGCCGGATGGCCCGATCAGCGCGACGAACTCGCGCTCATGCACCGCCAGCGCGATGCCGTGCAGCACCTCGGCTTCGTTGGGGCGGCCGATGTTGTAGCGCTTGCGCACGCCGGCCAGCTGGATCAGCGCAGTGGGTTCGCTCACAGCCGTATCGCCTGGGCCGGGTCCAGCGCCGCCGCGCGCCGTGCCGGTGCCACCGCGGCCAGCACGCCGCAGGCGGTGGCCAGCATCGCGATGCGCAGTGCCAGGCCGGGCGCCAGTGTGATGGCGAACAGCGGCAGGCCGTCGGAGCCGCGCACAAAGGTCGTGAAGGCCCAGATCAGCGCCGCCGCCAGCAGCACGCCCACGACCGAGCCCACTGCCCCGACCACCGCGCCCTGCAGCAGAAAGATACGCAAGACCTGGCCCCGCGTGGCGCCCATTGCGCGCAGAATGCCCACCTCGCGGCGCTTCTGCACCACCGACACCACCAGCACGCTGGCAATGCCCAGCACCACGACGATCATCACCACGCCGCGGATCAGCGTCGTGCTGACCGACTGCGCGTTCAGCGCCGACACCAGCTGCGCGTTCAGTTGCTGCCAGCTCTCCACCTTGTACGGATAGCGCCGCGCCAACTCGGCTGCCTGCGGCGCCGCGGCCCACACGTCGGCCAGCGTCAGCTCCAGCTGCGTGGCGCCGCCGGGCAGGCCCACCAGGCTCTGTGCGGCGCGCAGCGGCAGGTAGACCGTGCGGCGGTTCAGCTCGCGCACGCCGAGGTCCACCAGCGCGGTGATGCGGGCGGTGTCGGTCACGTTGCCCTGCGGGCCGGCCACCACGAAGGTGACGCGGTCGCCCACCCGCACGCCCAGGTCGGTGGCCAGCTCGCGGCCCAGCATGGCCTCGCCCGGGCCCAGCCGCGCCTGGCCGGCCACCACCTTGCGGCGCAGGCCCACGATGCGGTCGTAGCGGTCCAGCTCCACGCCCATCAGCGCAATCGCCCGCGAGGCCTCGCCGCGCAGCGCCAGCCCGGCGCCCGAGACCATGGGCGACACTGCCGCCACGCCCGGCAGCTCCTCCAGCACCGGCAGCAGCGCCTGCCAGTTGACGATGGAGCGCAGCCGCTGTGCGCGCGGCTGCAGTTGCGCCAGCGCCACGCCGCCCGAGGCCGGCGGCGCGGGCGACAAGACCTCGTCGTAGGGGGCGGACAACGTGATGTGCGCCTGCGCGCCCAGCGTCTTCTCCAGCGTGTTGCGCTGCAGGCCGTTGATCAGCGCCGAGATGTAGGCCACCACCGCCACGCCAGCGGCCACGCCAACGATGATGAGCAGCGTCTGCATGCGGCCCTCGCGCAGAAAGCGCAGCGCGACCCGCCACTCGAAGCCATAGCGATGCAGCATGGCTCAGCGCCCGCCGGCCTGGCTCATCGCGCCGCTGGCGCTGTCCTTGGACACGCCACCGGCGCGGCGTTGGGCGGCGCCCGGCGATGTGTCGGCCCGCGCGCGCATGCCCGGTTCGGCGGTCGGATCCAGCAGCACCACGTCGCCCGCCGCCAGGCCTTGCGTTACTTCCACGGCATCCAGCGTCACCAGACCCAGGCGCACCTCGCGGGCCTGCACCCGGCCGTCCTGCAGCACGCGCACGCGGTCGCCATCCAGTGCCGCCACGGGCAATACCAGCGCCCGCTCACGCCGGCCGGTGCCGACCTCGACCGACAGCGTCATGTCCTCGCGCAGGAAGGCCGGCGCCGGCTCCTGCGGCAACAGCTTGATCTCCACCGAGCCGCGCTGCGCATCGACCAGCGGCGACACCTGCCGCACCGTCGCGGCGAACGGCGACTGCGCGAACGCGTCGGCCCGCACCCGCGCGGCCTGGCCCACCTGCAGCTGTTCCAGGTAACGCTCGTCCACCTGACCCACCAGCTCCAGCGGGCTGTCCAGCGCCAGCGTCAGCAGCGCGCGGCCGGGCTGCACGATCTGGCCGGGCTCCACGGCGCGCCGCAGCACGCGTGCGGCCGACGGCGCCACGATGCGCGCCTGTGCGAGCCGGGCCCTTGCCGTGGCGGCTGCGGCCTGGGCCTGGGTCAACTGGGCCTGGGCTTGGGCGATGTCGGTGCCGCCGTCGGCATTGGCAGCAGCCTGGGCCACGGCGCTGTCGCGCTGCGCCTGGGCGACGGATAGCGCGCGCTGTGCCTCGTCTAGCCGCGCCGCGCTCAGGAAGCCGCGCGCCACCAGGTCCTGCGTGCGCTGCAGGTCGGCCGCGGCGGCACGCAACACCGACTCGGCCTGGGCCACGCCGGCCTGCACCGCGCTGCGGCCGGTGCTGCGCAGCCCCGCCAGTCGGGCAGCGGCCTGGCGCTCGCTGGCTTCGGCCTGGGCCAGCGTGGCACGCAGCTCGTCGCTCTCCAGCGTCAGCAGCACGTCGCCAGCCGCCACCGTGTCGCCCTCACGCACCGCCACGCGCTCCACGCGGCCGGTGACGGTGGCGCCTACCTCCACCCGCGAGCGACTGGCCACGCGCGCCGAGAACACCAGCGTGCGCTCCAGCGGCCCGGCTTGCAAGACGACGGCCGGCAGCAGCGGCGGGCGCAGCGCACGCCAGGCGAGGGCGGCGATCACCAGGGCGACGGCAGCCAGGGCGAACAGGATCAGCGGGCTGCGTTTCATGCCGAACATTCTTTCATAGGGGCAGCCCGGCTTGCCTCGTTGCGCCACAGCCGCCTCAACCAGCCCATAAGCGTTCGCCGCAGCTTGGCGTGCGCTGGGCGGCGACAATGCTGCATTGCTCCGCAGTTGCTGAACCGCCATGTCCGACACCCGTCCCCCCCTGCCCGACCACCTCAGCGTGGACCCGCGCAGCCCCCACCACGTCGCAGCCGTGTTCGAGCACGACATTGGCATCCGCTTCAACGGCAAGGAGCGCCATGACGTGGAGGAATACTGCATCAGCGAAGGCTGGATCAAGGTGCCGGCCGGCAAGACGCTGGACCGCAAGGGCCGGCCGCTGTGCATCAAGCTCAAGGGCCAGGTCGAGGCCTTCTACCGCTGACGGCAGCGAACGCTCGCCCGGCTCCGGCGCTGGTTGACGTTCACGTCAACCAAACGTCGCACAATGGTGCACCCGTCATTTCAGGAGATCGCCATGTCCGACCCCATCGTCATCGTGTCCGCCGCCCGCACGCCCATCGGTGGCCTGTTGGGTGATTTCGCCGGTCTGGCCAGCTGGGAACTGGGCGCCGTGGCCATCAAGGCCGCCGTCGAGCGCGCCGGCGTGCCGGGCGACGCCGTCGACGAGGTGCTGATGGGCTGCTGCCTGATGGCCGGCCAGGGCCAGGCGCCTGCGCGCCAGGCCGTGCGCAAGGCGGGCCTGCCCGACTCCGCCGGTGCCGTGACGCTGAGCAAGATGTGCGGCTCGGGCATGCGCGCCATGATGTTCGCCCACGACATGCTGGCCGCCGGCAGCGCCGAGGTCATGGTGGCCGGTGGCATGGAGAGCATGACCAATGCGCCGCACCTGATGTTTGCGCGCAAGGGCATCAAGTACGGCGCCAGCGCCGTCTATGACCACATGGCACTGGACGGACTGGAAGACGCCTATGAGCGCGGCAAGGCCATGGGCGTGTTCGCCGAGCAGTGCGTGGCCAAGTACAGCTTCAGCCGCGAGGCCATGGATCAGTACGCCATCACCTCGACGCAGCGCGCCAAGGCTGCCAACGAAAGCGGCGCCTTCGACTGGGAGATGGCGCCGGTCACGCTCAGCTCGCCGAAGGGCGACACCGTCGTCAAGCACGACGAGCAGCCCTTCAAAGCCAAGCTGGACAAGATCCCGACGCTCAAGCCCGCGTTCAAGAAGGACGGCGCCATCACCGCCGCCACGTCGAGCAGCATCTCCGACGGTGCCGCCGCCCTGGTGCTGATGCGCGAGAGCACGGCCAAGGCCCGCGGCTTGCAGCCCATCGCCCGCATCGTCAGCCACGCGGTGCATGCCCAGGCGCCTGACTGGTTCACCACCGCGCCCGTGGGAGCCATCCAGAAGGCGCTGGCCAAGGCCGGCTGGCAGGCCGGCGACGTGGATCTGTGGGAGGTCAACGAGGCCTTTGCCGCCGTGACCATGGCGGCCATGGCCGAGTTCAAGCTGCCGCATGACATCGTCAACGTGCACGGCGGTGCGGTGGCGCTGGGCCATCCCATCGGCGCCAGCGGCGCGCGCATCGTCGTCACGCTGCTAGGCGCGCTCAAGGCCCGCGGTCTCAAGAAGGGCCTGGCGGCGCTGTGCATCGGCGGCGGCGAGGCCACGGCGCTGGCGGTAGAGCTGCTGTGATCGGCGTGCACGACCTGGCGTTGTTCAGCGCGACGGTGTTCGTGCTGAACGCCACGCCCGGCGTGGACATGGCCTACACCATGGCCAGCACGATGCGCGGCGGCTGGCGCCAGGGCGTGGCGGCGGCGCTGGGCATTGCCGCCGGCTGCGTGGTGCACACCCTGGCGGCGGCCTTTGGTCTGGCAGCGCTGCTGGCGACCTCGGCCGAGGCGTTCACGCTGCTCAAGCTGGTGGGCGCGGCCTATCTGCTCTACGTCGCCTGGGGCATGGCCCGAGCCGGGCTGCGACCGGCCGCAGCGGCTGCCTCCGTGCAGGCGCCCCAGGCCTGGTGGCGCACCGTGCGCCAGGGCTTCCTGACCAATGCGCTGAATCCCAAGGTTGCGTTGTTCTTCCTGGCGCTGCTGCCGCAGTTCATCTCGGCGGACGTGCCCAGCAAGACGCTGGCCTTCCTGTTCCTGGGCGCCTGGTTCATCGTGCAGGGCTTGGTGTTCCTGCTCGCGCTGATCGCCCTGGTCGCGCCGCTGCGCCACGCCGCGCCGCGGCCCTGGGTGGGGCGCAGCCTCAACCTGGGTGGCGCCGGCCTTTTCACCCTGCTCGCCGCCAAGCTGGCGCTGACCAAGCCATGAACGTCCTCGTCATCGGTGCCTCCCGCGGCCTGGGCCTGGAGTTCGTGCGCCAGTACCGCGCGGCCGGCGCGCGCCTCGTCGCGACCGCGCGCGACGAGGCCGCGCTGGAGCGGCTGCGCGAGCACGGTGCCCGCGCGCTGAAGCTGGACGTGGCCGACACCGCCAGCGTGTCCGGCCTGGCCTGGCTGATCGACGGCGAGCGCTTCGACGTGGTGGTGATCAACGCTGGCGTGTTCGGCCCCCGCACCGAAGGCTTGCAGGCGCCCACCGAGGCCGAGTTCGACCGGGTCATGCACACCAATGTGCTGGGCCCGATGCGGCTGCTGCCGCAGATCGCCGACGCGCTGGCCCCCGGCGCTCGGGTGGCCATCCTGTCCTCGCGCATGGGCTCCATCGGGCTGCGCGCGTCGCCGTCCAGCTGGCTTTACCGAGCCTCCAAGGCGGCGGTGAACTCGGTGATGAAGGACGCTGCGCTGGCGCTGGCCGGCCAGGCCACCGTGCTGAGCTTCCACCCGGGCTGGGTGCGCACCGACATGGGGGGTGCCGGCGCTGACATCGACGCCAGCACCAGCGTGGCCGGCATGCGCACCGTGCTGGCCAGTGTGAAGCCGGCCGATTCGGGCAGCTTCTTCAACTACGACGGCCAGCGGCTGGCCTGGTGAGTCGGGCGGCGCTGTCCAGCGCCCGAAACTGGGACAAGGCGCTTGGCGCGCTGCGCTAAGGTCGCGCGTTCGGGCATCGGCCTTGCTTGCGTCAGGCCGCGGCCATCGTGCCCGACGTCGGGCCACAGGATGATTTATGGACACCCTTGTTGCCGAAGACCTTACGACCACCCCACTGATCAGCGTCGGGGAAACCTGCGAGCGCCGGGTTCGCTTCACCCGCGAAGACATTGCCAGGTTCGCCCAACTGACCGGCGACACCAATCCACTGCACCATGACGTGCAGGCCGCGCAGCGCGCGCGCCATGGCGAGATCATCGCCAGCGGCCAGCACACCACGGCGCTGATGATCGGCCTGGCCGCCAGCCATTTCTCGCGCAACGACGACGGCCAGCAGCGCGAGCTGCTGTGCCTGAACTTCAACTTCGCGTTCAAGGCGCCGGTGTTCGCCGAACAGGAACTGGTGCTGAGCTGGCGCGTCGCGGGCATCGAATGGAACGCCAAACTGGGCGGCTGGCTGGCCCATGTGGACGGTCGCGCCACGGTGTGCCACGCCCCGCCCAGTGTTGTGGGGCGGGGCACCTTGCTGGTCAAGGACGGGCAGGGCTGACAAGCTGCGCGGGCGCCGCCGCTGGCGGGGACAATGGCTCACCTTCATCACCGGTCGAGCCCATGCTTCTTACCGAAGACCACCTCGCCGTACAAGACGCCATCCGCGCCTTTGTGCAAGCCGAGATCGCCCCTCACGCCGCGCTGTGGGACAAGCAACGCCACTTTCCCGCCGAACAGCTCAAGGGCCTCGCAGCCCTGGGCTGCTATGGCGTGGCCGTGCCCGCCGAATGGGGAGGCGCCGGGCTGGACTACCTGGCCCTGGCCATCATCCTGGAAGAGATCGCAGCCGGCGATGGCGGCACCAGCACCGTGGTCAGCGTCAACAACTGCCCGGTCTGTTCCATCCTGATGGCCTTTGGCAACGACGACCAAAAGACCCGCTTCCTCAAGCCGCTGGCCCGCGGCGACATGCTGGGCGCCTTCTGCCTGACCGAGCCGCACGTGGGCTCCGAGGCGGGAGGACTGCGCACGACGGCCGTGCGTGACGGCGACGACTACGTGCTCAACGGCGTCAAGCAGTTCATCACCAGCGGCAAGCACGGCGACGTGGCCATCGTGATGGCCGTGACCGACAAGGCCGCCGGCAAGCGCGGCATCAGCGCCTTCCTCGTGCCAACCACCACGCCTGGCTACAGCGTGGCGCGCGTCGAGGAGAAACTGGGCCAGCACAGCAGCGACACCGCGCAGATCGTGTTCGAGAACTGCCGCGTGCCGGCCGCCAACCGGCTGGGTGAGGAAGGTCAGGGGCTGAAGATCGCGCTGAGTGGCCTGGAGGGCGGGCGCATCGGCATCGCGTCGCAAAGCGTGGGCATGGCGCGCGCGGCCTTCGAGGCGGCGCTGCGCTACAGCAAGGATCGCGTCACCTTCGGTCAGCCCATCTTCGAGCACCAGGCGGTGCAGTTCAAGCTGGCCGAGATGGCCACGCAGATCGAGGCGGCGCGCCAGCTCATCTGGCATGCCGCCGCGTTGAAGGACGCCGGCCGCCCCTGCCTGAAGGAGGCGGCGATGGCCAAGCTGTTCGCCAGCGAGATGGCCGAGCGGGTCTGCTCCGAGGCCATCCAGATCCACGGCGGCTACGGCTACCTCAGCGACTTCCCCGTCGAGCGCATCTACCGCGACGTGCGCGTGTGCCAGATCTACGAGGGCACCAGCGAGGTCCAGAAGATCCTGATCGGGCGCTCGCTGGCGGCCGGCTGAGCATCAGCCTGCGGCGCCCGTTTGCTCGCGCAGGAAGTCGGCCCCACAGGAGCATGCCGCCTTCGCAGCGGCATTCCAGCCAGGCCGCGGGGTGCGTGCCGCGGCTGGCGTCGGCGGCGGCGACGAGGAAATCCGCCGTGCCGTCGAAGTCGATCAGGCCGTCGGCTGCGACCGCGCTGCGATGCGGCGTTGGCAGCCTGTCGATGCCCGCATGGCAACGCTTGCAGTTGCGCGGGCCGAGCAACAGCGACGCATGCAGCAGCCGCTTCGGCGCATCCGAGCGCCCAAAAGAAAACCCGCAGGGCAGGGCGCTGCGGGCTGTTTCGGTTGGGCGACCTCCAGGGCGCCGGCGTCCTCGAGGCTCAGGCGGCGTTGGCGCCGAACCGGGGGGTGACCTCGTCGCCCAGCTGGGCCACGACGGCCACGATCGAGAAGGTCAGCGTGATGATCAGCAGTTCCATTTGTTTTCCCTTGGCTCTTTGTTGACGCGGCTTCACTATAAGGGTTAATACTAGGTAGTGCAAGGGTTAACCCTAGGTCTTTTTTCACGACGCCGGCCAGCGGCTCGCAGCAAGCCATCGCTGCAGTCTTGACGTATATGAAACGGATATAGAAAACGCCGAACAAACGATATTTCAGGACTAGCGCACCCTCCTAAGCTCGCGGCCGTTCTTGAATCAGCCCAGAGCCCATGCGAATCACCAAGCTCACGACCTACCGGGTGCCCCCGCGGTGGATGTTCTTGAAGATCGAGACCGACGCAGGCGTCGTCGGCTGGGGTGAGCCCGTCATCGAAGGCCGCGCGCGCACCGTCGAGGCGGCCGTGCATGAGCTGTCCGACTACCTGGTGGGCCAGGACCCGTCACGCATCAACGACCTCTGGCAGGTCATGTACCGCGCGGGCTTTTACCGCGGCGGCCCCATCCTGATGAGCGCCATCGCCGGCATCGACCAGGCGTTGTGGGACATCAAGGGCAAGGTCTTGGGCCAACCGGTGTACGAACTGCTGGGCGGCCTGGTGCGCGACAAGATGAAGGTCTATTCCTGGGTTGGTGGCGACCGCCCGGCCGACGTCATCCGTGACATCAAGCGGCTGCGCGAAGGCGGCTTCGACACCTTCAAGATGAACGGCACCGAAGAGCTGGCCATCGTGGACAGCTCGCGCAAGGTGGACGAGGCCGTGGCCCGCATCGCCGAGATCCGCGCGGCCTTCGGCGCCGAGATCGAGTTCGGCATCGACTTCCACGGCCGGGTGGCCGCGCCGATGGCCAAGCCGCTGCTGAAGGCGCTGGAGCCCTACCGCCCGCTGTTCGTCGAGGAGCCGGTGCTGGCCGAGCAGGCCGAGCAGTACGCGCGCCTGGCCGAGTGCACCAGCATTCCGCTGGCGGCCGGCGAGCGCATGTTCTCGCGCTTCGACTTCAAGCGCGTGTTCCAGGCCGGCGGCATCTCCATCGTGCAGCCCGACCTGTCGCACGCCGGCGGCATCACCGAGTGCTTCAAGATCGCCGGCATGGCCGAGGCGCATGACGTGGCCTTCGCGCCGCACTGCCCGCTGGGCCCGGTGGCGCTGGCGGCCTGCCTGGCGGTGGACTTCGTGTCGCACAACGCCGTGCTGCAGGAGCAGAGCATGGGCATTCACTACAACAAGGGCGCCGAGCTGCTGGACTTCGTCAAGAACAAGGACGACTTCCGCATCGAGGACGGCTTCATCAACCCGCTGCGCAAGCCGGGCCTGGGCGTCGAGATCGACGAGGAGCGCGTCATCGAGGCCGCCAAGAACCCGCCCGACTGGCGCAACCCCGTCTGGCGCCA
>JBKBOJ010000030.1:0-36314 GCA_046294815.1 Roseateles sp. | reverse complement strand
GACCGGCAGGACACCCAGGAGTACCTGGGCTTTTCGACCCACCTGGTCTACCTGGGCCCGCTGTTCGAGGAGGTGTTGCAGGCCGACGCGGGCCACGGCGGCCCCGTGGCCCGCGTCGTGGACGGCAGCCTGCAGGGCCAGCGGCTGACGGCCATCGCAGGCGTGGCCGACATCGGCGCCGACCGCAACTGGAGCGGCTCGCAGTTCGACCAGGCCAACTGTGGTATGCCTGCGGCCGGCTGGCCTGGGATCCCGATCAGCACGCCGCCGGAGCTGCTGCTGTGGTTCCACCACCTGCGCTGGGACCATGCGCTGCCCAGCGGCCGCACGCTGTGGGCCGAGTTGGTGGCGCGCTACGACCGCGGCGTTGCGACGGTGGCCGACATGCAGCGCCGCTGGGCCGCGCTGCGGCCCGCCATGCCAAGGTCAGTGCCTATCTGGCGCAGCAGGCACGCGAGGCGATCTGGTGGCGCGATGCCTGCATGGCCTATTTCCAGCAGGTCTCGGGGCTGCCGCCCGGTACACGGGCACCCGCGCACAGCCTGGAGACCTACCAGGCGCTGCGCTTTCCCTACGCACCGGGCCGGGGCCGCTGAGCCGCGCAGGCGTGGTGGAAAATTGCGCTGCCCTTGCGGGCAGCCGCTTGTCCGACGAACCAGTACAACGAACACTCGAGGTGCAGATTGAAGTCAAACGTGCGCCAGGGCCGTAGCACCAAGGTGGCCACCATCGCCGACGTGGCCAGCCTGGCCGGCGTGTCGCCCATGACGGTGTCCCGTGTCGTCAACGGCGAGGCCAACGTCAGGCCCGGCACGCGCGAGAAGGTGCAGGCGGCCATCGCGCAGCTGAACTACCTGCCCAATCAGGCCGCGCGCCGGCTGGCCGGCTCCGAGCCCATTCGCATCGGCATGCTGTACGTCGACCCCAGCGCCGGCTACCTCAACGAGTTCCTGATCGGCCTGCTGAACAAGAGCAGCCTGAGCCATGTGCAGCTCATCGTGCAGCGCTGCGAGGCCGCGCGCGACGGCGAGGACAAGCAGGTGACCGAGATGATCGCCAATGGCATCGACGGCCTGATCCTGCCACCGCCATTCTGCGACTCGCAGCCGCTGCTCAAGCTGGTGGCCGAGACCGACACGCTGGCCGTGACGGTGTCTGCCGGCCAGCCGCCTGAGGGCGTGTGCTCGGTGGGCATCGACGACTACCAGGCCGCCTACGAGATGACCCGCCACTTGCTGAGCCTGGGCCACCACCGGCTGGGCTTCATCATCGGCGACCCCTACCAGCGCAGCAGCGACCGTCGCCTGGCCGGCTTCCATGCGGCGATGGCCGATGCGGGCCTGAACATCGCCGAGGAAGAGGTCGTGGCTCAGGGCATGTTCACCTACCGCTCCGGTCTGGACGCCGCCGAGATCCTGCTGGCCCAGGAGCAACGGCCCACGGCCATCTTCGCCAGCAACGACGACATGGCCGCGGCCACCGTGGCCATCGCCCATCGCATGGGCCTGGATGTGCCTGGCGACTTGACGGTCGTGGGTTTCGACGATGCGCCGCTGGCCACCACGATCTGGCCGGAGCTCACCACCGTGCGCCAGCCCATCATGGAGATGGCCGGTGACGCGGTGGACCTGCTGGTGCGCCACATCCGCGCGCGCCGGGCCGGCGAGCCGCTGCCCTGCGAGCATGTGCTGAAGGACTTCAAGCTGATCCGCCGCCAGTCCGACGCCGCGCCGCGCACGCGCCCGAAGCCCTTCGCCCGAGCGCGGCGCTGAACGCCGGCCTGGTCGGGCGGTCAGGCGCTCCGCGCGGCGGGGCAACGCCGGCTGCAGCCCCCAACACCTCAGATGAATGGATGAGCACATGGAACAACTGACCGGCCTGAGATTCAAGCGCCTGCTGCTGACCGGTGCCGCTGGCACCCTGGGCCGCATGCTGCGCCCGCGCATGAAGCGCTACTGCGAGACGCTGCGCGTGTCCGACATCGCCGCGATGGACCCGGCCGGCGACGGCGAGGAAGTGGTGGTTGCGCCGCTGGAGGACGAGGCCGCGATGTATGCACTGCTGGAGGACGTGGACGCGGTGCTGCACTTCGGCGGCGTGTCCATTGAGAAGCCCTTTGGCACCGTGCTGCCGGCCAATATCGTGGGCACCTACAACCTCTACGAGGCCGCGCGCCGCCGGGGCACGCGGCGCATCGTCTTCGCCAGCTCCAACCATGTCACCGGCTTCTACGGCCAGGGCGAGACCATCCCTGCCCACGTTGTGCCGCGGCCGGACAGCTACTACGGCCTGTCCAAGGCCTTCGGCGAGAACCTGGCGCAGTTTTACTTCGACCGCTACGGGCTGGAGACGGTGAGCGTGCGCATCGGCTCCTGCCTGCCGGCGCCGGAGGACCGCCGGCATCTCTCCAGCTGGATCAGCCACGACGACATGGAGCGCCTGCTGGTGGCTGCTTTAAGCGCGCCCGTGGTGGGCCACAGCATCGTCTACGGCTGCAGCGACAACCGCACGAGCTGGTGGGACAACAGCCAGAGCAAGCACCTGGGCTACCGGCCGCGGGACAGCTCCGAGCCCTGGCGGGCTCAGATCGAGGCGCAGCAGGCGCCCATCGATCCGCGCCGCCCCGAGGCCCGCTACCAGGGTGGTGCCTTCGTGACGCTGGGACCCTTCCCCTTCGCCGGCCAGCCGGGCGGGGAGGGCGCATGAGCCACGTACGGGGGCCCTGCATCCCCTTCCAGCCGGCCTCGCGCCTGCCCGACGCCGCCTTCGAAATCCTGGCGCCCGAGGGCCGCGAGCTGCGGCTGTTCTCGGCCTGCGTGGAACAGCTCTGCAGCGGCCTGCAGTGGGCCGAGGGTCCGGTGTGGTTTGGCGACGGCCGCTACCTGCTGGTCTCTGACATTCCCAACGACCGCATCCTGCGCTGGGACGACTGCAGCGGTGCGGTCAGCGTGTTCCGCCAGCCGGCCGGCAACGCCAACGGCCATGCGCGCGATGCGCAGGGCCGGCTCATCAGCTGCGAGCACCTGGGCCGGCGCGTCACGCGCACCGAGTTCGACGGGCGCATCACCGTGCTGGCCGACCGCTTCGACGGCAAGCCGCTGAACTCGCCCAACGACATTGCCTGCGCGCCCGACGGCTCGATCTGGTTTACCGACCCCGAGTTCGGCATCTCCGGTGACTGGGAGGGCGCGCCCGCGCCGCGCGAGCAGCCACATGGCGTCTACCGCATCGATGTGCAGACCGGCGCGCTGCAGCGCGTCATCGACGACCTTGCCGGCCCCAACGGTCTGGCCTTCACGCCCGAGGGCCGGCTGCTGGTGGTGGAGAGCCGCGCGCAGCCGCACCGGCTGATCTGGTCTTACGCAGTGGACGGCGCGACGGTTGGCGACAAGCGACGGCTCATCGACGCCGAGGGCCCCGGCGCGTTCGACGGCATCGCGCTGGACACACAGGGGCGCATCTGGTGCGGTTTCGGCGGCGGCGGCCAGCCGGGCGTGGACCCGGCGCTGCTGGACGGCGTGCGCGTGTACAGCGCGCAAGGCCAACCGCTGGCCCACATCCACCTGCCCGAGCGCTGCGCCAACCTGTGCTTCGGCGGCGCCAAGGGCAACCGGCTCTTCATGGCCAGCAGCCATTCGCTGTACGCGCTTTACGTCAACGCCCGCGGGCTGGTGCGCTGATGGTCGCCGGCATCAGCACGCGGGTCTATGGCCGCCTGGGCGACGGCCGCGAGGTGCACGAATACCGCCTGGACAACGGCCGCGGTCTGGTGCTCACGGCGCTGGACTTCGGCGGCATCGTCACCGGCCTGCACCTGCCGGATGCTCGCGGCCGCATGGACAACGTTGTTTTGTGCCTGCCCAGCCTGGACGCTTACCTGGCGGCCGGCGGGGCTTACCTGGGCATCATCGCCGGCCGCTATGCCAACCGCATTGCGCAGGCCTGCTTCGAGCTGGACGGTGAGCGCCACCGCCTGCCCGCCAACAACGGCGCTCACTGCCTGCATGGCGGGCCCGCGGGCTTTGGCAGCCGGCTGTGGCGCGCCAACCCCCAGCCGGTGGCGGCCGACGGCAGTGTGGCGCTGGTGCTGGACCTGCACAGCCCGCATGGCGACATGGGTTTCCCGGGCGCGCTCGATGTCCGCGTGCGCTACACCTTGGGCGCCGACATGAGCTGGCGCATCGACTACGAGGCGCGCACCGACCGGCCCACGGTCGTCAACCTGACCTCGCATGCCTACTTCAACCTGGCGGGTGCCGAGTCGGGCTCGGCGCTGGACCACCGCCTGACGCTGCACGCGGGCCGCTACACCGAGACCGATGCCGAGGGCATCCCCATCGCCCACCGCGACGTGGCGGGCACGCCGTTCGACTTCCGCCGCGAGCGCGTCGTGGGGCTGGATGTGCGCTACGACCACAACTGGCTGCTGGACGCGCCGCAGGACGGCAGCCTGCACGCCGCGGCCCGGCTGCGCGATCCGGCGTCGGGCCGCTGCATGGACATCTGGACCACTGAGCCGGCCATCCAGTTCTATGCCGGCGGTGGCTTGGACGGCACGCTGACCGGCCCCGGCGGGCAGGCCTACCGCCGCGGTGCGGGGCTGTGTCTGGAGACCCAGCACAGCCCCGACTCGCCCAACCGACCCGTCGGGCCGGACTGGCCCAGCACCGTGCTGCGGCCGGGCGAGGTCTACCGCTCGACGACGCTGCACTGCTTCAGCGGCGCGCGCTGACGCAAAAAAACGGCGGCACCGTGAAGCATGGGCCGCCGCGTGACAGGACGCCCACCAGCCTGGACGTCCCACCAGAGACTCGGTTCAGCCGCCGCCCGAGCAGGGCGCTACAGCGGCGGCCACTGACGTCATTGGGGGCGCTATCTTCGGTTTGCCAACTGTGATGAACCCGGGCTGCAGCCAGCGGCCTCAGCGGGCCGTGCAGCGGCGCTCCAGCAGCGCCAGCGGGAAGGCATCCGCCATGGCTTGGTAGCCGGCCATCGAGGGGTGCAGCCCGTCGTTGTCGAACTCGGGCCGCAGGTGTGACGGGCGCGCCGGATCGCGCAGCAGCGCGTCGAAATCCAACACCGCGTCGAAGCCCGCCTCGCGGCGTATCCAGTCGTTCAAGGCCTGGCGGTCCGCCTCGTTCTCGGGCTGGGGCTGGTAATAGCCGCTGCCGCCATAGGGCATGACCGTGCCCACGAACAGGCACACGCCACGCGCGCGCGCCTGCTCAGCCAGCGTGGCGAGCCCGGCCTTCAGTTCGGCCAGCAGCGCCGCGCGCGAGGCCGGCGTCGTGGGGCGCTGGCGGTGGCTGCTGCCCAGGTCGTTCACGCCGGCCAGCAGCACGGCGTGGGTGACGCCGCTGCGCTCCAGAACGTCGCGCCCGAAGCGGTCCAGCACCCGCGGCCCCAGGCCGTCGCGCAGCAGCCGGTTGCCGCCGATGCCGGTGTTGACGACGCCGGCCGTGCGCCCGGCGGCGACCAGGCGGTGCACCAGCGCGTCCGTCCAGCGCTGGTAGCTGCCGGCCGCCACGCCGTAGCCGTCGGTGATGGAGTCGCCGATGGCCACCAGCACGGGTTGCGCCGTTTGGGGGGCCACGTCCACGCCGGCCAGATGCCACCAGCCTTCGCGTGGCGTGGCGTCGGGCCAGTCGGCACGGTCGACGTGGTTGCCGGCCAGCGCCCAGCTCTGGATGCGCGCGCCCGGGTGCACCGTGGCCCGGGCCGGCGACTGCACCAGGTGCAACTGCACCGCCAGGTCGGCGGGCAGCGGCAGGGCCAGCGGCACGGGATCGCTCCAGGCCTCCGCGCCCGGCGCCAGCGTCAGCGCGCGCCGGCCCTGGAAGCTCAGCGGCCGCAGGCTGCCGGCCTCCAGCCGTGGCCGCCCGCCCGCGCTGCCGGCGGCCACGCGCGCCACACTGACCGCGCCCAGCACCAGCGGCTGCTGGCCGAACAGATTGCTGATGCGCACCCGCAGCAGGTCGCCGGCCACCGTCGTGCGCACCAGCTGCCGCAGGCTGACGTCGGACAGCGGCGCCTGCCAGGGCGGCGGCACGGCCGGGCTTCCAGGCGCGGCGGGAGCCTGCTCCAGCTGGGCGCTGCCCCAGGCCGCCAGCCAGCGCGGCGCATCGCGCTCGGGGCCGCGGGCGGCGCAACCCGCCAGCAGCAGCGCGGCGAGCAGCAGGGGCCAGCGTCGGGTCAGCATGGGCTTGGCGGCACGTGCAGTGGAAGTGATCGGATGATATCGATACCATGCAAGCGGTGGCGGCAGCCCTTCGCGGCGCGGCGCGTTCGTGCGCTAGAGTTTTGGCCATGCACGCCGTTTGTCGCTGGCTCCTGATCGGTCTGCTGATCGTCTCGCTGCCCCTGAAGGGGCTGGCGGCGGGTGGTCATCTGGGCTGTGGCCATCTGCATGCGCTAGCGGCCATCGGCGTCGATCAGGCGACCCACAAGGACTGTGCGCATGCCGGCAGCCGCGGGGCGTCCGCGGCGAACCCGGTCGCGCCCGAGCCGATGAAGTGCACGCATTGCGCGCCCTGCTCGGGCGCAGTCGCGCCGTCGGCCGATGTGCCGGTTGCGTCGGTCTCCCCCAGCGCTGCGCCACCCAAGGTCGCCGTCCGGCAACTGGACCTGGGCGACGCCAGCGACCGTCTCGAGCGCCCGCCTCGACGCTGCGCCGGTTGAGCCGAGCCGAGGGCCCATCCGGCCCCTCGGTTCGTCAACGCTCAGGCCGTGAGACCGCTGGCGAACCGCCCACCGTGGCGCGCGCAGCCGGGCGGCCTGCTCCACGTCGCATCCCAAAGAGGGCAATATGTCCACCATCGCTTTCATCGCTGCCGGGCCACCGGCCGCTGTAGCCCTGCGCCCGCTGGCGCTGAGTCTGGCCTTGTTGGCGCCCGCGCTCTGGGCGCAAGCCAGCCCCGCCAAGGGCGACCCCGCCGATCCCCAGGCCCTGGTGCCCGAATTCCGCTACGTCGGCGCGCTGGCCCGCTACCGCACGCTGCAGGAGGCGCCCATGGCGTCCTGGCAGCAGGCCAACGAGAGGGTCAAGCAGGCCGCTGGCTGGCCGGCCCATGCCCGCGAGAAGCTGGCCGAGGAGCCGCCAGCGCCTCAGTCCGGCGCGCCCGCCAAGGGGCAGGCGCAGCACAAGCCGCATGGGCATCACCCGCATCACGGCAAGCACTGACATGCGAGTGCCCGCCATGAACCCGTTCCGAATTCCGCTGGCGCTGCTGGTCGCGGTCGTGCTGGCCGGTTGCGCCAGCGTGGAGCCCGGCAGCGCCCTGCGCGATGTGCAGGCGCTGACGCAGACGCACACTGGCCATGCCGTTAGCGCCGACCGATCGGCCGACGAGCTGGCGCGCACGGCCCGCCAGGTCGATGAACTGCTGCGCCAGCCGCTCGCCATGGATGCCGCGGTGCAGATTGCGCTGCTCAACAACCGCGGCCTGCAGGCGCGGCTGCAGCAGCTGGGCATTACCGAGGCCGAGGTGGCACAGGCCGCGCGCCTGCCCAACCCGGGCTTGCGCTTCGGCCGCATCAAGAAGGGCGACGAGATCGAGCTGGAGCGCGGCCTGCACTTCAACCTGGCCCGGCTGCTGACGCTGCCGCTGGTCAGCCGGCTGGAGGAGCGCCGCCTGCAGGCGCTGCAGCGCGAGCTGGCGATGGACGTGCTCCGCCTGGCCGCCGACACGCGCAAGGCCTGGGTCCAGGCGGTGGCCGCGGGCGAGAGCCTGCGCTACATGCGCCAGGTGCAGGACGCCGCCGAGGCCAGTGCCGAACTCGCACGGCGCATGCAGCAGGCTGGCAACTTCAACGCGCTGATGCGGCTGCGCGAGCAGGGCTTCTACGCCGACGCGGCGCTGGGTCTGACGCGCGCCGAGCAGGTGCACCGCGCCGCCCGCGAGCGCCTGTCCCGCCTGCTGGGGCTGTGGGGCGAGCAGCTCGCCTTCCAGCTGCCCGAGCGCCTGCCGGACCTGCCCGCCGCACCCAAGGACCAGCCCGACATCGAGCGCCAGGCGATCGCCCAGCGCCTGGATGTGCAGGCGGCCCGCCTGGCCGCCGAGCAGACGGCGCGCAACCTAGAGCTGACCCGGGTGACGCGCTTCGTCAGCGTCTTCGAGTTGGGCCTGGTGCGCAACACCTCCAACGAGGGCCCGCGCCAGACCGGCTGGGAGGTCGACCTGGAGCTGCCGCTGTTCGACTGGGGCAGCGCGCGCACGGCCAAGGCGCAGGGCATTTACATGCAGGCCGTCCACCAGGCCGCCGCCGTCGCGATCAATGCGCGCTCCGAGGTGCGCGAGGCCTATGGCAACTACCGCGCCAGCTACGACATCGCCCGCCACCATCGCGACGAGATCGTGCCGCTGAAGAAGCGCATCTCCGAGGAGCAGCTGCTGCGCTACAACGGCATGCTGATCGGGGTGTTCGAGCTGTTGGCCGACGCGCGTTCGCAAATCGCCAGCGTCAAGGCGTCCATAGACGCACTGCGCGACTTCTGGCTCGCGCAGGTCGACCTCGACCAGGCCCTGATCGGTAGGGCCAGTCTGCCCGCGCCCACGGACCCCGTCACTGCCGCCACCGAAGCCGGCGGCGCCGGCCACTGAAGGACTCCCCCATGTTCAATCGACGACTCTTTCTCGGCGGTGCCGTGGCCTCTGCGGCCGTCAGCAAGGTGGCCATGGCCGCCCTGCCCGAGCCGGTGCTGCAGGACAAGCCCGACACCATGCCGCCGCTGCTGCCCAGCACCGGCCGGCCCTACAACCCCGTGGTCACGCTCAACGGCTGGACCCTGCCCTGGCGCATGAATCAGGGCGTCAAGGAGTTCCACCTCGTCGCTGAGCCGGTGGTGCGCGAGATGGCGCCCGGCTTCAAGGCCCATCTGTGGGGCTACAACGGCCAGAGCCCCGGGCCCACCATCGAGGTGGTGGAGGGCGACCGCGTGCGCGTCTTCGTCACCAACAAGCTCGGCGAGCTGACCAGCATCCACTGGCACGGCCAGCGCCTGCCCAATGGCATGGACGGCGTGACCGGCCTGACCCAGCCCGGCATCCCGCCGGGCAAGACCTATGTCTACGAGTTCGTCGCGCGCCGCCCCGGCACCTTCATGTACCACCCGCATGCCGACGAGATGGCGCAGATGGCCATGGGCATGATGGGCTTCTGGGTCACGCACCCCAAGGGCAAGCACCCGCTGATCGACCAGGTCGATCGCGACTTCTGCTTTTTGCTGAACGCCTACGACATCGATCCAGGCTCGGCCACGCCCAAGATCATGACGATGCTGGACTTCAACCTGTGGAGCTGGAACAGCCGCATCTTCCCGGGCATCGATCCGCTCGTCGTCGGCTTCAAGGACAAGGTGCGCATCCGCATCGGCAACCTGACGATGACGAACCATCCGATCCATTTGCATGGTCACGAGTTCCTTGTCACCGGCACCGACGGCGGCCCGACCCCGAAAAGCACGCGGCGCTACGAGATCACCGAGGACGTGCCAGTGGGCGCGATGCGGCAGATCGAGTTCCTGGCCGACGAGGAGGGCGACTGGGCCTTGCACTGCCACAAGAGCCACCACACGATGAACGCAATGGGCCATGGCGTGCCGACGCTGATCGGGGTCGACCACACGGGCGTGGCCAACAAGATCCGCCAGCTGATCCCCGACTACATGGTGATGGGCGAGCGCGGCATGAAGGACATGACCGAGATGGAGATGCCGCTGCCCGATAACACCGCACCCATGATGGCGGGGCAGGGGCCCTTCGGCGCCGTCGGCATGGGCGGCATGTTCAGCGTCGTGAAGGTGCGCAAGGGGCAGAAGAAGGGCGACTACAGCGACCCCGGCTGGTACCCGCATCCGCCCGGCACTGTGGCCTACGAATTCGCCGGCAGCCTGCCCAACCCGGCCCGCTTTGCCGCCGAGAGCGGCGGCAGCATGCCGCGCGTGCAGCAGCCCAAGACCGACGTCGAAGTCACGGTGCGCAAGCCCGGCGCCGCCAGCGACCACAAGCATTGAGATGCAACCAAGCAACGGCAGTTGAGCGCTTGCTGCGCTTCAAAAATCTCGTTGAATCAACGCCATGCGCACGTGGCGGCGCTCAACACTTCGTAGGCACGCCTTGCCAGCAACCCGCGTCGGTCGAACGTCACCAGAAAATCACTGCCGCAGACTGCGACGCCGGGATGCCGACTTCAAGTCCGACAGGCTCCTAGTGGGCCGCCAGCAGCATGGGCGCGCGCATGCGAGCGATCACGGCCTGCGCGGCGCAGGCGCGGTCAAATTGCCCTGAGGGCCCGACAGGCTGACCTTTGCCAGGGGGCTTGCCGCCGCCGGATACTGCCTCGCCTCGTCAAGGAGACCCTGCCCATGAAGAACTGGCTCATCGCCTCGCTCAGCCTCGTCGCCGCGTTCACCGTACAGGCCCAGGCCGCCGATCCTCTGAAGGCGGCCATCGCTGCCGAGCACCGCAGCGTCGGCAATGTGGCCCGCGACGTCTGGCGCCACCCCTACGAGACGCTGAGCTTCTTCGGCATCCAGCCCAACCATACGGTGGTGGAGCTCTCGCCTGGCCCGGGCGGCTGGTACACCGAGATCCTGGCCCCCTATCTTCGCGACGGGGGGCAACTCATTGCTGCGGCCGACGACCCGAGCTCGTCCTCGCCGTACAGCCAGCGCAGCGCCGCCCGATTCAAGGCCAAGATGGACTCGCTGGGCGTCTACGACAAGGTCAAGATCACGGTGTTTGACGCCGCCACGGGCAAGCTGGACTTCGCGCCCGTCGGCAGCGCCGACGCCGTGCTGACCTTCCGCAACGTGCACAACTGGATGTCGCACGGCCCGCAGAAGGCACAAGCCGTGTTCGATGCCGCCTTCAAGGCGCTCAAGCCGGGCGGCGTGCTGGGCGTGGTGGAGCACCGCCTGCCTGCCTCGCGCACCCAGGATCCCAAGGCCGCCAGTGGCTATGTGCAGGAGGCGGTGGTCATCAAGTTCGCCGAGACGGCCGGCTTCAAGCTGGCTGGCAAGAGCGAGATCAATGCCAACGCCAAGGACACGGCCGATCACGAGAGGGGCGTGTGGACGCTGCCGCCGGTCAATAGCAACAAGGATCGCGAGAAGTACGCCGCCATCGGCGAGAGCGATCGCATGACGCTGAAGTTCGTCAAGCCCTGACGGTGATAGGCATGACGCGCCGGCATGCGGTGATCGGCTTCGGCCGCTTGGCACAGGTGCTGGTGCCGGCGCTGCGGGCGGCCGGCGACGTCGTGCTGCTGGGGCGCCGCGCGCCCGGCCCGGGCGAGTTCACGCCGGCCGACGCCGCCGCGCAGGCCGATTGGGTCTGGCTGACGGTGCCCGACGACGCCATCGCCGCGACTGCCGCAGCACTGCCCTGGCGCGCAGGCCAGCTGGCGCTGCACTGCAGCGGCGCGACGCCGCTGGCCGCGCTGGCGCCTGCGCCGGCCGCGGCGGGCTTTCATCCGCTGAAATTGCTGGCCGGCGACGCGCAGACCGCGCTGGCCGGCGCCCACGTGGGCATCGAGGCCGACCCGCTCCACCGACCCGTGCTCGGCGCGCTGGCGCGGGCGCTCGGGCTGCAACCGCTGCAGCTGCCATCGCCCATGTCCAGCCAGGCCCGCGCGGCCTACCATGCGGCGGCCAACCTGGCCGCCAGCGGCGTGCTGGCGGTGCTGGCCGAGGCCGCTGCGCTGTGGGCGTCTGCCGGCCTGGCGCGCGAGGACGCGCTGCCCGCGCTGCTGCCGCTGACCCGCGGCACGCTCGACACCGCGGCCGCGCGCGGGCTGGCGGGCGCTGTGTCTGGTCCGCTGGCGCGCGGCGACGTCGGCGTGGTGGAGCGTCACCTGCAGGCGTTGGCCGCCGCCGGGCTGGACGCCGACCTGCTGCGCGCACTGGGCTGGCGGCAGCTGGCGCTGGCCCAGGCCGCGGGCCGGCTGGATGTGGCACAGATCACGGCGCTGCGGGCCCTGCTCGGCGGCGTTGAGGACGGCGTTGCGCTTGGTGTGACATAGGCCGCGCGACGCGTCGCCTGTGCGGTGGCCGGAGCCAGCGCGGCTTTTAAACTGAATGCAGCCTGGCGCGGTGCCGGCCGCAGCCTGAAGGGAGTTTTGCATGTCCGACGCGTCCATCCAGACTCTGATCAAGGCTGATGCCGCGCAGGTGCTGAAGGCTGTGGCCGCCGAATTGCCGGATGCCCGCGAGCGCCTGGCCTATGTGCGCAGCATGACCGAGCAGGCGGCGACCAAGGTGCTCAACCTGATCGAAGCCGCGCAGGAAGACGCGGAAGCCGTGCGCAAGAAGGGCCGCGAGCTCTCGGACGCGCTGAACCGGCTGGCCTTGTCCACCAACATCAGCCCGGAGCGCGCCCGCGCGCTGATGAAGCTGTGCGCGGCCTACGCGGCCGACGCGGCCAGCTTCGCGGCGCGCGAGAAGTCGCTGCACACCGAGATCATGATGTCGCAGGACTTTCAGGATCTCTCCGGTCAGGTCATCAACAAGGTCAGCAAGATGCTGGAGCGCGCCGAGCCGCCGCTGAACGATCTGATTGCCGTCATACCCCATGCCGCCGAGGCGGTCGCTCCGGCGGAGCTGACCGGCGTGCAGACGCCCGACAAGGCGCTGAAGCAGGACGACGTGGACGACCTGCTGGCCAGCCTGGGCTTCTGAGCTGCCTTAGAGCCAGCCGGCTGGATCGAGTCGGTAGTAGCCCTGCAGCTCGGCGTACAGCGCCGGATGTCCGGCGGCCAGTTCGATGGGCCGCTCGAAGAACAGCTCGCTGACGACCGCGAAGAACTCGGCCGGCTCAGTGGCGCCATACGCGTCGATCAGCCCTGGCTCGCCGCGTGCGAGCCGCGCGCGCAGCGCATCGAATTCGTTCTGCATCACCGTGGACCAGCGCCGGTAGGCCGCTGCTGTGGCCAGGGCCGGGGCGCCGTTGGCCGGGCCGTTGTGCTGGTCCAGTTGGTGGGCGAATTCATGGATGACCACGTTGTGGCCGTCACCCGGCGTGGCGGCGCCGCGCTTGACCTCGTCCCAGGCCAGCAGCACCTGGCCCTGGCTCCAGCTCTCGCCGGCCAGCGCGCGGCGCTGCTCGGACAGCACGCCTGCGTCGTTGACGGGCCGATCCACGATGAAGGCCGTCGGATACAGCAGCACCTGGCGCAGTTCGGGGTAGAGACCGCGCGCGGCACCCAGCAGCGGCAGGCAGGCCAGCGCGGCGATGGTGACGCGCATCTCGTCGCTCACGCGCAGGCCGCGGCAGCCGATGATGGGCTTCTCGGCCAGGAAGACCTGCATCAGGCCCTTGAGCCTGAGCTGCTGGCGCGCAGGCAGCCGTGCGACCAATGGCACATGGCGGCGCAGCAGCCGCTGCCATGCGGTCGGGAATGGCTGGCTCGCAATGCGCTCGCGGCGGCGCCGCACCCACAGGGGCCACAGCGCGATGCCGGCGGCAGCGAGCAGGGCGACGACGAAGACGGTCAGCAACGGCATGGCCTGCAACTGGTGCCACGACGGCGGCTTTGCAAGGCAGGGGATTCCCGCCTGGGCCTGGGACCGGGCGGGCGCTTAGGCTGAGCCGCATGCCCAACCACTCCCGACTGCAGGCCTGGCAGGTGCTGCTGGGCGGCATCTGCGCGCTGGTGCTGACCATAGGCCTGGCGCGCTTCGCCTACACGCCGCTGCTGCCGCAAATGCAGGCGCAGGCCGGCCTGGGGCTCGCCGACGGCGGCCTGCTGGCGGCCATCAACTACGCCGGCTACATGAGCGGCGCGCTGCTGGCCGCGTGGATAGAAAGCCCGGTCTGGCGTCAGCGGCTCTACAGCTGGGCCCTGCCACTGGCGTTGCTGATCACGGCGCTGATGGGCTGGAGCACGTCCTTCGGCATGTGGGCCGCGTCGCGCTACCTGGGCGGCCTGTGCGGCGCGGCCGGCATGTTGCTGGGCTCGGGGCTGGTGCAGGGCTGGCTGATCCGTTGCGGCCACCGGCCCGAACTGGGGCTGTACTTCATCGGCCTAGGGCTGGGCATCGTGGTGTCCGCGTTGGGCGCGATGGGCATGACGGGCGCCGGACTGGGCTGGGCGGCGCAATGGCAGGGCTTCGCGCTGCTGGGCCTGGCCTTCCTGCTACCGGCCTGGTGGTGGCGTCCGCCGGTGCCGCCGCCCGCGGTCAGGGCTGCCGCCGGCGCTGCATCCAGCCGGCGCTGGATGGCGCTGATGGTCGTGGCGTATTTCTGCGCCGGTTGGGGCTTCGTCATCAACGCGACCTTCACGGTGGCCATCGTCGAGCGGCAGCCGCTGCTGGCTGGCCAGGGGCCCTGGGCCTGGCTGCTGGTCGGGCTGGCTGCCACGCCGGCGGTGTTTGGTTGGGACCGCATCGCGCGCCGCCTGGGCGACGTGGGTGCATTGCTGCTGGCCTTCGGCCTGCAGATCGTGGGCGTGCTGCTGCCGGTGCTGGCCGATGGGCTGGCGGCGGCCCTGCTGGGCGCGCTGCTGTACGGTGCCACCTTCATTGGCATCGTCAGCTTGACGCTGGCCCTGGTGGGCCGGCGCTCGCCAGCCAACCCGGGCAAGGCAATGGCGCGGCTGACGCTGAGCTATGGCGTGGCGCAGATCAGCGCGCCGGCATTGACCGGCCGCATGGTGGAGGCCAGCGGCAGCTTTCAGGCTGCGCTGTGGCTGACGGCCGCCGTCATGGCGGCGGGCATGCTGGCGCTGGTGGCGCTGCTGCGCGAGCCGCGCGGCTGATCAGGAGCCGGGCCTTGCGCGTCGCGGCGCCGCTGGCGCACCCCGCGGCGTCAGGCAGGGTCGCCGCTGTCGGCGCTGCGCCGGCCGCTGCGGCGGGCCTTGTCGGCCGCCTTTTGAGCCTCGCGCTCGGCGGCCTGACGGGCTTGCACCTCGGCGGCCTCGCGCTGCCAGGTCGCCATCTCCTCGGGCGTCTCCAGCGTGATGCGCCCCAGCAGCCCGCCGCGGAAATCGGCCAGCAGCGCCTCGGCGGCCTTGTGCATCTGCACCGCGCCGCCACGTACCTTGGCGCCGCGCTTGACGCCGATGGCCTCCAGCACCTCGTCCTCGGCGCCCAGCTCGGCCAGGCCATAGCGCTGCTGCAGCCGCTGCGGATAGTGGCGCTTGAGCACGGCGATCAGCTCCAGCGCGACCTCGGCCTCGTCGAAGGCGTTGCGGCCGATCGCGCCGCTGGCCGCCAGGTGGTAGCCGCTCTGGGCGATGGCGATGCGTGGCCACAGCATGCCGGGCGTGTCGAACAGGTAGAAGCCGTTCTCCAGCACGATCTTCTGCTCGGTCTTGGTGATGCCGGGTTCGTCGCCCGTCTTGGCGGCGCGCTTGCCCACCAGCGTGTTGATCAGCGTGCTCTTGCCGACGTTGGGAATGCCGCAGATCATCACGCGCAGCGGCTTGTGCAGGTCGCCACGCTGCGGCGCGAGTTCGCGGCAGGCCTTGATCAGCGCGCGCGCGGGCGCCTTCTCGCCGGCATCCAGCGCGATGGCGCGGGTGTTCGGTAGGGCGTTGTAGGCGTCCAGCCAGGCGGCGGTGCGGTCCGGGTCGGCAAGGTCTTGCTTGTTGAGGATCTTCAACGTCGGCCGGCCCGTGGTCAGCGCGGCCAGCAGCGGGTTGCTGCTGGAGCCCGGCAGCCGGGCGTCCAGCAGCTCGACGACCACGTCCAACCCCGCCTTGACGCGATCCTTGATCGCCTGGCGCGTGGCGTTCATGTGGCCTGGAAACCAGTGGATGGGCATGCGGCTGCGATTCTCGGGATTGCGGGGCGCGATTCTCAGGCGTTACAACCGATTGCGGCAGGGCGCGCCTACGGCGCTGACATTGTCATGTCGTTGTGGAGTGAACATGAGATTCCAAGGAGTACTGACCGCATGGGACCCGGATGCGGGCTACGGCAGCATCCGCCCGCTGGGCGGCGGGGAAGATCTCTTCGTCGCGCTGACCGCGTTCCCGACCGATGGCGAGGGCGCCCGCCTGGACGAGGCGCTGAGCTTTGAAATCGTGACCGGGCGTGACGGCCGCAAGCAGGCGGTGAACCTGCGGCGCCTGCCAGCAGTTCAGCTGGCGCCAGCCCTGCGCGAAGCCTCCGGTGCCGCCCGCATCCGCTTGCGGCAAGCTCAGAAGCGCCGCCGCATGGGGCTGGCGGCCGGGGTCGTCGTGGCCATCGTGCTGGCGCTGGGCAGCGCGCGGCTGTGGCAGCCCGACGCCGCCGGCGTGCAGGTCTTGGCCGGCGTGCGGCGCTAAAAAGGCACCACGCCGCGAGCGGCGGCGTGGTGTGGCCTGCGGCCGCGGCGCGGGCGCTTAGTCTTCGTTCTTGAAGACCAGCTTCACTTCGTGTGTGGTCTTCTCCCCCGGCTCGAACTTCCATTCCATCAGCGCGACCTTGACGGCGCGGTCGAACACGCGCTTGGGCTCGGCCTCGACGATCTCGACGTCGCTGACCTTGCCGTCGGCTTCGATGATCAGCTTGGCCTTGACCGAGCCGGTGGAGATGCCCTTTTTGGAGGCTTCGGCCGGGAACTCGGGCGGCACCTTCTTGATGACCTTCGGAGCGGCTTGGGCCGCCAGCGCCACCATCAGGCTGGCGAGGAGCAAGGCGGCGGAACGCAGGATGGGCATGACGATCCTCGATAGGTGAGTGAAGGGCTTCAGGCCGCGCGGAAGAAGCCGACGGCCTCGATGAGGCGGTTGGAGCTGTCGCGCAGTGCATCGGCCGAGCGGCTGAGCTCACCGACCAGGCTGGTGTTTTGCTGCGTGGCCTTGTCCAGCTCGTTCATTGCGGCGTTGACGACGCCCACGCCGGTGGCCTGCTCCTGGGCCGAATGCGAGATTTCCTCGATCAGCTGGCCCATGTTGTTGACTTCGTCGACGACGCTGCGGATGGTGACGCCGGCGTTGTTGACCAGCGTGGTGCCGTTCTCGACCTTGACGGTGGATTCCTGAATCAGCACCTTGATCTCCTTGGCGGCGCCGGCCGAGCGCTGGGCCAGCGCGCGCACCTCGGCGGCCACGACGGCGAAGCCACGGCCATGCTCGCCGGCACGGGCGGCTTCCACCGCGGCGTTCAGAGCCAGGATGTTGGTCTGGAAGGCGATGCCGTCGATGACGCCGATGATGTCGCCGATCTTCTTGGAGCTGGCGCTGATCTCTTCCATGGTCTCGACGACCTTGGAGACCACGGCGCCACCGTTGCTGGCGGCCTGGCGGGCCGTCACGGCGATGTCGGCGGCGCGCCGGGTCAGGTCGCTGGCGCCCTTGAGCGTGGCGGCGATTTGCTCGACCGATGCGGCGGTGTTCTGCAAGCTGGCGGCGGAGCGCGTCGTGCGCTCGGCCAGGTTGGCGTTGCTGTCGGCGATGGAGCTGGAGTTGGCGGCCACCTCGCTGGCGGCGGTGGAGACGTCGCGCACCACGCCCGATAGGGCCAACTGCATGTCCTTCATGGCCTGCAGCATCTGGCTCAGCTCGTCACGGCCTTCGACCTGGATGTCCTGCGTCAGGTCGCCGGAGGCGATGGCCTCCGCGGCCAGCTGCGCTTTGCGGGCCGGACCCACGATGGAGCGTGCGATGACCAGGCCACCGCCGATGCCGACGATGGCAGCCGCCAGAACCAGCACACCGGTCAGCAGCACGGAGCGGCGGGCCAGCTCGACGCCGGAGGTGGCCAGCGCCTTGCCACTGTCGAACTGGATGTCCACCAACTTCTTGATGCCACTCTGCAACGCTGCCTGGGCGGGGCGCAGGTCGGTGATCAGGCTTTCGCGCGCCTCGTCGGGGCTGCCGTCGGCCTGGATCTTCTGGAACTTCTCCAGCGCGGCAATGAACTTGATCTTGTGGGCGCGGGTCTCGGCGACGCTGGCCTTCTCCTCGTCGCTGACGACCGCGGCTTCCAGGGCCTTGAGCTGCTTCTCGCTCTCGTCGGCGGCGTCCGCGATGGCCTTCTTGGCCTTTTTGATGGCGCCGGCGGTGTCCAGCAGCAGCAGGTCGCGCACCGCGCTGGCGATGACGTTGACCTGACTGTCCAGCGCATTGGCAGCGCCGATCTTCACCAGGCTGGAGTTGGCCGTACGGTCCAGGTCCTTGGACAGCCGGTTGGCGTTCATCGCGCCGTAAACACCGATGCCGATCAGCAGCAGGATCAACAGGCCGAAGCTCACGGCCAGGCGCTGGCCGATGCGCAGTTGCGTCAGGAAGTTCATGCGGTTCAGATCCTTGCGTGGTGCTTCGGGTGCGGACGGCTCGCCTGCCGCCGGCTACCCAACGATGACTCTAAGCTGGATGGGCCGGTTGTTTCGGGCCTGGACTTCGGCCCGGGCGCAGTGTGTCGCGACCAGTGAGCCTTTAGAGAAGAGCGCGCGAGGACCGCGTGAAGTTGTTCACGTCGTGCCTTCGCTCAGGAGCTTGTCGTGTCAATGTGCCGCTGTTGCAGCCCGCAGCCGCAGCACCTCGACGTCGTCGATCTCGCCGGCCTGGTGGCCAAAGGATTGGCGCAGATGGCTGGCCAGCGCGGCCAGGTCGTCCGCTCCCAGCAGGCCTGCGAAGGGCGGCATGCCGTAGGGGCGCGGGTTGCCGGGCGTGGCCGGCGCGTAGCCGCCGCGCTCGATGATGCGGATCAGGTTGGCCGCGCTGGCCTGGGTGACGATGCGGCTGCCGGCCAAGGCGGGATAGGCGATGGCGCCCGAAGCGTCGAGCCGCCCCTCGCCGTGCTCGCCATGGCAGGCCATGCAGTGCTCGCGGTACAGCGCGGCGCCACGCTCGCGGCGGCGCGGGTCGGGCTTGGCCGGCGCGGGCCGTGCGGCGGCCTGTTCGGGCAGCGCGCGCAGATAGGCGCTCATCGCGGCGAGGTCGTCGTCGTCCAGCGCTGCGGTGCTGCCGAGGATGACCTCGGCCATCGGCCCCTGCGCCGTGTGGCCCTGAGCCTGGCCGTCGCGCAGCCAGCGGCGCAGCGTGTCGTCGGCCCAGCGCTGCACGCCGGCCTCGGCCGGGTCCAGCAGCGACGGCGCATGCCAGCCCAGGCCGGCCAGCAACCCGCCACGGAAGTCGTCGGCGCCCTGGTCGCCGCCCAGCGCATTGCGGCCGGCATGGCAGGCGCTGCAATGGGCCAGGCCCTGGCTGAGGTAGGCGCCACGGTTCCATGCGGCGTCACGCGCGGCGTCAGGCTGGAAGACGCCGGGCCGGAAGTACAGCGCCCGCCAGGCTGCCACCGCCAGCTGGCGGCCAAGTTCGGTGTCGAGCGGCCAGCGCAACTCGTGCGGGCGGCGCGGGGCATCGACGGCCGGCTGGGCCTGCAGCCAGGCGTGCAGCGCGTCGGCGTCCGCGCGCGTGATGCGCGTCGTGTTGGTGATGGGGTGGGCCGGCAACAGCAGCCGGCCGTCGCGGCTCTGGCCCAGGTGCAGCGCACGCCAGAAGTCGTCGGCGCTCCAGCCGGCAAGGCCGCTCGCATGGGGCGTCAGATTGGACGAGTACACCGTGCCGAAGGGCGTGGGAATCGGTCGCCCGCCCGCCAGCCGTTCGCCGCCGCGCGCCGTGTGGCAGCCGGCGCAGTTGCCCACGGCGGCGAGATAGGCGCCGCGGCGCAGGTCGACGGTGGGACTGGACGGCGGTGTCGCGTCCGGCAGGCGACGCTGCCAGGCCAGCAGCGCCGCGCCGGCCGCGACCAGGGCGACGGCGATCAGCGTCAGCGCGAGCAGCAGCCGCTTCATGGCAAGGTCCCACAGCGCAGTGGCGTGGGGCCGGGCAGGGACATGGCGGGATGCGGGTCGACCGGCATGGGCTGGCCGGCCAGGTACTGCGTCACCGCGTTGATCTCGGCCACGGTCAGCGTCTTGGCGATCTGGGCCATGCAGTCCGGCGCCTGCGCACGGCGCTGGCCGCTGCGCCAGGCGCCCAGCTGGCCGTTCAGGTAGTCACGTGACAGGCCGAGCAGCCCGGGCACGGCAGGCTGTGCGCCGGTCAGGCGCTCGCCATGGCAGGCGGTGCACGCGGGCAGCTTGCGGGCGGCGTCGCCGTGGCGGATCAGCCGCTCGGCACGGGCCAGCTCGGGCGCCGGCAGCGTGGGCCGCTGCGGTGGCGGGTAGGGCAGGTCCAGCGCCGCGAAATGGCCGGCCAGCTCCTGCAGGTAGGCGTCGGACAGCGGCGCGATCAGCTCGCTCATCAGGCCGTAGTCGCGCCGGCCGTCGCGGAAGTTCAGCAGCTGGTTGTACAGATAGCCCGCCGGCTTGCCCGCCAGGCGCGGGTAGTAAGCGTCGGGTGCGGCTCGACCCTGCTTGCCGTGGCAGCCCGTGCAGGCCAGCGCCCGCTGCGCGAGTGTGTCGGGCACGGGCTCGGCGGTCAAAGCTGGGGCCAAGGCGGCCAAGGCGATGCAAGCGAGCAAGCGGCCAAGCATGGGGCGTGCAGTGTGCTTGCCGTCCTTAGCGGGCGCCGCGCGGGCCGAAGATCGCCGAGCCGACGCGGACCATGGTCGAGCCGGCGGCAATGGCGTCTTCGAGGTCGGCGCTCATGCCCAGCGACAGCGTGTCCAGCGCCAGGCCTTGTTGCTGCAAGTTGTTGAACAGCGCCGCCATCGCCCGGTGCTGGGCCAGCGCGCCCGGGCCGGGCTCGGGCACGGCCATCAGCCCACGCAGCCGCAGTCGCGGCAGGGTGGCGACCTGCTGCGCCAGCGCGCCCACCTCGTTGGGCAGCAGGCCGCTCTTGCTGGCCTCTGCGCTGATGTTGACCTGCAGGCAGACGTTCAGCGGCGGCAACTCGGCCGGGCGCTGCTCGTTGAGCCGCTGGGCGATCTTGAGCCGGTCCACCGAGTGCACCCAATCGAACTGCTCGGCCACCGGCCGCGTCTTGTTGGACTGCAGCGGGCCAATCAGGTGCCACTCGATGCAGCCGCGCAGGTCGATGAGCTCGACGATCTTGGCGAGTCCTTCCTGCACGTAGTTTTCACCGAAGGCGCGGGCGCCGGCCTCGAAGGCCTCGCGCACCGCCGCGGCCGGAAAGGTTTTGCTGACCACCAGCAGTTGCACCGCCTGCGGCGGGCGGCCGGCCGCGACACATGCCGCAGCGATACGGTTTTTGGTGACTTGGAGGGAGTCTGAGATCGCCATAATCAGCCGAGTCTTCTCATCCGCACACCATGGACATCACTCAGCTGTTGGCATTCTCGGTCAAGAACAAGGCGTCCGACCTGCACCTCTCGGCCGGCCTGCCGCCGATGATCCGGGTGCATGGCGACGTGCGTCGCATCAACGTCGAGGCCTTGGACCACCGCGCGGTCCACGCCATGGTCTACGACATCATGAACGATGCCCAGCGCAAGGTGTACGAGGAGACGCTGGAGGTCGACTTCTCCTTCGAGATCCAGGGTCTGGCGCGCTTCCGCGTCAACGCCTTCAACCAGAACCGCGGCGCGGGCGCGGTGTTCCGCACCATTCCGAGCAAGATCCTGACGCTGGAGCAGCTGGGCGCGCCCAAGGTATTTGCCGAGCTGGCGCTCAAGCCGCGCGGCCTGGTGCTGGTGACCGGGCCCACCGGCTCCGGCAAGAGCACCACGCTGGCGGCCATGATCAACCACCTCAACGAAAACGAGTACGGCCACATCCTGACCATCGAGGATCCCATCGAGTTCGTGCACGAGAGCAAGAAGAGCCTGGTCAATCAGCGCGAGGTGGGGCCGCACACGCACAGCTTCAGCAATGCGCTGCGCTCGGCGCTGCGCGAGGATCCGGACGCGGTGCTGGTGGGCGAGATGCGCGACCTGGAGACCATCCGCTTGGCGCTCACCGCGGCCGAGACAGGTCACCTGGTGTTCGGCACGCTGCACACCTCGTCGGCGGCCAAGACGGTGGACCGCATCGTGGACGTGTTTCCGGCGGCCGAGAAGGAGATGGTGCGGGCAATGGTGTCGGAGTCGCTGGTGGCCGTCATCTCGCAGAGCCTGTGCAAGCTCAAGGACGGCACCGGTCGCGTCGCAGCGCACGAGATCATGCTGGGCACCTCGGCCATCCGCAACCTGATCCGCGAGAACAAGGTGGCGCAGATGTACTCGGCCATCCAGACTGGCAATGCCTTGGGCATGCAGACGCTGGACCAGAACCTCACCGATTTGGTCAGGCGCAACATCATCTCGCCGGCCGAGGCGCGCTCGAAGGCCAAGTTCCCCGAGAACTTCCCCGGCTGATTGAAAAGGACACGCAGCATGGAACGCGACCAGGCCTCGAAATTCATCAACGACCTGCTGCGGCTGATGCTGTCGCGCAAGGGCTCCGACCTGTTCCTGACGGCCGAGTTTCCGCCGGCCATCAAGGTGGACGGCAAGTTGACCAAGGTGTCGCCGCAGCCGCTGACGGGCCAGCACACGCTGCAGCTTGCGCGGGCCATCATGAACGACAAGCAGGCGGCCGAGTTCGAGCGCACCAAGGAGTGCAACTTCGCGATCTCGCCGCACGGCATCGGGCGCTTTCGCGTCAACGCGTTCGTGCAGCAGGGCCAGGTCGGCCTGGTATTGCGCACCATCCCGTCCACGCTGCCCACCATCGCGTCGCTGGACCTGCCGCCGGTGCTGCGCGAGGTGGTGCAGGCCAAGCGCGGTCTGGTCATCGTCGTCGGCGCTACCGGCTCGGGCAAGAGCACCACGCTGGCTGCGATGATCGACGAGCGCAACGAGACGACCTATGGCCACATCGTCACCATCGAAGACCCCATCGAGTTCGTCCACCCGCACAAGAACTGCATCATCACGCAGCGTGAGCTCGGCATCGACACCGACAGTTGGGAGGCGGCGCTGAAGAACTCGCTGCGCCAGGCGCCCGACGTCATCCTGATGGGTGAACTGCGCGACCGCGAGACCATGGACCATGCCATTGCCTTCGCCGAGACCGGTCACCTGTGCATGGCCACGCTGCATGCCAACAGTGCCAACCAGGCGCTGGACCGCATCATCAACTTCTTCCCCGAAGACCGCCGCCAGCAGTTGCTGATGGACCTGTCGCTGAACCTGCGCGCCATGATCAGCCAGCGCCTGCTGCCGCGCCGCGAGGGCAAGGGGCGGGTGGCCGCGGTGGAGGTCCTGCTGAACACGCCGCTGGTCTCGGACCTGATCTTCAAGGGCGAGATCAGCGATATCAAAGAGCTGATGAAGCGCTCGCGCGAGCAGGGCATGCAGACCTTCGACCAGGCGCTGTTCGACCTCTACGAGAGCGGCAAGGTCACCTACGAAGACGCGCTGCGCAATGCCGACTCCGTCAACGACCTGCGCCTGCAGATCAAGCTCAACAGCGAGCGCGCGCGCAGCGGGGATCTGTCCAGCGGTACCGAACACCTCACCATCGTCTGAGCCGATGAGCCCCCGCAGCTACGACCCCGTTCCCTCCCGCCGCGTGGCCTTCCTGGGCCTGGGCGTCATGGGTCATCCCATGGCCGGCCATCTGGCTCGCGCCGGCCACCAGGTCACGGTCTACAACCGCACGGCGGCCAAGGCGCAGGGCTGGGTGCAGCAGTATGGCGGCCGCGCCGCCGCCACGCCGGCGCAGGCAGCCCAGGGCGCGGACTTCGTGTTTTGCAGCGTCGGCAACGACGACGATCTGCGCTCGGTCGTGCTGGGCGATGCGGGCGCGTTCGCCGGCATGGCCGCGGGTGCGGTGTTCGTCGACCATACGACGGCCTCCGCCGCGGTGGCGCGCGAGCTTCACGCCGAGGGCGCGCGACGCGGCATCGCCTTCGTTGACGCGCCGGTCTCGGGCGGCCAGGCCGGCGCGGTCAACGGCGCGCTGACCGTGATGTGCGGCGGTGACCCCCCCGCCTTCGATGCGATGAAGCCCGTCGCGCTGGCCTTCGCCAAGGCCGTCACGCTGCTGGGCGGTCCAGGCTCGGGTCAGCTGGCCAAGATGGTCAACCAGATCTGCATCGCCGGCGTCGTCCAGGGGCTGGCCGAGGCGGTGCGATTCGGCCAGAAATCGGGCCTGGACATGGTCCAGGTGCTGGACGTCATTGGCAAGGGCGCGGCCCAGAGCTGGCAGATGGACAACCGGGGCAAGACCATGGTGGCGGACCAGTTCGATTTCGGTTTCGCGGTGGACTGGATGCGCAAGGACCTGGCCCTGGTGCTGGACGAGGCCCGCCGCAACGGCGCGCGCCTGCCGCTGACGGCGCTGGTGGACCAGTTCTACGCCGACGTGCAGGCGATGGGCGGCAATCGCTGGGACACCTCCAGCCTGATCAAGCGGCTTTGAGCGACGGGTTCAAGCGCGCCGCCGGGCCGCCCCAAGGCGCGTTTGAGCCGATGTGCGAGAGGGCCATCGCCGGCGAGCATCGGCGTTGCCTCGGGGGGGGGTGACCAGCGCGTCAGCGCTGGGCGATGGGCTTATTGCGGCGCCTTGGGCGCGTAGCGGGCGAGCTCTTCCTCGCTGATGATCTCGAATGCCCGAATCACCTTGCGCACGCCGCTGATCTGGCGTGCGATCTCGGTGGCGCGGTGCGCCTCGCGTTCGCTGACGCGGCCCATCAGGTAGACGTTGCCGCGCTCCACCACGACGTAGAAGGCATTGCTGATCAGGTCGCGCGCTTCGATGAGCTTGGTCTTGATCTTGCCCTGGATGAGCGCGTCGTTGGAGCGGCTGCTCAGCGAGCTGGGCGGGCTCACGGCCACCTCGTTGAGTACCTTCTGCACGTTCTCTACGCCGCCCACCAGCGCCTCGACGCGGGCGCGCGTTTGCTCGGAGTCGGCCTCGCCGGTGATCAGCGCGACGCGGTTGTAGCTGTTGACGTTGATGTGGGCCTTGTCGCCAATCTGCTCGCGGATGCGGGCAGCGGCCTTGATTTCGATGGTCTGGTCTTCCAACTGCGTGCCGGAGGTGCGGCGGTCGGTGGCGACACTGACGCCGCCCACCATGGCGCCGCCGATCAGCAGCGGCGCGCAGCCCGTGGCCAGCAGGCTGGCGAGGGCGGCGGCGATCAAGGTGCGGTTCAGGGAGGGCTTCATCGGCTTTCCATCAAGAGGGTTCATTCGTCGCTGCCAAGCAGCTGCACGTCGACAGCGTCGGCCAGCGCATGCAGCAGCACGCGCTGGGCCTCGATAACGCGCGGCTCGCGCGCATGGCTGATGCGGATCTGGATGTCGGTGTCCTGCAGCAGGCCGCGCCATTCGTCGGTGGCGCCGCCGGTCAGCGCGATGACGCTCATCTCCTGTGAATGCGCGACGGCCAGCGCGGCGGCCCAGGCATCGCGCTGCTCGCGCAGCGGCTCCATCATGACGAGCACATCACCCGGGTGACCATGGGCCTGCAGCAGCCGGGCCAGGTCCAGGCCCGCGGCGTCGCGGGCCTGGGCGGCCAGGCTCCAGGCGGCCAGCCCAGGGCGCTCCTGTTCGAAGCGGCCGGCCAGGCGAGCGGCGAGGTAGTCGGCGTCCAGCGCCGCCAAGCCTTGCGCGGCGCACAGGATGCGGTTGCCGCCGGTGATGGCGTCCACCACCATCTGCGCGGCCATGGCCAGCGGGCGGGCCAGTTGCTCGGCCGCCTGGTAGAGCAGGTCGGCGCTTTCGAAGAACTGCTGCTGGATTCGTTGTTCGATCATCAGGTCAGGATCATAGGGTCAGCCCATAGACGCATCGAAGGCGGCCTGCAGCCAACGGAGGTCGTCGCCGTCAATGGCCACCACGTCGAATCGGCACGGCGGTGGGCTGGCGTGGCGCAGCAGATAGTGCTGGGCGGCATAGATCAGGCGCCGCTGCTTGCGGGTCGTGACGCTGGCCGCCGCGCCGCCGTGCGCGGCGTCACGCCGCGCGCGCACCTCGACGAACACCAGCGTACCGTCGCGGTCCTGCATGACCAGGTCCACTTCGCCGGCGCGGCGGCTGGGGCCGGCGGCGACTCGATAATTCCGCTCCAGAAAGCGCAGGCCTGCGCGTTGCAGGTGGGCCAGCGCCCGGTCCTCGGCGGCGGCGCCCGACGCCTTGCTTGCTGGTTTTGAACGAGAGCCCCAGTTGAACATTGACGCCTCCCTGCTGCGCCAGGCCGCGCAGGCCGCGGCCGGCGGCCAGCAGTATCCGGCCGCCACGCTCTACGTGGTGGCCACGCCCATCGGCAACCTGGCCGACCTCTCGCTGCGCGCCATCCATGCGCTGGGTTTGGTCGATGCGCTGGCCTGTGAGGACACGCGCCAGGGCGGCGGCCTGCTGCGCCACCTGGGGCTGCACAAGCCGCTGATCGCCGTGCACCAGCACAACGAGCGCGCCGGCAGTGCGGCCGTCATCGCGCGGCTGGCGGCCGGCGAGCGCGTGGCGTATGCGTCGGATGCGGGCACGCCGGCCATCTCCGATCCCGGCGCCGTGCTGGTGCAGGAGGTGGTGGCTGCCGGCTACCGGGTGCTGCCCTTGCCCGGGCCCAGCAGCGCGGTGACGGCCCTGTCCGTCGCCGGCGATGCCGCCGCGACGAGTTTTGCGTTCCACGGCTTTCTGCCCACCAAGGCCGGTGAACGGCGTGACGCGCTGCAGGGCTTGCTGGCGGTTCAGGGGCAGAGCCAGGTCGTGTTCGAGGCGCCGCACCGCATCCAGGAGCTGATCGCGCTGCTGGCGGAACTGGCGCCAGCGCGACGCGTGACGCTGGGGCGCGAGCTGACCAAGCAATTTGAGAGCATCCATACGGCCGAGGCGGCGACGCTGCCGGCCTGGCTGGCCGCTGATGCGCGACGCCAGCGCGGGGAGTTCGTGCTGGTGCTGCATGCCTCGACGCCGCGGGCCGCGGTCGATGACGACCTGCCTGCCGACGCGCTGCGCGTGCTCGGCGTGCTGGCGGCGGAGCTGCCGCTGAAGCAGGCGGTCGCGCTGGCGGCGCAGATCAGCGGCGCGCCGCGCAACCGGCTCTACGACGCCGGGCTGGCGCTCAGGCGCGACCGCGAGGCCGGCTGAGCCGCGGCATCCTTTCAGCCCGCTGCGCTGGCGGCGCGGTCGTTGTGTCGCTTGCGGTGTATGTCACGGCTGGCAGCGTCCTGCATGCGGTGCAGGCGGCGACGCTCGCGGGCGGTGACTGTGCCGTCGGACTTGGCCTTGGCCTCGGCGTTGGCGATGTGGGCTTGCTCGCGTTCCAGGCGGCGCGTCTCTTGCGCCGTCAGGCTGCCGCTGGCGGCACCCTGTTCGATGCGCGCCTGCTGACGTGCCTCGCGCTGATCGATGTGCGGCGTGTTCGTGCCGGGTGCAGAGGCGGGCGTCTGCGCGAAGGCCTGGGTGCCGGCCAGGGACAGCAGGGCGATCAGGGCACTGGTGAAGCGTGTCATCTCGGTTCCTTTGTTGAGTTGCACAAGGCCTGCTCACAACGAGGCACGACCCGCCGCAGCCGACAGAATTTGGGTAAAGAAGTATGTCCGACGGGCTCCTAGAATCGGGTCATGATCGCCGTCGAACCGACCCTGGCCCGCCTGGCCACCGCCCGCTCGCAACTGCTGGAGCCCTTTGGTCTGACCGAGGCCTCGCTGGCGCAGGCGCTGCGTCTGATCACGGCGCATCGGGTCGACGATGCTGACCTGTACTTCCAGACCACCCGCGCCGAGGGCTGGAGCCTGGAGGAGGGCATCGTCAAGAGTGGCAGCTTCAGCATTGATCAGGGCGTGGGCGTGCGTGCCGTGGCCGGCGAGAAGACGGCGTTCGCGTACTCGGACGACATCTCGCTGGAGTCGCTGCTGGACGCGGCCCGCACCGTGCGCACCATTGCCGCCGCGGGCCAGAGCCGCAAGGTCAAGGTGCCGGGCCAGAGCCGCGTGGCCGGCAGCCGCGAGCTCTACGGCGTGGCCGACCCCATCGCGAGTCTCGACAGCACGGCCAAGGTCGCGTTGCTGGAGCGCGTCGAGAAGATGGCCCGCGCCAAGGATCCACGCATCGTGCAGGTCATGGCCGGCCTGGCCGCTGAGCATGAGGTGGTGCTGATTGCCCGCGCCGACGGCACGCTGGCCGCGGACGTGCGGCCGCTGGTGCGGCTGTCGCTGACGGTGATTGCCGAGAGCAACGGCCGCCGTGAGGTCGGGACGGGCGGCGGCGGTGGCCGTTTCGGCCTGGCCTATTTCACCGACGAGCTGATCGCCGGCTATGTCGAGCAGGCCGTGCATGCGGCGCTGACCAACCTGGAGAGCCGCCCGGCGCCGGCAGGCGAGATGACCGTGGTGTTGGGCCCGGGCTGGCCCGGCGTGCTGCTGCACGAGGCCGTGGGCCATGGCCTGGAGGGGGACTTCAACCGCAAGGGCTCGAGCGCCTTCTCCGGCCGCATCGGCCAGCGCGTGGCCGCCAAGGGCGTGACGGTGCTGGACGACGGCACCATCCCCGACCGCCGCGGCTCGCTGAACGTGGACGACGAGGGCACGGCCAGCCAGCGCAATGTGCTGATCGAGGATGGCATCCTGAAGGGCTACATCCAGGACGCGATGAATGCGCGGCTGATGAAGGTCGCCCCCACCGGCAACGGCCGCCGCGAGAGCTATGCCCATGTGCCGATGCCGCGCATGACCAATACCTACATGCTCGGCGGCAAGGACGACCCCAAGGAGATCGTCGCGTCCATCAAGAAGGGCTTGTACGCGACCAACTTCGGCGGCGGCCAGGTGGATATCACCAGCGGCAAGTTCGTGTTTTCAGCCAGCGAGGCCTACTGGGTGGAGAACGGCAAGATCCAGTACCCGGTCAAGGGCGCGACCATCATCGGCAACGGCCCGGACGCGCTGACCCGCGTGAGCATGATTGGCAACGACATGAGTCTGGACACCGGCGTGGGCGTCTGCGGCAAGGAGGGCCAGAGCGTGCCGGTGGGTGTGGGCCAGCCGACGCTGCGCATCGACGGTCTCACCGTCGGTGGCACGGCCTGAAGCCAGGCTTGGCATCTCGCGAACGCCCGCACCTGCTGGCGTGCTAGATTCCTCTCCCATGTCCCGCGCCGTCTACTTTCGCTTTTGGTTTTTTCCCCGCCCCGGCGGTGGAGAGTCCTGAGCGCGCGCGCTGAACAGCAAACTCCCCCAAAACCGCCGAGGCCGCCAGCCCGGCGGTTTTTTGTTTCTGAAAGGCTGATTCCGATGAACGCCAAGCTCCAGTCCGTCCAACCCGAAGCCCAGCGCTGGTACTCGCAGGACGACAAGACCAGTGCCACCGACGACGAGCGCATCGTCGACGTGACGCCGCTGCCGCCGCCGGAGCATCTGATCCGCTTCTTCCCCATCAGCGGCACGCCGGTGGAGGCGCTGATCGGCCGGACCCGCCAGCGCATCCGCGACATCATGGGCGGCAAAGACGACCGGCTGCTGGTGGTCATCGGCCCCTGCTCCATCCACGACCCAGCCGCCGCCATCGAGTACGCCCGCAAGCTGAAGGAGCAGCGCGACAAGTACGCCGGCACGCTGGAAATCGTCATGCGCGTCTATTTCGAGAAGCCGCGTACCACGGTGGGCTGGAAGGGCCTGATCAACGACCCCTACCTGGACGAGAGCTACCGCATCGACGAGGGCCTGCGCATTGCGCGCCAGTTGCTGCTGGAGATCAACCGCCTGGGCATGCCCGCCGGCAGCGAATTCCTGGACGTGATCTCGCCGCAGTACATTGGCGACCTGATCGCCTGGGGTGCCATCGGCGCGCGCACGACCGAAAGCCAGGTGCACCGCGAGCTGGCCTCGGGCCTCTCAGCCCCGATCGGCTTCAAGAACGGCACTGACGGCAACATCAAGATCGCGACCGATGCCATCCAGGCCGCAGCGCGCGGCCACCATTTCCTGTCGGTGCACAAGAACGGCCAGGTTGCCATCGTCGAGACGCGCGGCAACGCCGACTGCCACGTCATCCTGCGTGGCGGCAAGTCGCCCAACTACGACGCCACCCACGTCGCCGCGGCCTGCGCCGACCTGGCCAAGGCCGGCCTGCCGGAGCGGCTGATGGTGGACTGCTCGCACGCCAACTCCAGCAAGCAGCACCAGCGCCAGTTGGACGTGGCCCGCGACATCGCCGGCCAACTGCGCGAGGGCAGCAAGGCCATCTTCGGCGTCATGGTGGAAAGCCACTTGAATGATGGCGCGCAGAAGTTCACGCCGGGCCAGGACGACCCGGCCAAGCTGCAGTACGGCAAGAGCATCACTGACGCCTGCCTGGGCTGGGAGCACTCGTTGGCGGTGCTGGACATGCTGTCGGAGGCGGTCAAGTCCCGCCGTTGAAGCCGACCTCTTGAAGAACCTGGACGCGGCCCCATATGGGCCGCGTTTCGCTTCTCAGCCCTCTACTAGCCATGACCAAGCAAACTCACGCCTTCCAGGCCGAAGTCAAGCAGATCCTGCACCTCGTCACCCACTCGCTCTACTCCAACAAGGAAATCTTCCTGCGCGAGCTGGTCTCCAACGCCAGCGACGCCTGTGACAAGCTGCGCTTCGAGGCGCTGGACAACGCGGCGCTGTTCGAGGATCAACCCAACCTGGAAGTCCGCATCAGCTTTGATGAGGAAGCCCGCACGCTGACCATCAGTGACAACGGCATCGGCATGAGCGCCGAGGAGGCGGCGGCTCACCTGGGCACCATCGCCAAGAGCGGCACGCGGGAGTTCATGGCCAGGCTTGAGGGCGACCAGAAGAAGGACGCCCAGCTCATCGGTCAGTTCGGCGTGGGCTTCTACTCCGGCTTCATCGTCGCCGATCGCATCACGGTGGAGAGCCGCCGCGCCGGACTGCCGGCCGACCAGGGTGTGCGCTGGAGCAGCGAGGGCACGGGCGAGTACGAGCTGGAAACCATCACCCGGGAGCGCCGCGGCACCGATGTCATCCTGCACCTGCGCGAGGGCGAGGAGGAGTTCCTGAAGACCTGGCGCGTCAAGTCGATTGTTGCCAAGTACAGCGACCACATCTCCTTGCCCATTCTGATGCGCAAGGAGACCTGGGACGCTGAAGCGGCCAAGCAGGTCCTGACTGACGAGTGGGAGCCCGTCAACAAGGCCTCGGCGCTGTGGACGCGCAGCAAGAGCGAGATCACGCCCGAGCAGTACGAGGAGTTCTACAAGCAGATCTCCTACGACACGGAGGGGCCGCTGGCCTACACGCACAACCGCGTCGAGGGCCGCAGCGAGTACACCCAGCTGCTCTACATCCCCAAGAAAGCGCCCTTCGACCTGTGGAACCGCAACAAGCGCGGCGGCGTGAAGCTTTACGTGAAGCGCGTCTTCATCATGGACGATGCCGAGGCGCTGATGCCGGTCTACCTGCGCTTCGTCAAGGGCGTCATCGACTCGGCCGACCTGCCGCTGAACGTCAGCCGTGAGCTGCTGCAGGAAAGCCGCGACGTCAAGGCCATCCGCGAAGGCTCCACCAAGCGCGTGCTGGGCATGCTGGAGAGCCTGGCCAACAGCGAGGACGCCGCCGAGCGCCAGAAGTACGCCGAGTTCTGGAAGGACTTCGGCCAGGTGCTCAAGGAAGGCATTGGCGAGGACCACCAGAACCAGGAGCGGCTGGCCAAGCTGTTCCGCTTCGCGTCCACGCAGGCCGACGAGGGTGTGAGCCTGGCCGACTACGTGGGCCGCATGAAGGAAGGCCAGGAGGCCATTTACTACATCACGGCCGACTCGCTTGGCGCTGCCAAGTCCAGCCCGCAGCTGGAGATCTTCCGCAAGAAGGGCATCGAGGTGCTGCTGCTGGTGGACCGCGTGGACGAGTGGATGCTCAGCCACCTCTACGAGTTCGACGGCAAGCCGCTGCAGTCGGTCGCCAAGGGCGCCGTTGACCTCGGCAAGCTGCAGGACGAGGAAGAGAAGAAGAAGGCCGAGGAAGTGGCCGAGGCCTTCAAGCCGCTGGTCGACAAGCTCAAGGAGGCGCTGAAGGACCGCGCCAAGGACGTGCGCGTGACCACCCGTCTCGTCGACTCGCCGGCCTGCATCGTCGTGGATGAGGGCGAAGTCAGCGGCCACCTGGCGCGTCTGCTGAAGCAGGCCGGGCAGGCTGCGCCGGTGTCCAAGCCCACGCTGGAGATCAACCCCGAGCACAGCCTGGTCAAGAAGCTGGGCGACAGCGCCCAGTTTGACGACCTGGCCCAGGTGCTGTTCGACCAGGCCGTGCTGGCCGAGGGGGGCCACCTGGAAGACCCGGCCGCCTATGTCAAGCGCGTCAATGCGCTGCTGACCGCCTAAGCCCGGGTACGCCACCCCGGCTGCCGGGGTGGCGTTTTGTGTGCAATTGCGCGGATTTGTGACAGCGATGCGACAAATCCCGCCAGCCGGGGGCTTCCGATCGGACCGTTGAGTGGCTACCCTCCCAGGGTTTTCACCAAAATTTGACCAGATGGTCCAGATTGAGTTCAGCGAGGCCGTCGCCGCCGTTGCGGCCACCGTGACCACCCGCCGCCTGCTGCTGCGCCCGCCCCAGGACAGCGATCTGGACCTCCTGCTGGCCTTGTACGCCGACCCGGCGGTGAGCCGCTTCTGCGCCCATGCGACCCCCCAGGGGCGAGCGGCGACCCAGGCTCAGCTGCATGCCTGGCTGGACCACTGGCAGACCCGCGGTTTCGGCCACTGGGCGATCGCCGAGCGTGAGCAGCCTGACCAGATCATCGGCTTCGGCGGCCTGATGCACCGCAGTGTGGCCGGCCATGCCGGCCTCCTTCTGTACTACCGCATCACGCCGCGCGCCTGGGGGCGCGGCCTGGCGTCCGAGATGGCGCAGCATGCGTTTGCGCAGGCCTTCGAGCAGCGCGGCGAGCCCGCCGTCGTGGCGGCCGTGCTGCCCAACAACGCACCCACCCGCAAGACGCTGGATGGCCTAGGCCTGCGGCCCAAGGGCACGCTGGCCGACGGGCCCGGCAGCGCGGCTGCGCTGCTGTACGAATTGACCGCCGACCGTTGGGCCACGCTGCCGCGCGGCGAACCCGAGGCCGTCGCCTTCGCGGCCTGATCAGGCCGGAAAGCGCCGCAGGCCGGCGAGGTCCAGCACCCGCAGCCCGCCGTACTCGATGCGGATCAGCCCGGCGTCGCCGAGGCGGTGCAGCGCCTGGTTCACGCGCTGGCGCGACAACCCCACGAGATAGCCCAGCTCCTGCTGCGTGATGCGCAGCCAGCTGCCCACGCCCGGGTAGAGCTGCGGGTGGAACAGCGCGGCCAGGTTGCGGGCGACGCGCACGTCGGGGTCGTGGATGCGGTCGGTCTCGCGCGCCGCGATGAACTGGCCCAGCCGCTCATTGAGCTGATTCAGCACGAAGCGGTTGAAGGCGATGCTGCCGTCCAGCAGCGCGTGGAAGCTGTCGATGGGCAGGCCGGCCACCACGCTGGGGCGCAGCGCCTGGATGTTGTAGCGGTAGGCCTCGCGCTTGAGCAGCGTGCCCTCGCCGAACCAGCCGCCCGGCGGGATGCCGGTGAAGGTGACGGCCTGGCCGGTGGAATCGTCGTTGTTCATCTTCAGCAGCCCGTCCACGACGCCGAACCAGAAGTTGGCCGGCCGGCCGATGCGGCACAGGCGCTCGCCCGGTGCGGCATCGGCCACTTCCAGCGTGGCCACGGCCAGCTCGCGCTGCGCACCGTCCAACAGCGCCAGCCAGGGGATGGCGGCCAGCTCGGCCGCGCTGGGCCGGCGGGCTCGCTGGCGCAGGGGAAGTGGCGCGAAGGTGCTCATCGCGTGCGGGAAAGTCTGGGCCGTGAAGACCCGTAGATTGTCGTTGGACTGACAGATCGGCGTCAAAGTCGTCGCCAGAATGGCCTGCACAGACGGAGGCTCCAGCCCCCGCAACGGAGACAAGCTTGACGGACACCTTTCCTCGGCTGCTGCTCGACCATGCCGCCCGCCGCCCACACGCGCCGGCGCTGCGCGAAAAGGCCTTTGGCCTGTGGCAGACGTTGAGCTGGGCCGAGCTGGCCGCGCTGGTGCAGGACCTGGCGCTGGGCCTGGCGGCGGCCGGCCTGCGCCGCGGACAGCATCTGGTGGTGATCGGCGAGAACCGGCCGCGCCTGTACGCCAGCATGTTGGCCGCCCAGGCACTGGGCGCGGTGCCGGTGCCGCTGTACCAGGACGCCGTGGCTGCGGAGTTCGCCTTCCCGATCAACAACGCCGAAGTGGCGTTTGCCGTGGTGGAAGACCAGGAGCAGGTCGACAAGCTGCTGTCGCTGCGCGAGAGCTGCCCGCAGCTGGCACGTATTTGGTTCGACGACCCGCGCGGCCTGCGCCACTATGACGAGCCGGGCCTGGCCGCGCTGGACGCGCTGATCGAACAGGGGCGTGCCGCGCGGGCCGAGCGGCCCGCTTTCTTCGCCGCCGAAGTGGCGGCAGGGCGGCCGGACGAGGTTGCCGCGCTGTTCTTCACGTCCGGCACGACGGGCCATCCCAAGGGCGTCATTCATACCCATGCGACGCTGATCGACCGGGCCCGCGCCGGCCAGCGCTTCGATCGGCTGACCGAGCGCGAGGAGGTGCTGGCCTACCTGCCGCCGGCCTGGATTGGCCAGAACATCTTCAGCTTTGCGCAGTGGCTGGTGTGCGGCTATGCCGTCAACTGTCCGGAGTCGGCCGCCACGGTCGGCATCGACCTGAAGGAGGTCGGGCCGACCTATTACTTCGCGCCGCCGCGCGTGTTCGAGGGTCTGCTGACCACGGTGATGATCCGCATGGAGGACGCTGCCGCGCCCAAGCGCTGGCTGTTCGAGCGCTGCATGGCGCTGGCGCGCCGGGTTGGCACACGCTTGATGGACGGCCAGCCGGTGGGCTGGCTGGACCGGCTGGCCTATGCGCTGGGCGACGTGCTGATCTATGGCCCGCTGCGCAACACGCTGGGCTTCTCGCGCGTGCGTGTGGCCTACACGGCGGGCGAGGCCATAGGCCCGGACCTGTTCAGCTTCTACCGCGCGATCGGCATCAACCTCAAGCAGCTCTACGGCTCCACCGAGACGGCCGTGTTCGTCTGTTTGCAGCCCGACCACGAGGTCCGCGCCGACACGGTGGGCGTGCCCATCGAAGGCGTGGAGATCAAGCTCAGCGACAGCGGCGAGCTGCTGGTGCGCTCGCCGGGGCTGCTCAAGGGCTACTACAAGAACGAGACGGCCACGCGCGAGGCGCTGACCGAGGATGGCTGGTTCCACACTGGGGACGCCGGCTTCCTGACCCCAAGCGGCCACCTGAAGATCATCGACCGCGCCAAGGACGTGGGCCGGCTTGCGGGCGGCGCCTTCGACGGCGCGCTGTTTGCACCCAAGTACGTGGAGAACAAGCTGAAGTTCTTCCCGCACATCAAGGAGGCAGTGTGCTTCGGCGACGGGCGCGACAAGGTCTGCGCCTTCATCAACATCGACTTCGAGGCCGTCGGCAACTGGGCCGAGCGCCGCAACCTGCCCTACGCCGGCTACACCGACCTGGCCCAGCGCGCCGAGGTCTACGACCTCATCCTCGACTGCGTGGAGAAGGTCAACGCCGACCTGGCGCAGGACGAGTTGCTGGCCGGCAGCCAGGTCAGCCGCTTCCTGATCCTGCACAAGGAGCTGGACGCCGACGACGGCGAGCTGACCCGCACGCGCAAGGTGCGTCGCGGCGCCATTGCGGAGAAGTACGGTGTGCTGATCGATGCGCTGTATGCCGGCAAGGCCTCGCAGCACATCGAGACCCAGGTGAAGTTCGAGGATGGCCGCACGGCGCTGGTGGCGGCGGACCTGCGCATTGCCGAGGCGCGCACCTTCCCGGCGGTGAGGGGGGCGGCCGCATGAGCAAGACCATAGGCGACGTCGTCCTTGAGGTGAAGAACATCTCGCTCTCGTTCGGTGGCGTGAAGGCGCTGACCGACATCAGCTTCGACGTGCGCGAGCACGAGGTGCGTGCCATCATCGGCCCGAACGGCGCCGGCAAGAGCTCGATGCTGAACTGCATCAACGGCGTCTACGAGCCGCAGCAGGGCCAGATCACGCTGCAGGGCAAGACTTTCAAGGGCATGAGAGCGCGCCAGGTGGCCGAGATGGGCGTGGCCCGCACGTTCCAGAACCTGGCCTTGTTCAAGGGCATGAGCGTGCTGGACAACATCATGACCGGCCGCAACCTGCGCATGAAGCGCGGCCTGTTCTGGCAGGCGCTGCACCTGGGCCCGGCGCGCCGCGAGGAGACCGAGCAGCGCGCGGCGGTGGAGCGCATCATCGACTTCCTGGAGATCCAGGCGCACCGCAAGACGCCGGTGGGCCGTCTGCCCTACGGCCTGCAAAAGCGCGTGGACCTGGGCCGCGCGCTGGCGATGGAGCCCAGCCTGCTGCTGCTGGACGAGCCCATGGCCGGCATGAACGTCGAGGAGAAGCAGGACATGTGCCGCTTCATCCTGGACGTGAACGACGAGTTCGGCACCACCATCGTGCTGA